>CAIOST010000332.1 GCA_903861045.1 uncultured bacterium | reverse complement strand
TAGCAGCCCCTCTTCACCCTCTCAACAGCTACAACTTGGATATTATGTTGCGTGATCGGCCCGTCCCCCCCCCAAACACCCGCGCTTTTGCATGCTCATTACGCTACGCAACATAACGCCCCTCGCAACATAACCTTGTTTATGTTGCGCGCAACATAAACAGGGATGCGCCCTGTGCCATGTGTCTTGCCTTTTTGCTGTTGGCTTTTCCAGCAGGGTACAGGTACAGTAGGCCTCAATTGCTGGCATGACGGGAGGGACTGATATGAGTGGATCGACGATGGTGCTGTTTGGATTGGTGGGCGTGTTGGTGGTGGGGGCGCTGGTGGCGGTCGGGATCTATAACCGACTGGTGGTGCTGCGGAACCTCTTTAAGAACGCCTTTGCGCAGATTGCCGTGCAACTCCAGCGGCGGCATGATCTGATCCCGAACCTGGTGGAGGCCACCAAGGGGTATCTGAAGCATGAGAGCGTGACGCTGCAGAACGTGATTGCGGCGCGCAACCAGGCCGTCGCCGCACGGGGCGCAGCGGCCGCCAATCCGGCCGATGGCTTGGCGGTGCAGGGACTGCTCGGTGCGGAAGGTGCGCTCTCCGGCGCCATGGGGCGTCTCATGGCCGTGATGGAAGCCTACCCCAACCTCAAGGCGGATCAGACCATTGCGCGGTTGATGGAGGAGCTCTCCTCGACCGAGAATCGGGTGGCCTTTGCCCGCCAGGCCTACAACGATGCCGTGATGCAGTACAACACCGCGCGCGAGACCTTCCCCAATATCTTGCTGGCTGGGGCATTGGGCTTCCAGGCGGCGGTGCTCTTCGACCTCGTCAACCCGGCGGCGAGCGAAGCGCCGAAGGTGACGTTCTAACCGGGAATCCGCTGCACGGGTTCCGCACATGAACTTTTTCGACTATCAAGACCGGGCGCGCCAGTGGACGCGGTGGCTGGTGGCTTTGTATGCGCTGGCCGTGGTGGCAATGGTGCTGGCGATTTATGGCGCTGTGTGGCTGGGTTTAACCCAGTTGCACCAGGATGAACTGGAGGCCGCGGCACCGCCCCTCTGGCAGCCGCTGCTGTTTTGCTTTACCACCTTGGCCACCTTGGCGATTCTGTTGGGTGGCACCCTCTACAAGGTTTTGGCCCTGCAAGGGGGCGGCGCGGTGGTGGCGCGGCTGCTCGGTGGTACGCCCGTCGATCCGGCGACGGCGGATGCAGGCGAGCAGCGCTTGCGCAATGTGGTCGAGGAGATGGCCATTGCCTCCGGTACGCCCGTGCCGCAAATCTTTGTGCTCGCCGACGAGGATGGCATCAACGCCTTTGCAGCCGGGCTCTGCGCGCAGGATGCCGCCGTAGCGGTGACGCGCGGGGCGCTGCGCACGCTGACGCGGGATGAGCTGCAGGGGGTGGTGGCGCATGAATTCAGCCATATTCTGAATGCCGACATGCGGCTGAATGTGCGGCTGATGGGGATTCTACATGGCATTCTGCTGATTGCCCTGACCGGGTATGCGTTGATGCGCGTGCTGGGGCACGTTCGCCTGGGCCGGAATAACAAAGGGGGCGGGCTGGTGATGGTGCTCTTCCTGCTGGGGTTGGCGGTGATGGTGATCGGGTATATTGGCGTGTTCTTTGCCAATCTGATCCGGGCGGCGATCGGCCGCGAGCGGGAGTACCTGGCAGATGCCTCGGCTGTGCAGTTTACACGCAATCCGCAAGGGCTGGCTGGTGCGCTCAAGAAGATCGCCGCGCGGGAACTGGGGGGGCGGGTGGCGGCCGCGTCGGCGGTGGAGGCCAGTCACTTCTTTATAGCCGCGCCGGGCGTCGCTTCGTGGCTGAATTTCCTTGATACGCACCCGCCTTTGCAGGAGCGCATTCGCCGCTTGGATCCGGCGTTTGCAGGAGATTTGCAGACGGTTCGGCGGGCGTTGGTGGATGGTGAGAGCGCGTCCCGGCCGGCGACGGCGGCAGCGCGTCCGCCGCCGCTGGTGGCGTTGCCGCCGGCCTTGGCGTCATCCCGTACGGCTGTGTCGTGTCTGGCGGAGCGCGTGGGTGCGCCGGATTTCCAGGGCGTGGTATATGCGGCGGCCTTGTTGCAGGCGATCCCCGCGGAGTGTCGCACGGCCACGCAGACGGTGGTGGGGAGCATGGCGGTTTTGTATGCCATGACGCTATCACGGCAACCGGCGGTGCGGCAGCGCCAGATGGCCCGGCTGGCGGCGGGTGCGCCGGCGAATGTCTATGCCAGGTTGGTTTTCTTTGATGTCGCGTGCGCGGCGATGCCCGCCGCGTGTCGCTTGCCGCTGGCCGATCTGGCCATCGGCACGTTGCGCGCCCTGGATGCCGCGGGGTATGTGGCGTTTCGCGAAAACCTCCATGCCATGGTGCTGGCGGACGACGAAGTGGACGTCTTTGAATTTGCGCTGTTGCACTTGGTGGCACGCCGCTTGGATCGCCATTTCAATCTCGCGCAGGCGCCGCGCGCGCGCTATGCGGATCTGGCGGAAGTGCCGCGGTCACTGGTTTGTATCTTTTCGTTGCTGGCGTGGAATGGTACGGCGGAGGCCGGTGCCGCTGCGGCCGCCTATGCGGCCGGGTGGGCGGCACTTGGTCAAGACCCGGGCGGCGCGCTGCAGGCTAGCCGGGAGATCCGGTTCCATGAGTTGGAGGAACACCTGGACCGGCTGGCGGAAGTGACATCCGCCTGCAAGGAGCAGTTGTTGATGGCGTGCACGGCAGTGGTTGCGACGGATGGTTTCACCACCCTGCATGAGGCGGAGACGCTGCGCGCGATTGCCGATGCGCTGGATTGCCCCGTGCCACCCTTTGCGCCGGAGGCGGCAGCTTGAAGCAGTCGCGCATACAGCAATTTTCATTATGGACTTTTGGCGGCGGGTCCGGCGGCCCCGCCCTACCAATAACAGTGTGAAATCGACGAATTGTGGCAGGTAGGGTGGGTCGGGCGGCCCCGCCCTACCAATAACAGTGTGAAATCGACGAATTGTGGCAGGGCGGGGCCGCCGGACCCGCCGAGTTCCATAATGAGAATTACGGTCGCGCATAAGGCAACCATGACGTTACCCCTGCACGTGCTTCCCGATTTGCCCGTCCGCGCCGTACTGCCAGAACTGGCGCAGGCCCTGGCGGCCAACCGCCCGGTAGTGCTGCAGGCGCCGCCGGGGTCCGGCAAGACCACCTTGGTGGCGCCGGCGTTGCTGGATGAACCGTGGCTGCAAGGGCGGCGTATTCTGTTGCTCGAGCCGCGCCGGCTGGCGGCCCGCGCGGCGGCCCGCTACATGGCACGCTTGCTGGGCGAGGAGGTGGGCCAGCGTGTGGGGTATCACATCCGCCTGGAACGGCGCGTCGGCCCCCTGACCCGCATCGAGGTGCTGACCGAAGGGTTGCTGACACAGCGCCTGTTACATGACCCGGACCTGCCGGAAGTGGGTCTGATCATTTTCGACGAATTCCACGAGCGCAGCCTGGCTGCGGACATGGGGCTGGCACTGGCACTGGATGTGCGCCGCCATTTGCGGCCGGAGTTGCGCCTGTTGGTGATGTCTGCGACGCTCGACGCGCAACCGGTGGCGGATCATCTGGGCGAGGGGGCGGTGATCACGGCGACGGCGCGCGCCTGGCCCGTGGAGACGCGCCTGCTGGCGCGCAACAGCACGGCGCCACTGCCGTGGCAGGTGGCCGAGGCCGTGGCGCGGATCGCCACCGAGGAGTCTGGCAGTATCCTGGTATTTCTGCCCGGGGAAGGGGAGATCCACCGTACGGCCGAGCGGCTGCGTGGCGCCCACCTGCCACCCAATGTTTCGATCCACCCGCTCTTTGCGGCGCTGCCGCGGGCCGCGCAGGATGCCGCGGTGGAACCGGTGCGGCCGGGCCAGCGCAAAATTGTACTGGCGACTTCGATTGCGGAGTCGAGCCTGACGATTCAGGGCGTACGCGTGGTGGTGGATGCCGGTTGGATGCGCGTATCACGGTTCTCGCCGCGCAACGGGATGTCACGGCTGGAGACGCTGCGCATCACGCGGGACCGCGCCGATCAACGCCGGGGGCGCGCCGGTCGCACAGAGCCCGGCGTCTGTTATCGGTTGTGGGATGAGGCCACGGACCGGTCGCTAGCCCCGGCCGCGCTGCCGGAGATCATGGATGCTGACCTGGCTCCCGTGGCTTTGCAAGCGGCGCTCTGGGGCGCGCCCAGTCGCACGGATTTGCCCTGGTTCCAAGCGCCGCCGGATGCTGCCTGGCGGCAGGCCGTGCAACTGCTGCACGAGTTGGAGGCACTGGGAGACGATGGGCGCATTACCGCGCGTGGCCGGCAGTTGGTAACGCTGCCGGTGCATCCGCGGCTGGCCCACATGGTGTTGCTGGCCGCCGAGCATGGGGGGGCCCAGCGTGCCTGCCTGTTGGCCGCCGCCATTACCGAGCGGTCGGGCGAGACCGCGCTGCGCGGCGAGACCGATGCCAGACGGCTGCTGGACCGGCTGGGTGTGGGGGAAGCGGCGGAGGTGGCCGACCACCAACGCGGCGATGATGCGCGTACGGCGGATTGGCAGGCGCGCGTGCACCGCTTGGCCACGCAGTGGGCGCGCCCCTTTCCGCGGGATCGCGTAGTGTTGGATACGGGACGGCTGCTGGCCTGGGCGTTCCCGGACCGGCTGGCGCGGCGGCGCGATGCCACCGGCCGGTTCCTGCTGGCTAACGGACATGGCGCCACGCTGGATACGGCGGATGGCCTGGCGGCGGGTGAATGGCTCGTGGCGGCGGAGTTGCAGGATGATGGCGTGGATGCGCGCATCCGGCTGGCGGCGCCTGTGCGGCAGGAGGACATGGAGGAGGACTTCGCTGGCCGTATACAACCGGAAGACGAAATCGTCTGGGACCGGCGCAGCGAAGCGGTGCGTGCCGTGCGGCGGCAGAAATTTGGCGCACTGGTGTTGCACGAAGGGTCACTACACAATCCGGATGAAGCGGCCGTGCAGGCGGCGCTGTTTACGGGTATCCGGCAGAAAGGCATCGCCCAGTTACCCTGGAGTGCCGCCGCGCGCAACCTGCAGGCCCGGATCCTCTTTTTGCGACGCGTCTGCGGCGAGACGGCCTGGCCGGATGTTTCCGACGCTGCGCTGGCGGATACCCTGGAGGTGTGGCTGGGACCTTTGGTCGGCGGAATCATGCGCTGGGAACAGCTCGCGCGGGTGGACCTGGCGGCGGCCCTGCTGTCCGCGGTGGGTGCCCGCCGGCGCGAGCTCGATCTGCTGGCGCCCACGCATCTGGCGGTGCCCAGTGGTTCACGAGTCGCGGTGCAGTACGATCAAGGCGAGGCACCGGTGCTGGCGGTGCGTGTGCAGGAGGTGTTCGGGCTGGCCGATTCGCCGCGGGTGGCAGGTGACCGCGTGCCGGTCTGCCTGCACCTGCTCTCGCCGGCGCAGCGCCCGGTGCAGGTGACCAGCGACCTGCGCAGCTTCTGGCAGAACGGCTATCCGCTCATCCGCAAGGAGCTGCGCGGGCGCTATCCGCGCCACCCCTGGCCGGAAGACCCCTGGTCCGCCACGCCGACTAACCGCGTCAAGCCCCGGGGCCAGTAGGGCTTGTCCCAAAATCGCGCCGTCGGCGCGCGGGTTACAGTTCTAGGTCCAGCATGCGCGGCGGTTTGGTCGCTTGGATGAGGCGGTGGAATTGCGGCGGCAGGTCGCGTTGCTGCCAGAGCGGCTGGAAGCGCTTGTCACTGCGCAGGACACCACGCGCCGCCTCGCCGCCGATCTCCACGGCTTTTTGCCAGGAGGCCAACCCCTCCTGTCCCTGATTTTTTGACAACTGAATCCAGCCGAGCTCGATCCAGCCGCGGGAGTCTTGTGGCACGCGCGCGAGGTAGCGGCGCCACGCCTCGGCGGCCATGTCCGGGTTGCGGGTATCGCTGCATAATTGCGCCAGTTGCATGAGATAGACGGGGGGGGTGTTGCTGTTGTTCAGCATGTTTGCGCCGAGCTGCCCCATTTCCTGTGGCATATTCATGCGGGAGAAGATGACCATGAGTTCCATGACTTCTTTGTAGTCCGCGCCTTTGGCTAGTTTGGCCTGGAGCTCGTTGCGCCGGTTGTCCATGGCAGCCAGATTGTCAATCTGGTTGAGGAACCCTTTGACGTTGCCGTTGTATTCGTCCACCTTGAGATACCCTTCCATGAGCTGGCGCGCGTCGTCGTAGCGGCGCTGATTCATGAGCAGGTCGGCCAGCCGGAAGCAGCCTTCCGGGCTGTCGGGGCAGAGTTGCAACGACTGGCGGAAGGCATATTCCGCTTCTGCGAGCATGCCGCGCGAGAGGTAGAGGCCGGCAATGGCGGAGCGCATCTTGGAGAACGACTTCTGCGCGTCCTTGTTGCGCACGAACTCTTCGCGGTTGGTGAAGTCGCCTGTGAGCGCATCCCAGTACGCTTTGTCCTTGGTTACAATTTCTGACCACACGCCCACCAAGGTCCCAGTGGCATCGCGTTGCGGCGGTGGCAGCGGATCCTTGTCAATTTTCATGATCACACCCGCTGGCCGCAGGTAGGGGTACATCCAGGGGATGACATAGCTCTCTTCGACGTAGAAGGCATGCTTCTCCTTGTTCCAGTCGAAGATCCACCTGGCAAGGATGCCGTTGATGGCCATGACGGCCTGTACGCCCGTAACCTGTACGCGGCCACCCTCGATCTTGAGGTCCGCGCCGGGGGGCGCCTTGCCCGCCTTCCAGTCCTCCACGAATTGCTGGAAGGCCTTGGTGCTGTCATCCGGCGTGGGGATGCGGATAGGGTCCACGGGGAAGGTGTGGTCGCGTCCCAGCGCGCGTTGGAGCATGGTGGCGTTGTTGGTCGGCCGGGAGATGTCGTAGTGATCCCGGATGTAACTCATGTAGGTGTTGTCGGCCAACGCGTTCTGCGTGATGATGTAGACGTCCGAACGGTCAAAGGAGCTGCCCTCCTTGAAGCCGTCCTTGGGCAGGAGATTGGCGCTCTGGTAACGATCCTGCGGTTTGACGCGGCTTTCGCAGAAGATCATATAGGTAGGGACAAAGCGCCCGGGGTCGGTGCCACCGTAGAGCACGGCGTTCGTTTCCATGTCGGGATAGCCGCCGCCGGGGCAGAACATGCGGTAGCCGAACTGGTAGCCGAAGTCGTGCGTACGCAGGGAGCAGAGGCTCCAATTTTCGCGATAGGTGACGTAGGGTAGGGCCAGCAGGGCCACGGCGGCGACCTGTACCAGCAGGCGCGGGACGTCCTTCCAGAGCCAAAGCATAAAGCCGAAGACCATGGCGATGCCGTAGCCGATGAGCATGGCGTAGAAGCCGTGTGCCGGCGCGAAGAACTTGATCGTGATCTCCTGCTCCTGCTTGTCCAGCTTCGGGTTGATGATCATGATCAAGCCTAGGCTGGAGGCGAGGAAGGCGGCCCAGACAAAGATCAGCCAGGAGCGACCCGGCCAGCGCAGATAGAGCCAGGCACCAATGAGCATGCTGAGGATGGTGGAAAGACTGACGCCCCAGATGATGGCCGGCAGGCCAAACTCCACTGGCAGCCCCAGCACGACCTTGCGCATGAGGACCATGCCAATGGTGGCCAACGGCATGAACCCCAGCCAGAGCCAGACAATCCACTGGTATTTGTCGCGCTGTTCAATCAGCTTGGTCACAATCCAGATGGTAGCCACGAGCAGGGTGATCAGGCCGAGCACGCAGAGGGCGATGGAGTATTGGTGGAACAAGCCTCGGATGAAGATCCAAATCTGGGTGCCGAACATGGCGCCGAACGGGTCCGCCCCTTGCAGTTTCTCGTACTGGCCGCGGGTGATGGCGTGCAGGAACCCGGCCTTGGTGCCGGCATACCCCCAGTTCATGGGCGGATTGGTCAGGGAGGCGATCGGCATGTAGAGGTAGAAGGCACAGCCCGCGAGGAAGAGCCCCGTATAGCGCAGCGCCTGCCGTGGCTTGATCCAGCCGTATTCCGAACCTACGCCTAGGAACAGCGCGCCGAGCCCGAGCAGCGTCCAGGTCTTGCGCAGGTCGGCCTGCTGTACCAGGGGATCACCCGACTTGTCGCAGTAGATGGCAATGGCTACCGTGCAGACAATCAGAGCCAGCACCTTGCGCACCCAGCTCTCCATGCCGCCCCCTTTGCGCATCCCCAGGATGCCGGCCGTGGCCACGATGAGGATGATGACGGTGCGCCAGATGTCCGGGCCAAGGGCGGGGCCGTGAAATAATTGCCCAAGGTCATCCGTTCTCAGCCAACCGAACAGCAGGAAGACGGCGGAGAGGCTGAAGAGCACCGCCACGGATAACTCCCAGAAGGTGGCGAGGGAGCTCCTCAGCAGGGGCATGGTGCGCGGTGCATCCTTGGCTGAGAGGGTGCTGCGCGCATGGAAGAATTGATCCAGCCCTTCAGCCAGTGTCCCCGCCACCAGCGCCAGCGCCATCACGCCTACGGTCTGGTGGTTGGTCATGCTCAAGCCGAAGATCAGCAGCGTGACGTACAAGAACCCCATGCGCTTGGGTTGGGTCATCCAGGCAAAGAAGGTGCAGGCGATCAAGATAAACGAGAAGGCGTTGAGCACACGCATTTCCGAGACGCTGGCCCAGAGCCAGACGCCGCGATTGAAGCCGAAGAGCAGCGCGGTACTCATGCCAACCATCAGCGCAATCCAGTGCAGCAGACGCTCTTCGATGTCCTTGGACCACGGGAGCGTGTGCAGCAATACCCGCGTGCTGCGGGTCATCATGAGCGTCAGCACGCCCACGGTCAGGCCGCCGGTGAAGACCGACATGGTGCCAATGCGCCAGGCCGGGTTGCCGAACGGCACCACCACATGGCTCCAGATATACCCCAGCAGGGCCCAGAGCGGGTAGCCGGGGGGGTGCGGCACGCCAAAGGTGAAGGCCCCGGTCACCAGTTCGCCGGAGTCCTGCAGCGTGACTTCCGGTGCCATGTGGTAATAGAAAACGATGGTGGAAAAGAGGAAGGTGGCCGCTGCCGCCCACCAGTCCTCCATGCGGAAGAAGTGGCGGGTGTCTGGCCGGGCTTCCTGCAGGGCACGCTCATCGCTGGTCATGGTGGAGGTGGTCAGGGCCGCAGAGGCGACCGGGGTGACGACAGGTGTTTGTTTACGTAGGCTGTTGGCCATAGGAATGCCACTTTCGTTCGCGTTACAAGGACCATGTACTATACCGGAAAGCGCCCAGCTCGGGTATACCGAAAAAACGGAAAAACGGAAAAAGGAAGGGGGCCTGGGCCTTGCCTGAAGCCATGGTTATGCGGACGCCCCGCCGGGCGGCATTTAGTCGCAAAAAAGCACAAAGACCCGACTTTATTTGTGGTTTATGTACCTTTTGTGGCCAACTTGAATGGTCTGCGCCGAACCTGCCCATGTTTAAACCCTCAGCTGTAGGAGTCTTGGCGAGTATAGCTGGTCTCGTGCCAACTTTCCCGCTGGCACCCGTGGTGGGCGAACATGGCGTTGCACGGCGGTAGACGGAAAGGGTTACGTGTTCGGCGTTCGACGTGCTGTGTCAGGCTGGCCCGCCCGGCTGGACATTCTGGCACGGTAGCGCGCGCGGTGTCGTGAGCCGCCGTTTCTGATCGCCACCGCCCCGCCGCCAGGCCAAGGGCGGACCAGCCGAACCCGCCGGAGCCACAGGTTGGCAGCAGAAAGGTTTTTGCCAGAGCAGGCAGGGACTAAGTGTGGGGACTAAGTGTAAACGACTAAGCGTGAAGGACTAAGTGTGCCCTTCGTCGTCCGTACGCGTCGCCCGTACGCGTCGACCGTAATCGTCGTCCGACTATCGCCCGAGCACGGCCATGGTAACGCCAAGGCGCGAGGGCGCGAAGGTGCGCGAAGGAGGGGGGTGAGGTGGGTGGTGTTAGGGTGGAACCGCGAATGGCCGCGAATGGGGAGTTTTCAGCGCGAGGGGCGCGAAGGGGTGGCAGGTGTCGCCCTTGGACGTTGGGCGTTGGCTGTTGTGTGTTGGATGTTGTTGGCCAGTCACGTGTCTTGCTCGGCGGGAGCCTCGCCCGGTGCGGATGGCGCGGTGCGAGGCTTGGTGCGGACGTCTGGCCGGTAGAGCGCCTTTAGTTTGCACTTGCCAACGGCGCGGGCGTGGCGCATCTTTTCGGCCTACCCAAGGAGTCCCCTATGCAAGATCTACAGACGATCACCGCCCTGTCGCACGAGTTTGGCACCCCGCTCTATGTCAAAGGCGGTGGGGGCAATACTTCGGTCAAGAACGCCACCACGCTCTGGGTCAAGCCCTCCGGCACGACGCTGGCCGGGCTCACGGAAAAACAGTTCGTGGCCATGAACCGCGCCAAGATCAATGAGCTCTATGCCGTGGCTACCCCCAAGGAAGCCGCCGCGCGCGAGGAGTTGGTCAAGAACCTGATGGCCGCCGCGGTTGAAAACGACGCGGGCCGACCCTCCGTGGAAGCGCCGCTGCATAATGTCTTCGAGGCGACCTACGTGGTTCATACGCACCCGGCGCTGGTTAATGGCCTGACCTGCGGCAAAGATGGCGCCGCCGCCTGCGCTCGTCTCCTGCCGGAAGCGCTCTGGGTGGAGTACATTGATCCAGGCTATACACTCTGCATGGAGGTGCGCGAACGGATCTGTCAGTATCAGGCCGCGCATGGCCAGGAACCGGCCATCCTGATGCTCAAGAACCACGGCGTCTTCATTGCCGGCCATACGCCCGACGAAATACGCCGCCACTATGCGCGGGTCATGACCGCCCTGCAAACCGCCTACCAGCAGGCCCAAGTGGCGCTGACACTGTCGATCGCCACCTCCGCCCGGGATCTGGCGGTGGAAGAGCAGCTCCGGGCTCTGTTCGGCGCGGATGCGGCGTATCTGGCCTCCTCCGGCCAGTTTGCTTATGCGCCCGGTCCGTTGACGCCGGATCACCTGGTTTATGCCAAGGCTTTCCCGTTCATTGGCCCACTCACGGCCGAAGCGGTGGCGCAGTATAGGCAGACGCGTGGCTACCTCCCCAAGGTGGTGGTAGCCGGCGAGCGCGTCTACGGCTTGGGCGCCTCGCAGAAACATGCCGACCTGGCGCTGGAGCTGGCGCAGGACGCAGCCCAGGTGCTGCAGCTTACCGCGGCCTTTGGCGGCGTGGCATACATGACTGACCAGGCCCGCCTCTTCATCGAAAACTGGGAAGTGGAATCGTATCGACAGAAGCAAGCGTGAGAGAATTGTGTCAACTGTCGAACAGGAACTGCAGATCGTTGAGCGTTAGCGCCTGGGCAAAGCGCTCTTCGCCCAGCACATCTTCAGCCAGGCTCCCCTTCTGGCGCTGCAGCAGCCGGATTTTCTCTTCGACGGTTCCTTTGACCAGTAGCCGGTAGGCATTGACCGTACGCGTCTGGCCAATGCGGTGGGTGCGGTCAATGGCTTGATTCTCGACCGCCGGGTTCCACCAGGGATCGAACAGCACGACATAGCTGGCTTCGGCGAGGTTCAGGCCAAAGCCGCCGGCGCGCAGGGAGATCAGGAAAACGGCGGCCCCCTCACAGGCTTTGAAGGTCTGCACCAACTCGCCGCGCTCTTCGGTCTCGCCGGTCAGCAGGTAATGTTGCCAGCCGCGGGCCTCCAGAGCGCGGCGTACCAGCGTCAGTACCTCGACAAACTGGGAGAAAACCAGAACTTTGTGCCCTTCCTCCATGAGCGGTCCCAGCAGTTCGAGCAGGGCGTCGAGCTTGGCGCTCTCGGCGGGGTCGGCATCGGGCTGGACCAGCGCCGGATGGCAGCAGATCTGGCGCAGGCGCAAGAGCGAGACCAGAATGTGAAAGCGCTGTTCGGCGAGCTGTTTGTCGGTTTCGATGCGTAGGAGCAGTTGCTGGGCGCGTTTGCGTTCGGCCTGATAGAGGGCCAGTTGCGTCCCTTCCAGCTCGCAGAAAAGATCCTCCTCCACGCGCGGCGGGAGGTCGGCGGCCACCTGGGCCTTGGTGCGGCGCAACAGGAAGGGGCGCACGCGGGCCGATAGGCGGCGGCGCGAGAACGGGTCGCCCTTGGCGTCAAACGTGCGGCCGAACTGCGCACGTGTGCCGAGCACCCCCGGCATGGCAAAGGCAAAAAGGCTCCAGAGGTCGAGCAGTTGGTTCTCAATGGGCGTGCCGGTGAGCACCAGCCGGTGGCGGGCGCGCAGGCGGCGCGCAATCTGCGACACTTGCGACGACGGATTCTTGATGTACTGTCCTTCATCGAGCACCACGGCTAGCCAGTCGGCGTGGCAGACGCTCTCCTCCGCCAGCCGCAACTGATTATAGTTGATGACGTGCACGTCGGCCGCCGCCGGGGTGGCTAGGCCAGTGATAGCTTCGCCGCCGCGCCAGACCTGCACGCGCAAGCCGGGTGCAAAGCGGGTGGCTTCGGCTAGCCAGTTATCAGTGACGGATTTCGGGCAGACGATCAGCGCGGGCGCCGGTTGCTTGCCGGCCTCGGCGCGTAACCAGGTCAGCCAGGTCAGGGCTTGCAGTGTCTTGCCCAGCCCCATGTCATCGGCCAGGATGCCGCCAAAGCGATTGACGCAGAGATAGGCGAGGAAGTGGAACCCTTCGAGCTGATAGGGGCGGAGTTGCGCGGTGATGCCGGCCGGCACCGCGGGCGAGGTGCGCAGGCGGATCTCCTCGGCCCGCCGCTCCACGCGCGCGGCTTGTTCCGGCGGCAGCATGCGGCGCGCGGTGCCATCCGCTAACTGCAGCGCATGCAGGCGCTGCGGCTCGGCGTCGAAATCGCGCGCGTTGAGCCCCAGGCGTGCCAGCGACTCCTCTTCTTCGGGAGAAAGGGCGAAGGTCAGGCGGCGCCACCCTTTGTTGGGCAGACGTACGAAGCCGCCATGCGCGGCCAGCAGCAGTTTGATCTCCGCGGGCGTCAGGGTGGTGTCCTGCACATTCACGACCACGCGCAAATCAAACCAATCCAGCCCGTCTTCCGTGACGTCCAGCCGGACTTGTCCGGCGATGGCTACCTCCGTCAGGCTAGCCAGCTCGCCATCCAGCCGGAGTTGTACATGCGGCGGTGCGCGGCGCACCCAGGCGGCAAAGCGTTCCGGGAAGGTTTTGGTGACACGCGTGGCCAGGGCTTTAAACTCTTGTGCCCAGCGCACCTCCAGTTCGTCCAGAAAGGCCATGGCGACAGCCAGAGCCGACTGGTCGTAGATCTGAATGGGTTCTGTTGTCGCGGCCACTTGGGGGGATTGTGGCGTGTGGAGCTGCTCTACGCTGCGCCAGCCGGTCGCCCGGTCCACCCAGTTAGCCTGCCACAACCCATTGGTAGAGGCTGCGCTGAGGGTAAACGTGCACTGCTCGCTGCTGGCGGGGGGGCGTTGTAGGGCGCAGCGGATTACCACCTGGATCTTTTCGTGGCGTACGCGCTCGGCCAGGCGTGGTGGCAAGGGGGCCTCGAGCGCCAACAGCCAGTGTGCCCCCGCCGCCGTCTCCAGCGCCGGCGCCGGGATGGCTTGCCAGGCGTCGAGATCGGCTTTGCCCGCCGGCAGGCGCGGACCCTGATAGATGGCCGTGGTGGTCAGGTAGTAGTTCAGGGGGTAGGCCGGCAGTGTGGCCACCAGTGGCGGTAGCGGCTGGCCTTCGGGGGTGACCAGGCGCAGGGCATAATCGTCAGCTTGGGTGGTGGCAAGGGTGACTTCCCAGCGGAGCTTCCCCTCCGGGCGGGGCAGCACTTCGCCGCGTTCATTCACGAGGCGGGTGTTCAGGGAGGGGTGCCGCAGCACATCCACCAAGACCCGCGGCGTGCCAGGATCCATGATCCGCTTCGTGGCGTCATTATAACCCGAGAACATCCAGTGCTGCGTATAAATGGACCAGAGCAGCATGGCCTCCGGTGGCCAGGTGGCAGGCAGCCCCTCTTCGTGCAGCCGCTTGATGAGTTTGCCGGTTAGCGGGCGATACACGTGGGTGTCGGTGTTCAGCCCTTCCAGGCAGATGGTGCTGGGCGCGCGGATGCTCAGGCGCAGGTCGGCCACGGGGATGGGCGTGTGGTGCCTGTCCAAGGCACACGCTTTTGCAGCGGACTGTAAGGTGCGGTGCCATCGTTGCACCTCTTGGTTGCGCTGCCACTGCTGCATGCGTAGCTTAGCGGCCGGCAGGTCGGCAATGGTGAGCAACAGCTCGGGCATCTCGACGTCATGGGGCAGCAGGGCTACGACCAGATTGCCCCACCAGATCAGTGGATCGGCGCTATCCGCAGGTGCCAGAGTGCGCAGGTCCGCCCAGTCATCCAGCTTCTGGGAGGAGTAATCCACTTTCAAGCCGGCCAGTTGGGAGATCGCGAAATAATGTCCCTGATGGAGCAGTCGATGCAGGGACTCCAAGCGCGCCAGGAGCTGGGTTTCGTACGGTTTCAGGGGGCGGTCCAAGCGTGCCGCAATCCGGTTAACGAGTGCGCCTTGTACTGCGGTTGGCGCGGGTGTGGGCGTGGGTGTGGGCGCGGGTGGCGGCAGGCCTGGCGGCGTGGCAGGCGGCGTAGTGGCAGGCGGCGTAGTGGCAGGCGGCGTCGGCACCGCCTGCGCTATGGCGAAATCCAGCAAGATGGAGAGCAGCGCATAGCTGTGTACGCAGAAGCCCTCGTCCTCGTCGTCGCAGGTGCAGGCGCTGTCCCAGCCAGACAGTGGGCTATACAGCAGCATGACGGCATGTTTGCGGCGTTGATCTGTGATGGTGCCGGCAAAGCGTTTGCCAGGGTCCATGATGCGCAGCTCGCAGCCCGCCTCGTTGGCCTCGATTAAGGCTTGCAAGTGGGCATTGTTCAGCACGTCCGCATCGATCAGGAGCTCTTCGCCCTCTGCGATCGCCACCGCGTTTAGTAGTTCTGGTTCTGGCTTGGCCATGCGCGATATTATGCGGTAACGGCCCGGTGGTTGACAAGGTAGCAGGTGCAAGCGGGTGGGTGGCTGGGCCGCCGTATCCGCCGCCGCAAAAGGAATGTGACGAAAAGGGGAGCAATGCGCCTGTTGGAACCGCGAATGAACGCGAATGAACGCGAATGGAGTATGCCTTCCGGCCGGTAGGGCGGGGCCGCCGTATCCGCCGCCGCCAAAGACGTGCGCATGAATCTGCCGCAAGGCTTGGGCTGCGCGTGCCCCATAAAACACCCGATAGCAAATTCATTTCCATCGACACGCTTGCTGAAAACTAAGCCGGGTGTGGCGCATAACCCTGTATCGCTGACCTCGTTTGGATTCACCACCCGCTACGCTG
>CAIOST010000331.1 GCA_903861045.1 uncultured bacterium | reverse complement strand
CGCCGCCCTGATAGCACCGGATGGTATGACAGACGGAGGCCGCCACACTGTTGGGGTGGATCAGCAGGAAAGTGTAGTCGCCCGCCTCGCCGATCGTCGCCGCCGTCAAGTTGCGCACCACACTCAGGTCATCAAACGTGACACCTGCCACAAAGATGGCAATCTCGACCCGCACGTCGCCGGGGATGCCAAGGCTGACCATGCGGTCGGCCCAGACCTGACTGGTGGCACGCGTTTCCACGACGTTGACATACGAGTCCACGGCCGCCTGGACCCAGAAGGGGTTGATGCGCCGGGAGGTAAGGATCGGCCCATGCGCGCCGGCACGCGCCACCACAACGTGTTCGGCGTACATGCGGTAGACGGTGAGCGTGGCGTTGGTGCCATCCCAGGTGAGAGGCGTGTCGGGATCGGTCTGTAGAATCACACCCGCGGTGACGTTGGTGCAGGTCCAGGTGCGGGTACGGCCGAGCATACAGGCTGGTGCGGACGGCAGGGGGGCGGCCAGGACTGCGACGTTGATGTTCCGCGCGATAGCCGACCCGGTTTCCGGGGTCCAAGTCGCCTGGAGCACGTGGTTAGTGGCGACGGCGAAACACTGCGTGAACGATTGCCCAGGGGTGCAGGCGAACGGGGTGCCGCTATCCAGGGTTATGACGGCTGTGCCGTTGGAGCAGCCATCGGGTGGCAGCACGGTGAAGCGCAGCGTATCGCCCAACCGCAAGATCTGGTTGGAGGCCGCCAGCAAGTCCAGCGAAGTCCAGGCTACGAGTAGGTTAGTCGTCACCGCGCCATGCTCAAACTGAACGGATAACGGCGTGGCGGCACCGGCGGGATCGAGCGGCAAGTCCGTATACCAGCGACCCGCCACGCCCGGGAGGACCGCGACGGCCTTGTTGCCGGAGGTGGCGGAGGTCAGGAGCGGATAGCGGGCATACCCCTCGACGCAGGCGGGCGAAACGACGCTGGCGGCGCTGGCGCGATCCACGCCACTGGAGCGTCGGGTGGCCGACGCAATCCAGTCCTTCACGCCGTCGTGGTCGGCATCTAACCCACCGAAGGAGCCCAAGGCGACCTGCTGCAGACGCAGGTGCAAGCGGGGATCAATGGCATTCCAGAAGAGGCGGACAGTATGGTTGCCGGCTGGCAGATAGGGGAGGATCGCATCCAGTTCGCCGGGTGACCCTGGCGTGGAACGCAGCGTGTAGCGCCCCACGAACTGACCATCCACCGAGAGCAGCAGATCACTGGTGGTGAGCGGCGTGACAACGGCACCGGTGGCGCCCCACCATTCGTGCATGGCATTCACGCGCAATACGCAGGTTTCGCTGGCAGGAAGGACGAAGGCATATTCGACCCAGCCGCGGCCAAAGGCGACAACGTTGGTCTGATCGCGACGCCAGTCACCGGCGACGGCGGCGAAATCGTTGCCCATGCGCATAGCCACGCTCTGCCAGCCGCTGGTGAATTCCGCCGTTAGCGGGTCGGTCCCGGTGAGCTGGAGCTCGGCGGCGTCGCTGACGCCATCACCATCCGTGTCGGCGCTATTCAGGGCCGTGTGGCTGGTGAGGGCCTCATAGGCATCGGCAAGGCCGTCGTTATCGGTATCGGTGAGGAGCGGGTTGCCGTGGTAAGTGAGCACCTCGTCGCGGTCCAGCAGGCCGTCGTGGTCGGTATCCGCGCTGGAAGCCTGCAGCACCGGGACCATCCAATCCGCGATGCCGTCGTGGTTGGCGTCCGTGGTGTTGTCGATGGCCAGCAGGCGGACGCGCTGGATGGCAGGGCGGTCCACAAGGCCGTCCACCACATAGCGGTTGAGCCAGACGAGCTGGACGCGATACGCGCCGGGCTCAAACCAAGGAAGCATGAAGTGGTTGGTGGCAACGCCGTAGTTGGCGCGGGCCGGGATGGCGATGGTCCCCACCGCCACGCCATTGGCATAGATCGCAAACTCGAAGGCGTAGTTCGGGATGGTCACGGCGGCCCAGTTGGCGGCGGAGAGTTCCAGGAGGTGCAAGCCGGGCGTATCGGTCTGCAGGTCGTAGAAGAGCGAACAGACGGCGGAGTCCGGCCAGATGAGGAAGTCGCCGGATGGCGTGAAGGTATGGGTATTGTGGTCGATGATACGGGAGGAAGTCTCCCAGCCGCGGCGGGTGGTCTTGGCGAAGGCGTCGGGGAGGCCGTTCTGATTGGAATCGGCGCAGGCCGGGCTCAAACCGAAGATGTTGACCTCCTCGCCGTCGGCAAGGACATCGGCATCCGAGTAGGCATGGCGCGGATTGGCGCCGTGCAAGTACTCCTGCAGGTTGGCGAGGCCGTCGTTATCGGCGTCGAGGGCCGCGTCATTCACGCAAGGGTTAAGACCATTCGTGACTTCCCAGCCGTCGGGCATACCGTCGCCATCGGTGTCGGCGCGGGTGGGGTTGGTGCCCAGTTGGAACTCGCGCAGGTTGGTGAGACCGTCGGCATCCGGATCGGCGTTGGTGGCGACGCCCAAGGAACCGAAATAGGTCATCTGGAAGGTGGCGGACATGCCGGAGCTGTCACCGTTGGTATCGTTGTCGGCAATGGTTACCGTGGCGGTGGCGGCGGCGATGCGGTAGTTGCCGGCTGCGGGGGAGACGGTAACGGCTTCGGTGGATTCCACCCAGAAGTCGTCCTTAACCGACACGCAGAGGGCCGTGGAGCAAACACCAGCCGGGAGGATTGTGGTGCGTGGGAGCGTGGTGTAGTCCACGCCCTCCGTGGCGGTGCCGGTGGGCGCATTAAGCATAACGGTGAGCGGGAGATTGGTGTTGAGGCCCGTGCGGCTGATGGTGAAAAGGGCGTTGGTGGGACCGGCCTCAAAGCCGTTGGCCGTAGCCGCGACGGAGACAATCTGGTCGCCGTAGACCAAGACCTGATCGCGCATGGCTTGATACTGGAAGCGTATCCAAGCGGCGGACTGCGCCACGGTCTCGACGCGGATTTCGTCCATCCGGCCGAGGTAGCTGCACCACCCATCACTGCCGATGCGGAAGGCCGT
>CAIOST010000330.1 GCA_903861045.1 uncultured bacterium | reverse complement strand
TTAGAGCCTTGCCGGACTTCTCGGGCCTCCGATTGTCGATCGATGCGCCTTCTTTCGGGTCAGTTCGTGCATTCGACGTGGTTTATCCGCCTCAAATGAGGCAGTCCTTCGACCCTCGCGCTGAACTCTCGCAGTTTGGGGTCCCACCCCCGCGCTTGCGGTTTGGCCGCCACTCTGGCAACCTGTACCGCCGCCCACCCGATAAAAGGAACGCATATGAAAGTGGATACGCTAGATCAGTGGACCGTTGAAAACGCCGTAGAGCTCTATGGTATCCGTACCTGGGGCGCAGGCTATTTCGATATCGCCGCCGATGGCAATGTGCAGGTCCGCCTGCCGGGCGCCACCACAGGTGAGACCGTCCCCGTCAAACTGACCGACCTAGTGGCCGGCTTGCGCGACCGCGGCCTGATGCTCCCGCTCGTGCTGCGCTTCGGCGGCATCCTCGGCGACCGCATGCGCCTGATCAATAGCTCTTTTAACGGCGCCATGAGCAAGCTCGGATACCAAGGTGTCTACCGCGGCGTCTACCCGATCAAGGTCAACCAGCAGCAACAGGTCGTCGAAGAGATCGCCCGCTGCGGCCGCAAATGGCACCACGGCATGGAAGCCGGCAGCAAGGCCGAACTGATCGCCGCCCTCGCCTACCTGCATGACCCCGAGGCCTACCTCGTTTGCAATGGCTATAAGGACGAGGAGTTCATCCGCCTGGCCTGCTATGCCCTCAAAATGGGGGTGCAAACCATCATCGTGCTGGAGATGCCGGGCGAACTGGCCCTGGTCCTTAAGGTCGCCCGCGCCCTAGGCGTGCGCCCGCGCCTGGGCGTGCGCGTCAAGCTCTCCTCGCGCGTGGGCGGCCGCTGGACCGAGTCCGGCGGCGACCGTAGCGTCTTCGGCCTGACCCCCGCCCAGATCATTGACGTCGTGGATGCCCTGCGCGAAGCCGAGATGCTTGACTGCTTCCAGATGCTCCACTACCACCTCGGCTCGCAGGTCCCCAACATCGACCACATCCGCCAGGCCATTGCCGAGGCCAGCCGCTTCTATGCCGACCTCGTACAGGAAGGTGCCCCCATGGGGATCCTCGACATCGGCGGCGGCCTAGCCGTGGACTACGACGGCTCGCACACCAACTTCCCCAGCAGCAGCAACTACGACCTCAACGAATACTGCTCGGACATTATCGAAGGCGTGATGGCCGCCACCGACCCCGCCGGCATCCGCCACCCCATCATCATCAGCGAATCCGGCCGCGCCCTGATCGCCTACCACTCGGTGCTGCTCTTCAACGTGCTGGACGCCGCGCGCTATGAGTCGCACCAGATCCCGGCCCAGTTAGACCCCTCCACGCCGTCCCAGGTGCGCAACCTCAAGGAGGTGGATGACCAGCTCACCTCCAAGAATCTGCAGGAGTGCTATCACGACGTCATGCACTATCGCACCGAACTGCGCAACGCCTTTCTGGCTGGCACCGTCACGCTGCGCCAGCGCGCCGTGGGCGAACAGCTCTTCTGGCGCGTCGTGGC
Source organism: uncultured bacterium (assembly GCA_903861045.1). GTDB lineage: Bacteria > Verrucomicrobiota > Kiritimatiellia > RFP12 > CAIWXQ01 > CAIWXQ01. Next base: position 18,019 of record CAIOST010000330.1, on the reverse strand, counting down.
CCGCATCGCCCGCGAAGCACAGTCACTGCGCTACGTCCCCGAGGAGTTGCAGAAACTTGAGACCACGCTCTCCGACACCTACTACGGCAACTTCAGCGTCTTCCAGTCGCTCCCCGACTCCTGGGCCATTGGCCAGCTCTTCCCCGTGATGCCGATCCACCGTCTTAACGAGCGCCCCTCGCGCATCGCCACCATCGCGGATATCACCTGCGACTGCGATGGCAAGATCGATCGCTTCATTGACCTGCACGACGTCAAGGAAGCGCTCCCCGTGCATGAGATCACCCCCGGCGCGGAATACATCCTGGGGGCCTTCCTGGTCGGCGCCTACCAGGAGACGCTGGGCGATCTGCACAACCTCTTTGGCGACACCAATATCGTCAACATCAACGTGGATGAGCAGGGGCGCTTTGAGCTCGGCGAAGAGCTGCATGGCGACACCGTGGCCGATGTGCTCAGCTATGTGGAGTACGAACCGAAGGAGCTGATGGAGCGCTTCCGCGAACTGGCCGAGAACGCCGTACGTGGCCAGCGCATCTCCCCGGCCGAACGCCGCGACATCATCGACGCCTACGGCGCCGGGCTGCGGGGGTACACGTATTTCGAGACGTAGAGGGGGCGGGAAGGAAGAAGAGGGTTCAGGGTTCAGGGTTCAGGGTTCAGGGTTCAGGGTTCAGGGTTCAGGGTTCAGGGTTCAGGCGTACGCACGAGAAATGATGAAGTCCACAACAATATTCATAATTTGTATTCTTTCTTTCCTGGGGGCAGGAGGATGTCGCAGACATGCTGTCGCCTTCGCAGGACGGCAGCCCCCTGCATTTGATCAATTGCCCATCTCCCATTACGCTTGCGAGAAATACGATGATCGTCATGTGCGCAACAAGATTGAAGGCATCAACCGTAGTCGCGGCGAGGCCGCCGAAACCGTGCATCACCTATTTATGGCCCACCTCAAAGGCTATGAATCCCAAACGCTTTACGAGGAATACCGCTCCCGCTATCAGGAGTGCATTCGCATGCTCAATGGCATGGAACGCACCCTGGAGAAACAGCTCCCGGAACCAGCCCGGCGCTGGCCGGATGCGTCGGTACGGGAAGACCCGGCCGTTTTTACCCCCTCCCCCTCTGGCTTCCCCGAACCCTCTCTTCCTGAACCCTTTTCTCCCCTCTCCCCTCCCCCTGAACCCTGAACCCTTTCTTCCCTCTCCCCTCCCCCCGAACCCTGAACCCTGAACCCTGAACCCTGAGTCTTTTCTACTCCTGCAACAAGGATCACCTATGAACCGTATCTTAATCATTGGTGCTGGCGGTGTCGGTGGCGTGGTGGCGCACAAATGCGCCCAGGTGCCGGAGGTATTTGACGAAATTGTGCTCGCCAGCCGCCACCTCGACAAGTGTAACGCCCTTGCCGCGCAGTTGCCGCGCCCCATCCGGACGGCGCAGGTGGATGCCGACGATCCCAAGCAGGTCGCGGCCCTGATCCGCCAGATCCAGCCCAACCTGGTCTTGCACGTGGCGCTGCCGTACCAGGACCTCGCCATTATGGAGGCCTGCCTGGAGACCGGCGTCCCCTACCTCGACACCGCCAACTACGAACCGCCGGAGGTCGCGCACTTTGAATATAGCTGGCAGTGGGCCTTCCGCGAACGCTTCGCAAAGCGCGGTATCATGGCGCTGCTGGGGTGCGGCTTCGACCCGGGCGTTACCAACATCTTCTGCGCCTATGCGCGTAAACACCACTTCGACGAGATCCACGAAGTAGACATCCTCGACTGCAATGCCGGCAGCCACGGCAAGGCCTTTGCCACCAACTTCAACCCCGAGATCAACATCCGCGAAGTCACCCAGCGCGGCAAGTATTGGGAGAACGGCCAGTGGATCGAGACCGAGCCGTTCGCCATCCACCGCACCTTCGACTTCCCCGAGGTCGGCCCGCGCGAGGCCTACCTGCTCTATCACGAGGAACTCGAGTCGCTCGTCAAGAACCTCCCCGGCCTGCGCCGCATCCGCTTCTGGATGACCTTCAGCCAGGAATACCTGACGCATTTACGCGTGCTGCAGAACGTCGGACTCACGCGCATTGATCCTGTGATGTACGAAGGGCATCCGGTCGTGCCGCTACGCTTCCTCAAGGCGGTGCTGCCGGAGCCCTCGTCGTTGGGCGAGAACTACACCGGCAAGACCAACATCGGCTGCCTGATCCGCGGCGTGAAGAACGGCCGCCCCCTGACGTACTACATCTACAACGTCTGTGACCATGCAGCCTGCTACCGCGAGGTCCAGGCCCAGGCGGTCTCCTACACCACCGGTGTGCCGGCCATGATCGGTGCCAAGCTGATGCTGACTGGTGCCTGGCGCGGACAAGGTGTCTTCAACGTGGAAGAGTTCGACCCGGATCCCTTCATGGCCGCCCTCCCCCAACACGGCCTCCCCTGGGTCGAGACCTTCGTGGATGAGTTGCTGTAAGCGTTACCCGGGCCTGATGTGCTGCGTGCGGTAGGTGCCCGGCGTTTGCCCGGTCAGCCGCCGGAAGGCCCGGCAGAAGCTCTCGACATTGTCGAAACCGCATTCGGCGGATACCGTTTTGACGGGTTGCTTCCCGCCCGCCAGGAGACGTTTGGCGGCGGTGACGCGCCGTTCCAGGAGCAGGCGATGCGGGGAGGTGTGCCAGTGCTGGCGGCACAGCAGGTGCAAGTGTGCCGGACTGATGCCGGCCGCATCAGCGAGTGTGGCCACGCTGGCGCGCAACAGGCCGGGGTCTCCCGCCAGGCGTACCTGTAGCGCTAGCAGCGGCGGCGGCGGCGGGGACTGCACCACGTCGGGCGATGCGCTTGAGGCGGCCCAGAGCAGTCGCCCGTAGGCATGGAAGGCCAGCACATCGCGCGGACCGCGCGGATCGTGAAATGCAGTCACCAGATCGTCCGCTACGGTGCGTGCCCAGGCCGCATCCCCGGCGAACGACCGGCGGGGAGCCCTTCGCACGGGCGCGGTGACCTTGAACTGCACGCATAGGCAGCAATAGGGCGACGCCGGCCTAGTCCGGTAGATGGTGCGGTCTCCCGTCTGGTGCCAGAACAGGGTGCCGGGGCCGCACTCCCGTTCCGGCCCGCATTCGCAATCCAGCACGACGCCCGCGGTCAGCAGTTCGATATATTCAAAGCCCGGCCGGATCTCGACCGGTGTCAGGCGGTCGACGGGCGGGGCGTAAAACATGCCGACCGACGCGAGGGCTACGACGTGGGCACCGGGGGGCAGGGCCGCGGAGGCGGGGGCGGAGGATTTGTGTTTGAGGGGCATGCGATATTTGATCAAACAATGATAGGTTATGTCAATGGTATTAGATTTGCGAGGCGCCATACCCGTCATATCATTTTGACTGTTGCTAGTGATTGTATCTGCCGCATAGTTTGTATCAATTCCAAGGAGTTGATGATGAACAGCGGCAAACCGGTTTCAGTTCAATTGCCTGCGCGGCGCAAGGCCGCGCAGCAGGGTGGCAAGCGGCACACCCGACATGCGTCGGCTGACACGACGGGTGTCGGAATCAACCAAAAGGAGCGCGGAACAATGGCGAAGTTCAAGCAAGCATCAGATATTAAGGTTGGCGTGATTGGCTACGGTGGGGCCTTTAATATGGGCCGTGCGCATTTGAACGAGATGCAGCAGGCCGGCATGACGCCGACCGCCGTGGCGGAAATCGACGTGCAGCGCTTGGAAGCAGCCAAGCAGGATTTCCCGGGCATCGCGACGTATACCTCGGTGGCGGAAATGCTCAAGAAGTCCGACGTGAACCTGCTGTCGATCATTACGCCGCACGATACGCACGCCAAGTTGGCGTTGCAGTGCCTGAATGCCGGCCGCCATGTCGTCTGCGAGAAACCGCTGGCTATTACCACGGCCGAGTGCGACCAGATGATCGCCGCCGCGAAGAAGATGGGCGTCGTTCTCTCTACCTACCACAACCGGCACTGGGATGGGCACATCCTGGAAGCCATGAAGCACATCGGCTCGGGCGTGATCGGCAAGGTCGTGCGCGTCGATGCGCAGATGAACAACTACGGCAAGCCCGGCGACTGGTGGCGCACCAGCAAGACCATCTCCGGCGGTCTGATGTATGATTGGGGCGTGCACATTCTTGAATACACCCTCCAGATCGTCAACTCGGAGATCAAGGAAGTGTCCGGGTTCACCTGGTCCGGCGTTTGGGCCCCGCAGACGCCCTGGAAGCAGGACACGAACGAGGACGACGGGTTCCTCACGGTCCGTTACGCCAACGGCGCCTGGTCCACGCTCGCCGTGAGCTCGATCGATTCGCGGCCGAATCAGCATTGGTTCAAGGTCACCGGCACGCAGGGCACCTACATCATGAACTGGGATGCCGGCGAGATCATTACGCACGACGGTGCCCGGACGGTCACCGTGCGCGTGCCGAACCAGGAAAGCGAAGGCTGGAAACTCTATAAGAATATCGCCGACCATCTGGCCAAAGGCACGAAACTCATCATCACGCCGGAATGGGCGCGTCGGCCGATCCACATCCTCGATCTCGCCTACCAGAGCTCGAAGAAAGGTGTGGCCATCAAGACGCGGTATAAGTAGAAAAATGCGCTGCTCCACAGGCTTACTTGACTTTGCGCGATCAGCCGTAAACCGTCGCGGTGATCGCGTTACAATGGCAGACGGCAGGAAGGTTTGTTATGTCAGCACCCATCGCAGTTCAGCTCTACACAGTATGGGATCATCTCGACAAGGACTACCAAGGAACTCTGACCAAGCTCGCCGAGATGGGTTATCTCGGCATCGAGACCTGTGGATATAGTCACGGGGTTTCAGCCCAGGATGCCGTCAAGCTCTTCAAGGATCTTGGCCTGACGGTGTGCAGCGCCCACGTGGGCATGCCGGTCGGCGATAATCTCCAGAAGGTTCTCGACGAAGCGGCCGCCTCCGGTTGCCAGCGCGTCATCTCCGGCGTCGGCGCGGAGGGTTTCAAGACGACTGATGCCATCAAGACTACCTGCGACATGTTCAACCTGGCGGCGGAGAATGTGGCCAAGGCCGGCTTGACCTTTGGCGTGCACAATCACTGGTGGGAATTCGAAAAGCTAGCCGACGGTACGCCCGCGTACAAGGTCATGCTGCAACATATCGATCCCAAGGTATTCTTCGAGCTGGACGTCTATTGGATCCAGACGGGCGGCTGCAATCCGGCTGAGGTCGTGGCGGAGTTCGGCAAGCGCGCGCCGTTGTTGCACATCAAGGACGGGCCCTGCCAGCTTAACCAACCCATGACGGCCGTCGGCGAAGGTCAGGTAGACGTCCCGGCGGTGGTCACGGCGGCAAAGAACAACGCCGAGTGGCTGATCGTCGAGCTTGATACTTGCGCCAGCGACAAACTGGCAGCGGTTGGCAAGAGTTACCAGTATCTGGTCGGCAACAAACTCGCCCGCGGCAAGCAGTAGGGCCACAAAGGGGCGTGCGCTAAAATGGCTCGCAGCGTGTGTTCCTTAAAATCGTACATAGCAACTACCTAGCCGCCGTCGGCGGCTATCCAGCGCTTGGCGCATGCCGCAGCCAGTAGCCCCGGCCCGCCCCGGGCCGCGGGCAGCGCGGTCCAGGGTGGCTATGATCAGGACACCGAAAGCGGCATCCCCCATCTGAGATTAGGCACCGGCGGCGCGTGGTGCCGACCATGGAGGCTCCCGCCGAGCCGGCTGTGCTAGTCCATGAGCGCCCGCAAACGATCACGGAAGCGGCCGAGAAAATCGGCCTTGGCGCTGCCGACAGGAAGGAGCGGTCGATGAGTTCGACCACGGACGCCTGGCGGTCGGCAACCTGTCGCAGACATCGCTCGGCGCGGACCATGTTCATTCCGTATAACTTCCGTTGTACTTGTAGTTCCTGTCGGCCGTTTCTTCCGTCCGGTTGGATAGCTGGCAGAAGTCTTCCTGCCCGATCTTCACCTGATTGCGCCGGTCGAATCGCCGGGTGATGTAGGCGAGTTCACCGTCCGCAAAGCGGATCACGGCGTTGACCGCCGTGGCGATGCCGAAGAGCTGCGACGCCAATTGCATCGAAAGGTGCTCGTTGGCCGGGATATCGTGCTTGAACCGTGGAATGTCGGCGTGGGGACAGGTTTGAGGATGTACTCGCCATAGATTAACTTTCATATCGCGGTAGCCAAAGAAGACGGGCATCACATATGAGTCATTCCCCGCATACAGGTATGCCGAACCGGCTGGCAATTCCAACGTGGCGTTGATGCTGGAAAGCCTTGTAGCCCGCGACGAGCTCATGCCCTTTCCCGCTCACACTTCTCATATAGTGTCTCGGGTGCCACATCGAAGCCGCAGTCCCAGGCGAGCGTCGGCCAAGAGTCCAGATGGAACTGGGAGAAGGCCTGCGGCTTCCGTAGCGATGAAGCCGCAGCGTGTTTGTAAACGATCTCCTTGAGGTCAACCTCACCGGATCTCCCGTCATTGAATACGAGGAAAACTCGGAATTCTCCGAGGTACTTTGCTTCTTTCAGGTAGACACATTCCTTCATGATGTCCTCACTCAGACCAAAGGGTCCACTTTGTGGAACTCCTGAGACGCCCACATCGCCATCAATTCTTGACGGTGCAGCTCCGCCCATTCCTCGACCAAGCCGCGCACTCTGGCAGGAATTCTCCCGGTCATCACGTTCAGCGACTCGATCTCGATGGAGGCCCGACACTCGTTGTATGGCCCACTTCCGTTGTGCACGCCACGCCTGAAGTAGGCCGGATTTCCATATCCGGCCTCCCTTGCTGCGTTGTTCCATCTCCCGCCTTCCAACAAACCGCACATACAACTCTCTGTACGCTACTACTGATCCACGTATCCGTCCAAGGTATCCAGTATTATCAACGATTCCGAAGAATATTTATTTGGGCAGGAATTTCGACTAGCCAGAGATGACGCCATTCAGGCCCATCCCTTGGGCCCGTCACTTTGCCTTTTCGGTGATCCTTGCGTGCTGCCCTGTTTTCAACCATCCGCCGCCGCTCGATGAAAGGCCGGAGCCATATCTCTCTGTGCAGTTTTGGTAAGTCGCTTTCGTGTGGCCACCTGTTGCCATTGCCCAACTGCGGCGCGGATCGCCGCCATCTGCGCCTTGGCCTCCGGAAGGGTCAGACGGAAAGAGTCCGCAGTCTCCAACGCTAAAGCCAGGTCGAGACGGTTGTCGTTCCCGACAATATTCAACGTCAAGCCTGCGCCTTGCGGGTTCGGGTTCATGTCGTAGGCCGGCGCCAGTCTCCACCCTTCGTTGGGCACCAGCAGAAAACCGTGATTCCGCAAATGGTCGTCGGTGTTGCTCACACAGATGTTGAAGACGATTCTGCGCCACAGTTCCGCGAGATCTTCAGCCACTGCCGCGCCATTTCGCATAATGAACTCGGCCAGTTCCAGATAGCTAACTCCCACCGCCGCGTCGGCACCATCCGCATATCCCAAAAGGGTCATGGCCGAGGCAAAATGAATCCGCTCGCCACTCGGCAGTCTGTCGAACCGCCGCGACAGATAGGTGTGCCGCCGCTGCGTAAACCTCTGTGCCTTCGCATCGGGCACCCGCAGTCCGGCTTGCCGAGCCAAATCATTGACCACGGCCTCCCAGGCACCGACATCCACTTCGTCGCGTTGACTCGGAAACTTTGCGATCCAGAGGCTACCGTGATCGTCCACGACACCCGCTTTCGGCCTCGCACCGCCCAGCGAAGAACCCGGAGCCAGCAGTTGATCAATCCATTGCAGGGCGTCGTCGTCACGGCCTGTCTCGTCATTCTCGAACATGAGGCTGGCGTGCTCCAACTCGCGCAACGAAGTCAACGGCGGAATCGCCAGATGCTCGTCGCTGGCCAAGAATCCGGTGCGGCCGTCCTCTTGGAAACGGAGCGCCCCCATGCGTTGCCCGTCGTAAACCCCCAGAAGATAATCGAGTTCAGCAAGCGGCCTTTCGGGACGCCCTTCGCGACGGGCATAACACGATTCTCGACGTCGCATCAGCAAGCGCCCCCAGCGATCCGGCGAAGAATCGAGAAATAGTCCGAAATTCGACCTTCCCTCGCGCAGGTAATGCCGCCCCTCAAAGAGTGCAAGATCTGGATCCAGTTGCTGTGCGACGCCACCGGACAGCCAGGCAACGTCGTACGCAAACGAGAAGACTTCCTTGCCGCGAACCCGGTCTGCGGACAACAAGCCCATGCACCGGGCACCGCCCAACGCCGCCCAATCCGCATACACGCGAACCTCTCTTGTGGTTGCGCTCACGGGGCAACCTCCGTCTTCACACGCGGCGCCCGGCTGCGTGCGGGAAGCCCGGCGTCCTGCAATTTTCGGCCCAAGACATCATCTTTGGCCACAAGCAACAGATCCTGCTCCAGATTCAGCGCGAACAGCACCAAAAAATACGCGCCCAACGCCACGCTGGGATTCCCCTTTTCAATCTGCCAGAGTGTTGATCGGCTGATTCCCGCCCGCTCCGCCACAGCCTCCGCCCGTAAACGGCGGCGCAGCCGGGCCAGCTTGAGGCGCTCCCCCAACAGCGGCAGAACTTTGTTTGCCGAACCCGGCAGTCTGGGTGTTTGTTTCATAATGTTTTATATAATGGACTTTTCCGCTCGTTACGTCAACTATACAATACATTGCTCTATCATCCCCTCAGGCCAGTCGTTCCGCAAAGAAATCCCGCCACGGCAAACAGCGAATGCCATTGAGCGCAAACGGACGATCAGCTTGGCAGACGCAGATGCGTTCGCTGTGCGCGCGATCCTCGCGGAAGCAGACCAATCCCTTCAGGTCCACGGTTCTCAGATTTCGTCCGCTCTTCACCTCTACAGCGAGAAGCTTGTTACCCGTGTCGAGAACGTTGTTTGCGCCGTTGTTGGCGACGTCCGGTCATCCACCATACAGTTTCAACCCGTCTATCTTGCTGAAATGTGCGTCCGATGTGACGAGGCTGGCACCGTGTTCCATCGTCAGCGCCGCAATCCAAATGTCATTGGTGGGAATCGGGGTCCCTTTCGCTCGCAATTGGTGAATGACCAGCGCATAGAACTCCGCCGTCTCCGTCGTAATCGGTGCCGTATGAACCCGTTCGGTTGCCGCGAAGGCCATCAGTTGCTCCTTGTTCGCGCGCTCCCGGTTCCCCCCCTTGAACCCGGCAAGCAACTCGCCGAACACGACCGTCGGCAGCAGGATGCGCTCCGCCTGCCGCAATAGTTTCGCCGTCGCCGCGTCGCCTCGCATGGCATCGCAGTAAGCATTGGTGTCGATCACGAGAGTTTTCACTTCCAGATCTCCACATCGATCTTCCGGCACTCATCGCAGCGTTGCATGACATCCCTGGCATCTTCTTCCGACCAACTCCCAAAGAACCTGTCCAGGTCATGCCATTCTCTCACTTTGCCGTGCTCCGCTGGAAAAGCCACCTTTCGGATCGCCTCCACAACAAACTTGTTCACACTAGAATGAGCATCCCTGGCTTGCTTCCGAATCTCATCCATGGCTTGCTCATCAACCCCTCGAATCGTCAACGTGCTCATAGCGCCTCCTACTTATTCCATGAGTTCATGGCCAAAATGATGTCATAATATGACTGCTGATGCAATCACTACATGACATCGCCAGAGGAAGAGGGGTCTGGGAGACCCGCCGTTCGGATTCGTCCGCCCACAACTTGACGATATCCGGACGCGCAGGAAGGTTAAGACTGGCCAAACCAGACACCGTTGTTCGGCAATCTCATCTTCCGGTCACAGTTCTACACCCCCCCCGACAGACAAATAACAACGTGTTGTTATTGACGTTTCAAGTCGAATACATCATGTTGTTCCGGATCCAGAAGGAAGGCGAGGTTCTTACAAAACCCTGTAGCGGCGGTCTCCAACCGCCGAAATTGCCGGCAAAGAGAGAGTCGGCGGGTTGCCGGAAGTCGTCTCAGACTGGATGGCCAAGCGGGATGATGGGCGCCGACTGCAACTTCAGCGAGATTTGATCGCGACGTACCGGGACGACTTCAACAAGTACACGAGCCGAATCCCGGTTGACCTGTTGCGCCGGGTGATGGATGCCGTGCCGCGACAACTGGGCGGCCGGTTTGTCTTCAGTCATTCTTGGACATCAATCCGCCATCGGTCCAGAATCTCGCTGTGCAAACCACCACCGGCGAATCCGTCAGGTATCGCCTCCTCTCGCTCCCTTTGTACATGGTCGAAAGCATTCCCGCCGCACTTTCGGCAGTGGCGGCCAGTTAGTCGTTTCTTTCACCGGAAGGCGCTTGCAAAACCCCTACAAGCGCCGGTTTCAGGTTTCAGTGTTCCAGGTTTCAGTGTTCCAGGTTTCAGTGTTCAGGTTTCAGTGTTCAGGTTTCAGTGTTCAGGTTTCACCGGACTACGTGCAATCGTTTTGTGGATTTCGTAAACGCGGTACGTGTGGCGGAGGTGTGTCAAGCCAAAGTGCTCCGGCAAGGCCGCTAGGCGGCCTTACCGGAGTCGGGTTTCCGGAAACTGGATATGCCGTTGACTCAACCATATCTTGGAATTAATGATTGGATCACGGGTTGGGTGAAAGACAAGGTAGAAAGATGAAGAGGAAAGACTATGTAGGGTGCGACAGCCATACTTCGTCTTTCATCTTCATCTTTCTACTTTGTCTGGTCCGCCACCAGACTTCCATCGTGAGAATCGATGCAGGTTGAGTCAACGGCATAGCCAGTTTTCGGAATTGTATGGCCGGACTATGTCCTCTGGAGCACCTCGCTCCAGAAAGTCTTCAAGCCCTCCATCGTTTTCGCCAAGACCATTTCATGGGCTACCCATGTGTATCCGGGAACGGAACGCTGCCGGGCGGCTTCGCGCTCGGCCTCCTCTCACTCCAGTGTGGCGACGCGCCACTGGGCCATGTGCATCGCCAACGTCCCGCAGGCGCGAAGGCGCGGGTGGTCCCTCACGATTCAGCATGCCCGTGGGAAAGCCTATGGGATTTTAGTGATCCGCTTCCGCTTCTCCTTCTTCTGCCGCTCGAAGTAGCCCTCCGGGATGACTACCTTCACCGTCGGACTGCCGTCTGGCTCGGGGATAAGTTCCAACGAGTTGATCGGCGGCAGCATGATGTCTTGCTTCTGGAGCAGGGCGTTAAGCGCCTTGGGCGAGATCTTCTCGAGCCGAGGAATCCTGAGTTTGCCTTCGCACCCGGCGAGAAACCGTGCGACCTGCTCGGCGTCCGGCGTGTCGAGCGCCGTGATGCCGATATAGCGCCCCAAATCCTTCTGCAGCGGCTGACGCTCATACACCATCCGGGCAGTCTCGATCGAGAGCCTGGTCAGCCCCATGAGCCGCACGTTGCCTTTGAACGCGGCTAGCGCCTGGGCCGTTTCGGCATCAAGCATGGTGAGACCGTCAAGGATGAGCTCATCTCCCTGGAACTTCGCGAGCGCCTGGGCGGCTTCGGCCGTGATCGCGGGGAGCGTTTCGATGCCCAGCAGTCGCCCCTTGAACCGCGCGAGCGACCGGGCTTCTGGCGCGGAAAGCGTCGTCAGGTAACTCAGCCACAGCGATTGCCCTTTGAAACCGGCGATCGCTTCGGCAACATCAGTTGACGCAAGCCTCGAGCCGTTAACGCACAGATTGCTGCCCTTGAAAACCGCAAGCGCTCTGGCGGCATCTGCGGAGAGTCCTTCGAGGCCGCCCAGCGCGAGCCCACTGCCGCGGAAGGCGGCTAGCGACGCAGCCGTAGCGGCATCAATTCCGGTGAGCTTCTCAAAATACAGTCCACCGCATTTGAAGTCCGCCACGGCCGCAGCGAGGTCGCCCGTAAGCTTCAGCAATCCGAGATGCAGTTCGTTCCCCTCGAACTCGCCAAGCGCCTGGGCGGCGTCGACGGAGAGCGACTTCAGACCTTTCAGGTACAGGTAGGTGTGCTCCCCCTTGAACGCGGTAAGCGCCTTGGCGGTAGCGGCATCAAGCGTTTCGAGGCCGTTGAGTCCCAGCCACACGCCGCGAAATTTCTGGCCGGATCCGTTGGCATATTCCTCGGGATGCGTCGTGAAGCCCGCGAGCGCCCGGGCAGTTTCGACATCGATCGAGGTGAGTCCGTCGAGCGAGAGGTTTGTGCCCTTGGATTGAGCGAGTGCTCGCGCGGTCTCAACCGAAAGCGAGGTCAGACGCGGCAGTTTGCCGAACCACATTTTCGCACCGGCGAGCGCCCGTGCCGTTTCGACATTGAGTGTCTCGATGCGTTCGAGATGGATCGAACCCTCATCGCTTTCCACCATCACCCGCGCCGTTTCGGCATCGAGCGTGATTTGGCTGCTGATCTGTGTTTCCATGACTGTCTCCTTTTTGGGGAGCAGCGAGGTCTTGAGATGTGCCCAACTCCGGTATCCGCGTTCACGCGCAATGACGAGTTGCGTCCGGGCCAGATTCCGGACCTCGCCTGATGGGCCTGATGCAGGCCAGTATGGCGTGAATCGTTGAAGTGCCGCCGCATCGCCGCGCCGAATATCTTTTAGGAGGCACTTGGCCTCCAAGCGCAGACGGTCAATGGCGGTGCCGGTGAATGAGCCCATAATCGAAACCCAGTTGCTCTATTTTCCGCCTGCGGTTCGCAAAATCAGGCAGCAACTTGGTTTCATCAACCAAACATACGGGTGAAGAATTCTTTCCGCGAACCCGGAGGCGTCCCGAACGCACGGGATAACAATCGCACAACGTGAGCGGCGTGTCAACTGGCGGTCGTTATGTTTCTGCTCAGACTCGATCCGCCCAGTAACCTGGGCGCCGATGCAGGTTCGCAACGGCGATGATGCGCAACATCCCGGCCTTGACTTGGAAAATCACGCCGAAAGGAAAACGGTTAACGAGGCAGCGCCTCGTGTTCTGGGACATTGCCGACCATGCATCGGGATATTCGGAGACCCGTCGGATAGCCGAGTATACTTCTTCGGCAAGTTCTAATCCTAGACCGGGTTCACATTCCTCGTAATAGCGAATGGCCTCATCGAGTTCGATGTCCGCCAATGGATGGAAGTAAAATCTCATCTGGCATACTTCCGCCTGATCTTGGCAAACACCTCCTCGCCGGGAACCAACTTGACCTCACCTCGATCAAGCTGGGCGACCCGCCGTTCGGATTCGTCCGCCCACAGCTTGTCAATATCCGGACGCGTAGGAAGGTTAAGACTGGCCAAAATCCGGTCAACCAGGCCGATCCGCTCGTCGGCCGGAAGATCGAGGGCCTTGTCGACAACTCTATCGGCTGCTGTTGGCATTGTAATGCTCCTATTCGCTTCCAAATTAAAGCACAACCGTCGGCGTGCGGCAACGTGTATTCCGGCGCGAACGTCAGCGGTGTGGGACGGCGCGTTAGCGACGTACCCACCACCGCTTGGATCGCAGTTCGGTTCTACCTGACCGCCTCGATCATCTCCGAATGTTTGGTTCCAGATCGAGTCGGGTCAATAGACACGTCTTTCTGCATCTTTTCGACTCGATCCTGGCGACTGTACCTGTTACGGAATTTGCGCATGCGCTCACGGCGGAGCAAGCCCTACGCGTGCCCCACATAGCGGCGTCCCCCCATCTGAGATCAGGCGCCGGCTGGCGCGTGGTGCCGACCATGGAGGCTCCCGCCGAGCCGGCTGTGCTAGTCCGTAATCGCCCGCAGACGATCACGGAAGCGGCCGAGAAAATCGGCCTTGGCTTTTTCCGACAGGAAGGAGCGGTCGATGAGTTCGACCACGGACGCCTGGCGGTCGGCAAACTGTCGCAGGTAGCGCTCGGCGCGGGCCATGTTCAGGCCGTAGAATTCGGCCAGTTTCAGGAAATCCACCCGTCGATAGAACGCATTCTGGCGGAAGCTCTCGCTCTCGAAGGAATCAAACAGGTCGAGGGCCGTCGGCGCCTCCTCCGGGAAATGCAGCGCCGTGCAGATCACGTCATAGGCGGGTGTCAGGATGTAGTCGCCGAACGCGCTCTCGAAGAGCGAGAAGTTCTTGAGATGCGCATCGCCATTCGAGCAGACGTAGTTGAAGACGATCCGGGCAAAAAGCTTCTCGATCTCCACGGGATACGCCTGGCAGAACTGCTTCAAGATGCGGCCGGCCTCCTCGTAGCTTCCGTTGTACTTGTAGTTCCGGCCGGCCGTCTCTTCCGTCCGGTTAGATAGCTGGCAGAAGTCTTCCTGCCCGATCTTCACCTGATTGCGGCGGTCGAATCGCCGGGTGATGTAGGCGAGTTCACCGTCCGCAAAGCGGATCACGGCGTTGACCGCCGTGGCGATGCCGAAGAGCTGCGACGCCAGCTGCATTGAAAGGTGCTCGTTGGCTGGGATATCGTGCTTGAACCGAGGGATGTCGGCCGTGGGGACGGGTTTGAGGATGTACTCGCCATCCTGCTCGGTGGGCGTAAGCTTCCCCCGGACCAACTTCAGCGAGACCTTGTCCTGGACCCCCGAGATGGACATGTGTTCCGCCGCGCGCAGGCGGAATTCGACCACATCGCTGCGATTGAATGTCAGCCGATGCGGAAACCGCCGGTACCCACCAGCCAGCAGACGCTCCGCGGCCGCGCTATACCCCTCGTGCGGGATGTCGACCAGCGTGGACATGCAGCGGTGCATCTAGGCCTCCCCTTCCTCGACCACGGTGATGTCGCCGATGGTATCGCTGTGCACCGTCTTGAGCAGGCGGCCGAAGTGGTCATGCTCGTCGAGTTTCAGTTTGCGGCACTGCGTTTCCTTGAGGATGCCCTCCGCCAGCAAACCATAGAAAAACGGGAACAGGCAGGTGGACCGCAAGGGTTCACGCTGCTTGGGCATCGTCAGGCTGATCGGTTTCGTGTCAGGCGCGGCCAGGTACTGAGGATCATAGGCGAAGAGGTAGCCATCCGGCACCTGCTGAATGCGCCCGGCCAGTACCCCCCGGCAGTAAACTTTGCCACTTCGGCTCACGGCTTACTCCTACGGTTTTACGTGAATGCGCAGCTCCATCCCCAACGCCTGCAAGACGCGTTCCAGCGTGGCCACCGTGGGATTACCCTTCCCGGCCTCGATATTGCTCAGGGTATGGACGGCGATCCCGGCAATCTCGCCCAGCGCACGCTGATCGATCCCCAGCACATCTCGGCGCTTCCGGATCACAGCACCTACATCATTGGCATTCATTAAGATGAATATTGCATATCAGCCCCCATGAAAGCCAGCTAAAATGTTGCTATAAATTCATTATAATGAATCACGTTATGCCGGTCTCGCACCTGTGTTGGCTCGTCGCCATCGGCAACGCTTCCACGGCATACAGGGGAAGCGACAGCAGTTCGAAAGTCACTTCGCTGGACGTCTGGTCCGATCGTGCGCGATACGCAACCGTCACGCGGGAGGATGGATTCAGATCGAAGCGCACAGCCTGGCGTACTTTCTTTTCCAGAATAAACTGCTGGAGCGATTTCAAAGAGCCGCCCGCGCCAGCCTTCACCTCGATCGGCAGAATTCGCGCTCCCATGGCAACCACATAATCTACCTCGGCATTGTTGGCCCTACCCTCCCGGATCCAATAGTGGAGTTGCGGTTTGCCATCCTCCAGATAGGCCAAATGCTGCCCGACAAACTGCTCCGCCAACGGGCCCTCGTTAACCAGTATTTGCGCGGACGCCTCCGAAATATCATTCCATCGCCCTCCGCATAAGAAGTTGACCATGCCGACATCCATGAATATCAACTTATAGGCCTCGTCATCCGACTCCGCCGCGAGCGGCACACCCGAACCATGCGAGGCGACCACTTTGTGACAAATCTGGGAGCAATTCAGCAATTCGACACAGGCTTTGATCTCTCGTGCCCGTTCTTCACGGGACAAATTGACGTACTTGATTTTCCGTCCGATATTCCGGGGTATCTGCGCAAATACCCGCCGGAGCCGGACAAGGTCGCTGTGCTGCGCGTACTTGGAGAAGTCATCCTGATACGTTTCCGCAATCGAGCGCTGTACGTCCTGAACATCGGACAAGGATCCCGACTGCAGGAACACCTGAACCGCCTCCGGCATCCCCCCAACATAGAAGTATTCCCGCATCCGCGCGAGCAGTCTCTGATGCGCCGATTCCGGCACCGTTTCAAATCGGGCGGCGGCCTCGCGCCAGTGATTCAAGTCCGGATCCGCACTGTCAGGCCGCAGCGGCCACACCTCGCGCCGCTCCTTTTGCTTTGTTTTTATCGCTTTTTCGCTGCTCACTCTGATCTTCCCGTTCCGGCGGCACAAGGCCGCCGGGGACGGCAGGCAGACGCTCACCGGCAGAACGCCTGAAACCGGCAATCATCTGTATGTCCATGCATCGCGTACTTAAGGCGCGTTCGTCATAAGTCATGCCTGCGCGGGGTTGACCAATCTTCCAGTCTTCCAGTCTTCCAGTTATCCACCTCCCGCCGTTCGCGGGCGCGGGGCTCAGCGCTTGACGCGGGCGTTCCCTTCCCAGATGCTCCAGACCTGCTCCTCGTCGGCGGGCTGGGCATAGTCGGTGAGATGCGTGGTGGCCAGCGCCCCGCAGGCCCAGCCAAACTGGGCCCATTGCTCGGGTGTCCACCCCTTGAGGATCGCATAGAGCATGCCGCCAACAAAGCCGTCACCGCCACCGATGCGGTCGAGCACGCCGATCTCACGCGGCTCGATGACGTGCCAGTTTGACCCCTCCGCCATGACCGCGCCCCACTTGTGGGTGTTACAACTGACCACCTCGCGCAGCGTGGTGGCGAAGACCGAGGCGTTGGGGTAGCTCTGCCGGACGCGCTCGATCATCCCCTTGAACCCGTCAATCTTGCCGGCCAGCCCCTTGCCGCCGGCCTCCGGACCCTCGATCCCCAGACAAAGCTGAAAGTCCTCCTCGTTGCCGACCAGGATATCCGACAGGCTCGCGATCTCCGCGAAGGCCTGCGCCAGCTCCGCCTGGCGTCCCTTCCAGAAGGAAGCGCGATAGTTGAGGTCAAAGCAGATGCGCGTGCCATGCTTCTTGGCCATGCGGGCGATCTCGAGACAGAAGTCCGAGGTCTCCGGCGAAAGCGCGCCGATCAACCCCGAAAGGTGGACGACCTGCACACCTTCCTGCTGAAAGATGCGCTCGAGGTCAAAATCCTTCGCCGAGAGGGTTCGGCCGACCTCGCCAGCCCGGTCATTGTGGACGCGCGGGCCGCGCGAGCCGCAGCCGCTGTCCGCGATATTGAACTGATGACGATACCCCCACGGGCCGCCCTGCTCGACCTCCTTGGCCTCGACATCAATATGCCGACTGGCCAAGTTATCTTTGATGAAGCGCGAGATCGGCGAGCCCTTAACCGTGGCGGTCAGAATCTTGACCTTGAGTCCGAGGTACGAGGAGATGCTGGCCACGTTAGACTCAGCGCTGGTGGCCTGCATGCGGAAACAATCCGAGCTGTGGACCGGCTGTCCCTCGAGGGGGGTAATACGCACGCCCATGCTCGTCGGGATGAGCAGGGCGTAGGCGCTGTTCGGACGCAAGGTAAGTGACATGTTCGCTCCTTTTTCCGGCCGGCATGACCAGGCACCGGCCGACAGGGGGATACTGTACCGCCAGAGAGTCCGGCGCACAATCCGAGATTCGGCCTTTGCTCCGCCTCCGGGGCGCCCAAAAACACGCACCGCCGGATTACCATCAAACTAGATTCGTAACTTGAACTTTCCTTTGGCCCACAATGGACGCGCGAACAACTGGTTATAACGTGGGACCGCGAAGCCATTTGGAACTGTCCGTGCGGATCTGGTGCACGGTCTTTATCCTGTAACCACTCAGGTATCAGGGTTCAGGGTTCGGGGTTCAGGGAATACCTGGCGATTCGCCCTTCTTTGTTCGACCAGATAGCCACATCCCAAACGCGCGACCGCTCGGGCGGTGAAATCCGGCCTGAACCCCGAACCCTGAACCCTTCCCTCCTGAGTAGTTACTTTATCCTTATGACGAACGCGCCTTAAGTTCTTCTGGTGAGCGTCTGCCTG
>CAIOST010000329.1 GCA_903861045.1 uncultured bacterium | reverse complement strand
GAAAAAACATCCCACTCTCTGCGCGTCCAGTGGCTCCATTTAACTGAGCACGGGCGGCTCCATTTTGGTGAGCGCCATAGCCCCGGCGTTGCCGGCGGACTGGAGGTCCTTGAGCAGCTTTTCGTAGATGTCGCCGAACATGTGGCGGTCATCGGAGGCGTTGAAGTCAATGGCGTTGATTTTGTTGATGACCTGGCGCATCAACGTGCCGTTCTTCATGTAGTTGTTGGCATCCTCGAAGGCCATGCGGATGAGACCGGTGATCTTGTCGCCGCCGACGGTGAGGGCCTTGAGCTTGGGCAGGAGGGTGTTGTTGACGAAGTCGAGCAGGGCTTCGCCGGTGATCCCTTCCTCGTCCTTGGCCCAGGCGGACCAGCGGAGGTGCTTTGGGAGCGGAGATTTGTAGGCGTCCCGTAGGAGCGCCATCTCCTGCTCGCGGTCGTCGAAGATCTTTAGAAAGAACATCCAGCCGAGCTGTTCCAAGCGCTGGGCGTCGCCGTAGGTTCCGGCGTCCTTGCGCATGATGTCCTGGATGGATTTGACAACATTGGAAACGTTGGGCATGGGGGTATTCTCTCCTCCGTGCCTTTGTGCCTCCGTGAGAAACACATTTTTTTTCTCACAGAGGCACGGAGGCACAGAGGGTTATATGGTTCCGTTAATGGTTCTAACGATTCCTTGTTTCATAAGTTCTTCACCGAAGTTGAGGACATAGCCAAGCTTCATGCCGGTCAATTTCAGGTATGTCAGCAGTTGCTTCTTGTGCGACGGATGCAGCTTCTCAACAGACTTCAACTCGACGATCACTTTGCCATTCAGGATGAGGTCGGCCCGGAAGCCCTCATCGAACGAGAGCTCATCGTACACAATGGGAACGGGCACCTGTCGTTTGACCTCCAGTCCGGCCTGCTGCAGTTTACGGGCGAGGATGGCTTCATAGACCGATTCCAGCAATCCGGGGCCAAGTGCTTGATGAAGCTTGACTGCTTGATCAACAATAATCGTGCCGATTTCATTCTCCATCATACTGATGTCCCTTTCTGTCCTCACAGAGGCACTGAGAAGAACTCCCTCCGTGCCTTTGTGCCTCCGCGAGAGAATAATCCCTCACGCCGCATACAGCACGGCCTCCATTTCACGAATGGCGGCGAGGTAGTTGTCCCGGCCACCAAATAGCTTGACGATTTCCACGGGGGTGCCGAAGGCGCGGAGCGGGTCCACCTTGAGGATTTCCATCGATTCGACGCTGGCGATGCCGCTATCGGCGTACTTCTGGAGCAGGGCTTCGAGAACGGTGCGGGCCTTGGCACCGTATTTGCCGAAGACGTTCTGCTTCCTAACCCCGTCGGCACGCTCTCGGCGCGTGAGCGGCGGCTGGTCGAAGGCGACGTGGCAAACAAGGTCGAAGGGGTCGTAGTCGCGTCCGACCTGCTCGGCGAGTTCGTCGAGGAATATGCCCTGGCCGGCAAGCAGTTCGACAATGGCCTGTTTCCGCGCGGCGGCATTCCAGGTGTCCAGAAAGTCGCCGAGGGAGGCATAGTTCTTGTGGACGGCTTTGCGGGTGTAGTCGGTGAGGGATTCGGTGATGAGCTTGCCGTATTCATCCAGGAACTGGACGCGCTCCATCACCACGCGGACGGGGACGTTGTCCACGTAGTAGCGGGTGCGCGGATGTGGGCCGCCGTCGCCGCCGGGACCGGAATCGGGAGACAGCAGGGATTCGGGCGATTCACCACCCGTCGGCGACTCGGTCGGTGGTTCGTCCGGTGGGATCGGCGGATCATCGGGGCCGGGTTCGTAAACCTGAACCGGAGGGCCGTCGAAATCGGGGTCGGCAAACTGCGCAGTGGCGCGACGGAAATCCATAATGGTGAAGAAGAACTTGTTGTAGTCCTCATTGATGCGGGTGCCGCGTCCGATGATCTGCTTGAACTCCGCAGGTGAGTTGATGATCTTGTCGAGGACGATCAGGTGGCAGGTCTGGGCATCCACACCCGTGCTCATGAGCCGGGAGGTGCATGCGATGACGGGGTAGGTGGACTCAGGATCAATAAAGTTGTCGAGCTGGGCTTTGCCCTCGTCGTTGTCGCCGGTGATCCGCATGACGTACTTGGAATTGGCGGCGGCCAGGTCGGGGTTGGCGTTGACCATGGCCTGGCGCATCCGTTCGGCGTGATCAATGTTTTCGCAGAAGATGATGGTCTTGGCGAAGCGGTTGGTGGCGCGCAGGAACTCGGTTACCTTGGCGGCAACGACCGCTGTGCGCCTTTCGAGGATGAGGTCCCGATCGAAATCGCGGTCGTTGTATTCCCGGTCCTCGATGACCTGGCCGTACTTGTCCCTCTGCCCGTTTTCCGGCCGCCAGCCGTCGAGGTCTTTATCGAGGCCGATGCGCACGACCTTGTAGGGGGCCAGGAAGCCGTCAGCGATGCCCTGGCGGAGCGAATACATGTAGATGGGGTCGCCGAAATACTCGATATTGGAAACCTCGCGGGTCTCTTTGGGCGTGGCGGTAAGGCCGATCTGGGTTGCCGGGTTAAAGTACTCCAGCACCTGCCGCCAGCGGGCGTCATCCGCGGCGCTGCCGCGGTGACACTCATCCACGATGACGAGGTCGAAGAAATCGGGCGAGAACTGCTTGTAGATGTTCTGATCCTCTTCCGTGCCGGTCACGGCTTGGTAGAGGCAGAGGTAGATCTCAAAGGATTTGTCCACCGTGCGGTTCGAGATCTTCGTCATGGCCTGGCCGAACGGTTTGAAATCGTTGGTCTTGGTCTGGTCGGCGAGGATGTTGCGGTCCACGAGGAAGAGGATGCGCTTTTTTGCTCCGGCCTTCCACAATCGCCAGATGATCTGAAAGGCCGTGTAGGTCTTCCCGGTACCAGTCGCCATGACCAGCAAGACCCGGTTCTCGCCGCGGGCGATGGCTTCGACCGTCCGGTTGATGGCGATGTGCTGATAGTAGCGCGGGGTCTTTCTGGAGCCGTCGTCGTAATAGTCCCGGGTGTTTACCTTTTGCTGGCTGTCGGTCCAATCCTTGGCCTTGCAGTATCGCGCCCACAGTTCCGACGGTGTGGGAAACTGGTCGAGTGGAATTTCGCGTGTGACGATCCCGGATGTGCCAGTGCGGTCGTGCTCAAGAAAGGCGTCACCGTTGGAACTATAGGCGAAGGGCGCGTCGAGAATCTCGGCACTCTCCAGCGCCTGGGCCATGCCGTCCCCTACAGAGTGGTTGTTATCCTTTTTCTTCGACGACGGCCAGAAGGAAGTTGGGCTTGTAGAACAACAGAACGTCAGCCTTCCTCGCTTCGCCCCTCTTGACGATCTTGCCACGAACGATGACGCGCCCCTTCGTGAAATAGGCTTCCTCGCGGACCTGTGTCATCACGTCCCATTTTTCGCCATGCGCGCCGAGTATCGCAGGCATGATGAACTTCGTGCGGATATCCGCTTCTGTGAGGGCCTTCTTGTTCATCGGTAGCGCGTTTCTTTCATCATACTCGGGAGCCTACGTTGGCGATCACACGCGGCCGCCAATCCTATGACTCATGCCTGCCTGCAACCGGCCGCGGGTGCATCGCTTGGTTCGCGTGGATCATCTTCTCGGCGCGAACGTTATATGGAGAGCCAATCGCACTTGTCGGCATGAACCGACGCAAGCAATTGCCAGACCATTTGTTGATGAAACGTTAGACCTTAGACCTTTGCTTTGTGAGCGTCAAATGGAATCGCATCCCCTTTGTGATGAAGTAGTTTTGACGGTGAGATTTTTTTGTGTCTGGCGTGAGCGGTATTCGCGGATGCGGGAACGGTGTCGCATATGGTCTCCGTCTTTCACCGCCGTCTTCAAGGATGGGTGTCACGTGCTCCGGTATCCATGTGTACACGCACGAGGCCGAGGTACCCATCGACGGTCAGGCGCATGCCGGTGCGGATGAGGTGGGCAGCGTCGGGCACGCCCGTGACGCAGGGGATTCCGTATTCCCGGGCAATGATGGCACCGTGGATCAGCATGCCTCCGCGCCGCATAAGGCTGTCGTTGGCGCCTGTGCGAAGGCCTCCAGGTGGGGGTGCTTGCGCAGAAACCTTTCCAACAGCACCGCCCCCCGCTTATCGACGAATTCAGCAGCCCGGCCCAGGACCGTCACCGCCACCCCGTGCATGCAAACGCCCGTTACGATCAACCCGATTAATATTCCGACTGCCCACAACCTCCTCATGGCCAGACCCTCCAGAAGTTGGTTCGCACCCGTATTTCAGATGATCTACCTTCACGTGGAGCACGGCGCTAAGTCGCCTGGCCATGGTGTCGGAGTAGGTGCGGCGGCCATTTTCGTAGTCGCTCACCATGTTCTGACGAATGCCCAGTTCGAGCGCGAGTTGGGCCTGTGTCAGTCCCGCCTTCAGGCGGGCGCCCGCCAGCAGATTACCGACGCGGTTCTTCTCCATTTCCCTCCAGTAGTCGGTGCTCTCAATGGAGACAAACTCGTCGGCCGGTTCGTCAGCGAGGACGGAAATTTCGAACTTCTTCCGAATCCAGGCCAGCAACTCATCGACATGTTCGCCATGGAGCGAAAGTTCAATATGGGGCTTTTTCACGAGAGCCAGCATAGTACACCTCAATCACGATTTCGTGGTTTCGCCACGTCCAACAGGCTACATACCGGTAGTTCAAGTGGCAGTGGTATCGCCCCCCGCCTAGCGGCGAGAAGTTACGCCAACTCTTCTGGATTGGCCCGTCTGTCTGGAGATCCGCCGCGAGCAGGAAGAAAAGTTTCCGCACGTCGCCGGGCAACTTCGATAGCCTCCGGGCAACCTTCTTCTTGATCCGGATTTTGTACTTCATTTAGGTTATAATATAACCTGCCGATGAGTGCGGCGCAAGTTGAAATATGCCAGCCCGCCGTGCGGCTACGCCGCGCATGATTGCAGCGGTAAAAGTGAAGTCATGGACGAGCAGACCGCCAATCCCGTCATCATGCTGTGCCGTAAGCAGCGTTCTCAGCGTGGCAACGGCGGCGGGTGATGCGTTCATCTGGGCTCCTTTGTAGGCGTAAGCTGCCCGCCTTTGCGATTTTCCCGCCCAACGGCAGGTGTAAGAGTCTGGTCTTCCCGCACCCTCCGGATATAGGCCGATATGTCGAACTTGGACTTGCAGCCATTGTAGTTCATGTAGCGAATTTTGCCGAAGATCGGACGCTCGCCCCATGCACGGTCGTGGACGCCGCCGACGGACCAGGCCGCTCCCGCATAGCCGTTCGGATCGCGGCCGTCGATTTCATACCGATCATTCATGTCGATTACCGTCTGTAGCGCTTCATCGGGTGAGCCGGTCCATTCCAGGATCTTCTTGGCCCAGTACATGCGCAGGTAACTGTGCATCTTGCCGCTATGCACCATCTCCTGTTGGGCCGCGTTCCAAAGGTCGTCGTGCGTCTCGCCAGCTTCGAGCCGGTCGCGCGAATATGTGTAGGGCCGAGCATCGTGCGCATGGTCGGACAGCGTTTGTCTGGCCCATGCAGGGAAACCGTGAGACGTGTCGTAGTGCGGGTTGTAGAGACAGAAGTTGTCCGCGAGTTCGCGCCGGACGATCAACTCCTCCAAAAACGCCGCGCGGGCGGCCGGGGCGGCCGCCGCTGCGTTAGTCTCCAGAGCCACCCGCTGGGCGGAGATCTGTCCAAAGTGGAGGTAGGGCGAGAGGTTCGACAGACCGTCGACGGCAGGATTGCGGCTGGCATCCGGATAGCCACCGAGTTTGTGCCCAAGGAAATGCCGCAGAACGCGCAGAGCAGCGGTGGGGCCCGGCGTGATCCCAGGTGCTTCACTGACCGAGCGGTCGACCCGGAGGCTTTGTTGGACGGTGACCCAGTCCGCAGGGCCGGGATCGTGCGGCCAAACATGCGGGTGCCGCCGCAGTGCCGGGATGGGCGTGAGGAAATCCGGCAGCAACTTGCGCAGCTTCGGGCGTAGCGTGTAGGCGCCGTACTCCTGCTTTGGCGAGGCGTGCCACGCGGGGACGATGTTGTGGGCGTCCACCTCGACCGCCGGCACGCGCAAGGCAGCTGCCACTTGTGTGCGCCAGCCGGTCTTGATGCGCAGAGGATCAAAGTCCGTGACCACCAAACCAGCTCCGATACGCCGGGCGAAGGCGGGAACCTCGCAACCTGGATCGCCCCGCAGCAGGACGAAGCTGATCGCCATGTCCCGCAGTGCCTGTTCGGTTTCTGCGAGCCCGCGCAGCATGAACCCGTACTGGCGCAGCGTGGCTCCGAGAAAGAGCGGCGCAAGGCAGAAGACCGTGACCAGCGGCACACCGCGGAACAGCGCCTCCCCTTGCGCGTGAAGAAGCGCCCAGTTGTCGGTGGCGCGCTGGTCGCGGCTCATCCAGTACATTACGGGACCAGGCGCCGCGTCCCTGCACCCGTTCAGGGGGCGGATACGTTCCGGGCGGACGGGGGGTGACGGTGTCTTAGGCATGGTTTCGTAACTTCAGTTCGAGCGGGTGCGGGTTCAGGTAATACTGGTCCTGCAGATACGCGATGCCGTGCTTGACGACGTAGTGTCTGAGCATCGTCACCGGCACGATTAGCGGCACGAGTTCCCGATGGTAGTCTTCGATGATTCCAGCCAATTCCTGCCGATCCGCCTCGTCCTCGACATCGCGCAGGTATCCCAGCATGTGCTGGAGGATGTTCGTGTGCTTGCGGACCGTGGCGAGGGTCTTGAGCGCCCGCATCAATTTTGCCTCGTACTGCGGGATGTACGCGCGCGCTGTCTTGGCCTGTAGCCCGGCCAATTCGCGCCCCATCTCCCGCATCATCCTCTCGTGGTGCGACTGGATGAGCAGCTTGTTCCGGGCGTGGAATGTCATCAGCGTGGCGAGCGTCGGGCTGGCGCGTAAGGCCTGGCGGAAGCGCCAGAACGTGAAGACCCGTTCGATGAAGTTCTCGCGCAAATCCAGATCGTTCAGCCGCCCCTCGTCCTCGCAGGGCAGCGTTGGAAAATGCGCCATGAAGGCCTTCGCGAACAGGCCCGGCGCCTTACCCGAAAAACCACCCTTGTCGTTGTAGACCTTGACGTTCTCCATGCCGCTGCTGGGGGAGCGGGACTTGAAGATGAAGCCGTGCAGGTCTTCCTTCTCCAGTTCCACGACGCGTTGCGCGACCCAGTCCTGCATGCGCGCGGTTAGGTCAAGGCCAGTGCGCGTCGTCACGAGCCGGGGATTGGCTGGATCGCCGACCAGCCGCATGGATTCGCGCGGAACGCCCAGCCCACACTCGATCTCGGGGCAGACGCCGACGAATTCAAAATACCGGCCGAGCGTGTCGGTTATGAAATGATCGTGCTTATGCTGTCCGTCGTAGCGGACCGGCTCACCGAGCAGGCACTTGCTGACACCAATTCGTATCTTGTCCATAACGCACCTCAGTCCCCGGTTTTGATGGCCTGCTCCACGGCCGCATTAGTTCCTTGTCGTCGGTCTTCGTGCGTCAGGATAGGCCACCTTGTTCAGAATGTGCCAGGCGATAGCCATCGCCATCACGATGGTCTTGCCGCAACTCCCGTTCGTAGCGCCAGTGCTTGAGCGGTTCTTCGTAAGGCGAATTGACCATCAGGCGGTCGATCGTCGTTCTCAGCATTGCGTTTCCCTTCAGGCATTGCGAATGGTCAGGTCAGAGACAAAAGACCGATAATCATCCAGCCCAACAACCGCGACATCTCTGGTCAGCCAGGACAGATGCCGTTTCAGTTGATTCAGCAACACATTCCGTGCCTGCTTCGCGCGAAGCGGATGTCTTCTTGCCGGAGTTTCCAAGTCCGAAAAGAAGAATACGACGCGGGGCGGCGCATCCAGCTTCCGCCGTGAATCCGTGAAAACAGCTCGCTCCCCGGCGTCGGAGGCGTAGTGCGAGCCGCCTATGATCCCGGCGATGGTATCCCTCGCTTTGATGGCAACCACCATTGGCACGTTATTGAACTTTTCCTGATACGGAACACCCAAACTGAAGTCCTTGGCCTCCATGAGCAGCAACTGTTGCTGGTTCCTGGAAATGCACAGAAAATCAACGGCTTTCGTTGGTTTGACTTTCTTATCCATCTTGGTCTTGTAGAACCCGCCGTTCTCGTCGTATTTCAGGACAGTCCATGACCTGCCGAAATCGAAGTCCAGATTACCTTCCCGCATAGCCTGTCCCTTTCCCCGCCACGAACTTCAGGGAAGCGTCCTGCTCACGCTGATAGTGATCCGCGAACTCATCCAGAATCGGGTTGTCCTGAAGGTCAGCGAGCGTGTTCCCCGACTGGATCTTGACAGGCCCATCACCCTTTCGGCTCATGGCCAGAAAGCGAATGGGAACATCCGGCACGGTTCGATATTCGGCGGCCATGGACAACTCACCGATCAGCAGGTAGTCGTGCGTGGTGACGAACACCTGGATACCGAGTTTGGCCAGCTCGCGCAGAAAAAGCGCGACATGCCGGATCAGGCGGGGGTTGAGATTGGCTTCCGGTTCATCCCAGAAAAGGATGGTATCTTTATCAATGCTCCCGTTGCTGATGAGGTGTACCAACGCCGCGATCTTGCGGTGCCCTTCAGCGAGAAGGTGCGCCTCGAAGGACCGTTCGCCCTTCTTGCTTTTCACATAGAAGCGTTCGCCCTTTTGGATAACACTGCCCTCAAGAATATCTTCCAGACCAAGTATAAGGCGTGACAGGTCTACATTCTTCGTCTTCAGCGGCGCCGCCGACAACGCCTTGCAAATATCATAGTACGTCTGATCGAAAGCCAGTTCCCGTTTTTCATACGAAGCGGCAAAGCCCGGATATATGGCAAGCACTTCGTTGGGCGGGATGAAAATGCCCTTGGCGTTGGGCATCTGCGCGATGATCGCCGGGTCAACGGTCCGCAGCTTTTTGTCCGCATATAATCTGATACTCAAATGCTTCTCACCCGCTTCGATAGCAATATCCGCCGCGGCGTTGCTCGATCGCTTTCGCATCAGCAAGGAAACATCGCCGTCTTCCGGCTTGAACAGGCCGTTCAACAGGGGCAGCACACGGTTGTTCTTATCCTCCTCCTTCTCGGTTCCGTTTTTCCCAGTCATCCACTGGGTCAGTGCATAAAGAACCTTCAGTAGATGGGATTTCCCCGTTCCGTTGGCACCGATTATGACATTCACGCCGGCACAGAACTCTATGCTCTCGTTTTCGAAAACTGTGAAGTTCGCGATCTTGCAGTTGCTGATTGTCATCATTTCACCTCAATCACACGTTTCTTCTCGTCCGTCTTCCCTCGTGCCATGGAACACCGTCCTTATCTAAAACCTAACCCCCATCAAGCAACCCGACACATCCGCATCCGTCAACCGCAGGCGGATGTAGTCCTCGATCCGGAAGCCCGATGAAAACTCGTTGCGCGGGACATAGTCGCTGTTCAGGGTGCAGATGTATTGGAAGCCATGCGCCTGGGATTCGCTGGCGGCGAGTTCGAGGGCCTCGGCGCGCTGACGTTCGTCCACGCCGTCGAAAATGGTGCTGTCGTGGATGAGGAAGCTGGGGGAGGAGGGACGGCCAGACCAGAGGCGGGCGAGCATGAGGTCGTAGCAGAAGATCTTCATGTTGCCGATGCCGGTGCTGCCGGAACGCTCGATCTCGACATCGAACTTGAAACCGGTCGGGGTGGATTCTATGACCAGGTTGTGGAAACTGTCGCGTTCTTCTGGCGTCATCGTAGGATCGTAGCGCGCTGAACCGGGCTTCTCGCCGCGGATGTGTGCCGCTTCACCCGTTGTGGCCGGTTCGCCAGCGCTTGGACTATCCACCGTCAGGTCTCGATGGCAGCCGGGAAAAGCGCAGTGGTTGCCGCTGCGATGGGCGAGTACCAGTTTTGTCGGATACGTTGCTCCCACGTCAGATTCCCCGTTAAATAATTTGCTTCACAAGGTTGGCAAGGAACTCTCCACCGCGATTCCGTTAACCGGAGGGGGATTGTGCATCGCGGCCTCCCCAAACATTCTGGTTCTCGGCATACCATAAGTCCTTCGCATCTCGATCTTTTGCAGCTAGTCGTGATAATAATGGAAGAGCCGCTGAAAACCAAGGCACATCTTAGACCTCAAGTCGCGGAAAAAATGCCGCGTATGTAGTGGCGGGCAGCAAGTCGCATCCCCTTCCACCTTCGCGCGGAGCACTATGGGCGACCCGTCGGCGCGAAAAGCGCATTTCTTGCGTCCAGTTCTGGACCTGCTAGCTTCGCTACGTCTACGGCTACTGAAGCTCGTGGATAATCCGGGCGGCCGCCAGTTCGCCAGACAAGACCACCATGGGCATGCCGCCGCCGGGATTGACGCTGCCGCCGACAAAATAGAGGTTCGCGTACTTGCCGGATTTCCGGGGTGCCTTGAAGCCAAGGTTTTTGCGCCAGTCGGAAACCACGCCGTAGATCGCACCGCGGTGGGAGCCATAGGTCTTTTGAATATCGTCCGGCGTCCACATATGCTCGACCACCGTGTTCTGACGAAGGCCGGCCAGACCCATCCGTTCCAGTTTGAGCAGCACCCGCTCACGGAGTTCCAGATAATCTTCCCGCGTGTACGGGCGGTCCTGAATATAAGGGATATGCGGCAGAATCTTGATATTTTCGCAACCCGCGGGTGCCTGCGACTTGTCTGTCCGGGTGACAGCCACCACGTACACCGTCGGGTCGTCCGGCAGTTTGTATTCCTTAAAGACCTGCCTGAAATGCTTTTTCGGGTCATTGGAGAAAAAGAAGTTGTGGTGGGCCAGCATCGGATATTGCTTGCGGCTGCCGATGTCGATCACAAGCCCCGAGCAGGCCGGCTCGAACTTGTCTAACGGCTTCAGGAAACGCCGATCCTCACCGAGCAGTCGCACGTAGGTGGGGATCACCTCCAGATTGCTGATGATGACGTCGCCAGCAATAACCCGACCGTCCTTCAGGATCACGCTATCGATCCGGTGGCCGGCGTGCCGCAGTTGCACTGCTTCGGCGTTGGTCTCGATCCGCACGCCGATATCCGTGGCCAGACGATGCAAGCCCTCGGCCAGCTTGATCAGTCCACCCTCGGTATACCAGAGTCCGTAATGAAACTGCACATGCGGCAACAGGTTCAGGATCGCTGGCGCCTGGTACGCGGACGAGCCGACGTACTTGACGAAGAAGTTGATGGCGTTGCCAAGCTGGACATGCCGGATATGCCGCCGCGTGCCGTCGTTCATCACGGAGAACGCATCGAAATCGCGCAGGGCCGCCAGCGGCCCGTGGCAGCGGATGACCTGCCAGAGATTCTCCAGGCCGTGCCGGAAATAGCCGCAGTCGGCGGCGGCATAGAGCTTCCTGGAATACGCCAGAAAATTGTCGAGCTGCCGGAAATCGTCGGCCGCGAGCGACGGGTTGTTCAGCTCCATTTGTTGGCGATCGCGGTCAAACTCGATGACGTTCCCGTCCTCAAAAAAGTTGCGCCAGTGCACCGGCAGGCTTTGCATCTTCACGTAGTCGGCCATCTGCTTGCCGGCCCCCGTGAACAAGCGCTCAAAAATATGCGGCAGCGTCAGGATGGATGGACCCAGATCAAAGGAGAACCCCTCCGCGCGGAGCACGTTCAGGCGTCCGCCGACATGCGCATTCTTCTCGTAGATCTCGACCGCATAACCGGCATTACGAAGATGAATGCCCGCGGAAAGCCCGCCCAGGCCGGCGCCGATGATGACCGCTTTTTTGGGGTTCATGGTTTTCTCTTGAAGCTGCCCGCCAGGCGGAAAATATTGCATATTTTCCTCGTAATGGGCAGGTTTCCGTACAACGTGTCGATCATCATTTTAATGTTCGCGTAGAGCCTGCCGCTATACGGAAACCAGTTCGGTTCGCCACAGCGGTTGTGGTTAATCGTTACGGCCTTGATGTTGCAAAACGCCAGCAGCCCCTCCGGCCCATGATACCGGCCCATGCCGCTCTGCTTGATTCCGCCAAAAGGCAGGTCGGGGTTGCTGATGTTCTTGGCAACGTCGTTGATGTAGACGCTGCCCGCCTCAATCCGCGACGCGACTCGCCTGGCCCGGGCGAGGTCGCCTGTCCAGACGCTGGCGTTGAGCCCGTACTCCGACGCATTGGCGAGCCGGATGGCGTCCGCCTCGTCCTGAAACGGCATCACCGGCACCATGGGGCCAAACGTCTCCTCGGTGGCCAGCACCATGTCCGGCGTGACATCGCGAACAACGACGGGCCAGACAAAACAGCCGTCGCGCTGGAAGGCGTTGAGCGGCTGCGCGCCTTTCTGGACCGCGTCCGCATACTGCGCGGTCATGAGCGCGATGGACTTGTCGAGCGTGACCGCGCCGATATCGTGCTCCATGCCGCAACCGACGCGCAATTCACCGGCCTGCTGTGCCAGGTGAGCGGCGAAAGCCTCGTAGACCGGCCTCTCGACGTAGATCCGTTTCGCGGCGACGCACATCTGCCCGGAATTCGCGAACGCGCCGTACAGCGCGCCCCGCACCGCCCGATCCAGATCGGCGTCGGCAAACACCAGCATGGCGTCCTTGCCGCCCAGTTCCAAATCCACGGGAATCAAGTGGCGCGCGCATAGTTCCATGATCTTCTGCCCGGTGCTAGAACCCCCGGTGAAGAACACCTTGTCGGGCCGTGCCGCGATCACGCCCTCGACCGTTTCCCGCCCTCCCTGCGCAATCATAACAACATGCTCCGGCAGCCCCGCAAACCGGCACATCTCCGCGATGATCTGGCCGATGCCGGGCGTAACCTCGGACGGCTTGATGATGACGGTGTTGCCCGCCGCCAGTGCGCAGAGGAGCGGCACCAGCGTCAACTGCAGCGGATAATTCCACGGACAGATGATGAACGCACAGCCGAGCGGCGCAAACTCCACGTGGGCGGAGTTGTTATACATGAGCAGCGACGGCCAGCGTTTTTGCGGCCGCAGGATGCGCGCCGCGTTGGTCTCGTAATACTTCACGAAAGCCAGCGTGGTAAAGACGTCGGCCGCGAGCGCCTCCACCGGAACTTTGCCGGTGCTGGCCGAGACGTAGGCGGCGATGTCATCCGCATGCCGCACAAGGTACTCGCGGAACTTACGCAGAAACGCCACGCGCGCCGCCACCGGGGTTGCTTTCCAGGTCGCGAAAGCCGCCCGCGACTGCCGTACCAGCGCTGCCAAATCGTCCGTCGACGGCAGGCTATAACGGCCTAGGACGTGTCCGGATAGCCGGGACTTGTCGAGCAACTCCATGACGCCTTCTATGGCTCAGAAGGATTCCTTCCTGCTGAGCGTGGGTGGAGGCGTGCATGGCACGCCGTATTTCCTGGAAATCAGGTTGGAGGTGATCCGCGCCGACTCGTAGATGGTGGGCAACCCGCTACCTGGGTGTGTTCCGCCGCCGACGAGGTAGCAGTTGGCCAGTTCCTCGAACGCGTTGTGCGGCCGGAAGTAGAGCATCTGTGGGAGATTGTGCGCCAGGTTGAACGTGGCACCGTTGTAGACATGGTACTGCTTCTCCCAGTCCGCGGGCGTGCAAATCACCTCGGTCTCGATATGCCGCCGCAAGTCCTTCAACTCCGTGCGCTTCTCAAGCATGTCTAGGACCTTCTCCCGGTAAGGCAGCTTGAGCGTGTCCCAGTCCGTACCAGCCGTCATGTTCGGGCACGGCACCAGCA
Organism: uncultured bacterium; assembly: GCA_903861045.1. Taxonomy (GTDB): domain Bacteria; phylum Verrucomicrobiota; class Kiritimatiellia; order RFP12; family CAIWXQ01; genus CAIWXQ01. The sequence goes on along the minus strand of CAIOST010000329.1, from coordinate 7,683 downwards.
CATAGATGGTGGACTTGCCCGCAGGCGCGAGCGTGGTATCGGTGACACACGCGTTCTGGACATAGGCCGACATGTCCTCCGAAGGCGTCCCCTTGGCAAAGATCTCCTCCACGTTACGCCGGTAGTCGGACGCAAAGACGACGTTGTGGTGCGGCAGGTCGTATTGTTTGCCAACGCCGAGATAGAGCATGAAGGTCGAGCAGGAATAGCGCTTCTTTTTCAGGTTTTCCCGCGAGTATTTCTTCAACCCCGCGTTGCGGGCCAGGGTGGACATCGCATACGCGAAGTCCGCGTTGACGATCACCGCATCGGCGCAGAGTTCCCCGCCGCCCTCCAGCCGCACGCCCTTGACGCTCCGGTTGGCGGTGATCAACTCTGCCACCGGCGTGTCGAGCCGCAGGTCTCCGCCCAGTTCCTGGAAGGCCCGGGCCATGCCCGCCGAGATCTGGTTCAGCCCGCCGATCACATGGTAGATGCCATAGGCGTGTTCCACGTACGGGATCATGGTAAATGCGGCCGGGCATTCCCACGGCGACATGCCGAGATATTTGGACTGAAAGGTAAAGCAGATCTTCAGGTCATCCGGCTTGAAATACGACGTCAGGTTCTGCCAGAGCGTCTTGTTCAGTTGCAGCGCACCGAGGCTTTTCAGGAACATTGGACGGAGCATGTGCCACGGCCGCGTGTATTCCTTCTGGAGGCACGGGAACATGCTTTCGTAACGGGCTTTTTCGGTCTGCATGAACCGCGTGAGCTGCTCCTCGTTGCCGGGGAAATGCCGCGAGATTTCTGCCTTCATCGCCGCAAAGTCGCTGCTGGCTAGCACCGTCTTGTCTGCGAAAAGCAGACGGTAGATGGGGTCAAGCCGCCTGACCTGCATGTAGTCCTCGGCGCGCTTGCCGGCTTCCTCGAAGATTTCCTTGAGGATATAGTCCATCATCAGGAACGTTGGGCCGATGTCGAACGTAAAGCCGTCCTGCCGTAGCGGCGCATTCCGCCCGCCGACGACCCCCGCCTTTTCCACGATGGTGACCTGAAAACCGCGCTTGGCGAGGATCATGCCGGCCGAAAGCCCGCCCGGTCCCGCACCGACAATGATTATTTTTTTGTTTTTCATAGAAGAGCACGCAGGTCCCTCACGCCCCCGCACGTCCCATCGGCCTTCCCTGCCTGATCGGTAAAACGGCTTTATAATACGGCTTTCGAGGTCTGGCGGCAACGCCCGACATCCAAAATTATGCCTGCCGAACCGGCCACGGCACTTGCCCCCGCCAGGAAACTTGACCTAACGGCCGTTATACGTCCGGCATCGTCACGCGCCGCTTTTCGGCAAATACAGTTTGTAGGTCCTATCCGTCAGTAGCCCCGGCCCGCCCCGGGCCGCGGGTGGATTGCTATCCAAGCCGTTACAAATTGTGCATCCCGAGAGCTAAGTCCGATAGGCTGCTAGGCGGGCGCGAACCGTAGGATCAGCAGGACTAAGCCGCAGACGCAGGCGTTATAGAGCGTGTGCTGGGCAACGGTCAGCCAGAAGGCCCGGGCCAGGGAGTGCCGGCGCCAGTGCGTGTAGGCAAACGAAAAATAGAACCCGCCGATCAGGCCAGCCGTCAGGCCGGTAAAAGGGCTGAGCGCGAAGTGCGGCATGGCGAACAAGGCCGTCGAGACCGCCATTTGCGTGCGCCGGGAGGCACCGCAAACCCGCGCCAGCGAGATTGGCAGCATCTGCAGCAACAGCGTTTCCGGCCACGGCGCCAGAAAGATCGCGTGCCAGGCAAAGCGCGGGATCTCTGCATCTGTGCGCTCCTTGCTGGGAATTCCCAACCAGGCCGCGAGCAGCCCCACCACGAGTGTCGCCAGCAGTTGCTCCAGCAACACACGCAGGAGAAATAGGCCGGGCGGCAGTTGGTCGTACCGGCCAAAATAGCGGCGTAGGAGATGCAACATGTTACCCCCGTGGTACTTTCCTGCTGGTACAGCGGGACCTGCGGGCCCGTTGTTTAGGTTGGGGATCTGGGCCGGTCGATAGCTGGCGCATGGCACAGTGCTGTCATGCCAAGGCAGCTGCGTGTTCAGGTGGTGGATGGCTGGCACTAAAGTCTTAACTACGCAGGCGACCGCCGCCGGCGGGCGCCTGCGTAGTTACCGCGCTTTTTCTTGTTGCCAAAACGCCTATGTCCATATAGTCTATTGATTTTGTAGGTAATGACTGTCGACGTTTGCTAACGGAGGAGGCGACTTGAAAGCGGAAGATCAAACCAACCCCCTGCCTGAGGCTTCGGCCACGGAGGTAATCGCCTGGGCGCTGCAGACGCATGCCCCCCGCATTGCCATCGCGGCCAGCTTCAGCATGGAGGATGTCGCGGTCATTGATATGGCGACCAGGATCCTGCCCGGGATCCGCGTGTTCGCCCTCGATACCGGGCGCCTCCATGAGGAAACCTATGAGTGTGCCGAAGCTGTGCGGCGTCGTTACAATTTGACCATCACATGGCTATGCCCACGGCAGGAGGCCGTCGAAGCCTTGGAAACAAGCCAAGGGCTGTATTCCTTTCGTGAGTCCGTGGTTGCCCGGCGCGCCTGCTGCGGTTGCCGCAAGGTTGAGCCGCTCGGGCGCGCCCTGCAAGGGCTGACAGCCTGGATGACCGGCATGCGGCGGGAGCACGGGGTCACACGCCACGCGCTCGGTAAGATCGAAACCGACGCTATGCACGGTGGCATCATCAAGGTAAATCCCCTGGCCGACTGGAGCCAGGCCGATTTGCTGGCCTACACCACGGAGCATAACCTGCCCGTACACGGGCTCTATAGCCGCGGCTACACGTCCATCGGTTGCGCCCCTTGCACACGTCCGGTGTCCCCTGGCGAGGAACCGCGGGCCGGACGCTGGTGGTGGGAGCAACCCGAACATAAGGAGTGCGGCCTGCACGGCCGCTGAGAGGTCAACATGCAAACACTCGACCGACTGGAAGCCCATAGCGTTCACATCCTGCGGGAGTCCTACCGCGAATTCAAAAGCCTGGTCATGCTCTGGTCCATTGGTAAGGACAGCACCGTCCTGCTCTGGCTGGCGCGCAAGGCTTTCTTTGGCCATGTCCCATTCCCGCTCATGCACGTGGACACCCATTTCAAGGTCCCCGAGATGATCACCTACCGGGATAAGCTGGCGCGGGACTGGCACTTGGATATGATCGTCGGCGAAAACAGCGCCGCCATCGCGGCCAAGCAGACCTTCCCGGACGGCAAACTCACCCGCGTAGAGTGCTGCAAGGCCCTGAAGAGCGAGGCCCTCAAAAACTCCCTCTCCGGCGCCTGGCCACGTAAACGCATGGATCATACCGTGGGCGAACTGCGGCCGGAAGCCAAGCCGGAACCGTTCACGGGGGTTATCGTGGGCGTGCGCGCCGACGAGGAGGGGAGCCGCTCCAAGGAGCGCTATTTCTCGGCGCGCGATCGGCAGCACGAATGGGACGTCGGGGACCAGCCGCCGGAGCTGTGGAAACAGTACAAGACCGATTTCGCACCCGGCACGCATGTGCGCGTCCATCCCCTGTTGGACTGGACGGAGCTGAACATCTGGGAATATATCGAGCGCGAGCAGATCCCGATTATCTCCCTGTACTTCGACCGGGGCGAAGGGCGGCGTTATCGTTCGCTGGGGTGCTACCCGTGCACGAGCCCGGTAAACTCGACGGCTACCAACGTGCCGGAGATCATCCGGGAGCTACAGAGCGGTCGGTTCGCCAACATCGCCGAGCGCTCGGGACGGGAACAGGACAAGGAAGACGGCGGCGGCCTGGAAACATTGCGCCGCGGGGGGTACATGTGAGTACGGATATGTTCGAAGAGCAACTGAGCATTGTGATGGCCGGTCATGTTGACCATGGCAAGAGCACCGTGATCGGCCGCCTGCTGGCCGAGACGAACGCGCTGCCCGAAGGGAAACTGGAGCAGGTCCGCACCATGTGCCGCCGTAACGCCCGGCCCTTCGAGTATGCGTTTCTGCTGGATGCCCTCAAGGACGAACAGTCCCAGGGCATCACCATTGACGCCGCCCGTTGCTTCTTTCGCACGGCGCAGCGCCGCTACATCCTGATCGATGCGCCTGGCCATATTGAGTTTCTGAAGAACATGCTCACGGGCGCCTCGCGCGCCGAGGCCGCCCTGCTGGTCATTGACGCCAAGGAAGGCATTCGTGAGAACACGAAGCGCCATGGCTATATGTTGTCCATGCTCGGCCTGCGCCAAATCGCCGTGGTCGTCAACAAGATGGATCTCGTCAACTACGATCAGACCGTCTACGCGCAGATCCGCCGCGACTTCTCGGCCTTTCTGGAACGGCTCCAGATCCGCCCGGTTAGCTTCATTCCCGTCAGCGGCATGCAAGGCGTGAATATTGCCACCCGGTCGACACAAGAGACCCCTTGGTACCAGGGGCCATCGGTGCTGGAGCAGATCGACCTTTTCCAGCGCCGGGAGTTTCCCCAGGCGCAACCGTTTCGTCTGCCGGTGCAGGACATCTACAAGTTCACCGCACAGGGCGACGACCGCCGCATCGTGACCGGGACGATCGAGACCGGCACCATCGCCACCGGCGATCAGGTCATCTTCCAGCCCTCCGGCAAGCGCTCGCGCGTTAAGTCGATCGAATACTTCCACGGGCCGGCTAAAACCAGTGCCAGCGCCGGCGAAGCGCCGGGCTTCACGCTGGACACCCAGATCTACATCAAGCCGGGCGAGTGGATGGTGCGGGCCGACCAACCGCCGCTGCAGGTCGGCACCAGGCTGCGGGTCAACCTGTTCTGGATGGGGCATGACCCGCTGGTGCGCGGCAAGAGTTACAAGCTCAAGCTCGGCGCCGTGCGCCTCCCCGTACAACTGGTCGAGGTGCTCAGCATCGTGGACGCCGCCGAACAGGGCACGGCCACCAGCAAGCAGCAGGTGGACCGGCACGATATCGCCGAGGTCATCCTCGAAACCCCCAAGCCCGTGGCGTTCGACCTGGTCAGCGACATCGAACAGACCGGCCGCCTAGTCATCGTGGATCACTACGAGATTGCCGGGGCCGGCATCATCCTGGCCAATGTGCCGACGACGGATTCCACCCTCGCCACCCACGTCTGTGCCCGCGAAATTGCCTGGAAGCCCAGCGCAATTTCCATGGCGGAGCGCGCTAAATCCTACGGCCACGGCGCTAAATTCGTGGTGTGCGCCAGCCGCGAGGGCGCCCCCGGCGAACGCTTCGCACGGGCCTTAGAGCGCGAACTCTGCCACCGGCATTTCAAGGCCTACTACCTGGGCATGGACAATGTCGCGCAAGGACTGGACGCTGATCTCGGCGAGCATGAGGAGCCGCAGAACGAACAGATCCGCCGGCTGGGTGAGCTCGCCCGCATCATGACCGACTCCGGCCAGATCTTCATCACCTCCCTCGCGGACATTGATGACTACGATATCCGGACCCTGCGCCTGCTCAACACCCCCCAGGAGATTGTCGTGATTCATGTCGGCGACAACCCGCTCCTGAACGATCCGCCCGCCCTGGCCGTAACAGAGGGGGCGGACATCGCGCCGGGGCTCACGGCGGTTTGCGACTACCTGCGCCAGCAAAAGGTGCTGGTAGACTTCGAAATTTAACCTGACGTTCAGTCCGGTGGCAACAGGAGCACGCAACATGCACATTACCTTGCCGGCCAAGCTGGCCGCAGATATAGCGCAGTTCGACGGGGAAGTCCGTCAATTTCAGCAGCACACGCTCACGGCGGACGAGTTCAAACATCACCGGGTTATCTGGGGTATCTACGAGCAGCGGCGCGATGGCGCTTACATGCTGCGCACGCGTATCCCCGGTGGACGCCTGAGCGCGAGGCAGGCGCGCGCCATCGCGGCGTTGAGCCTGCGTCACCAAAGCCGGCTGCATCTCTCCACCCGCGAGAATATCCAGTTCCATGACCTGCCGGTCGGGGCCCTGCCGGAGATCATGCGGGAACTCCTGGAGGCTGGCATCGCCTGTCAGGGTGGGGGCGGGAATACGGCCCGGAATGTCGTGGCTTGTCCTTTGGCCGGCCTGTGCCGTCAGGAACAGTTCGATGTCACCCCGCAGGTCGCGGCGGTGACAGAACATCTGCTCGCGCAGCCCGGGAGCTTGACGCTGCCGCGCAAGTTTAAGACGGCCTTCAGCGGTTGTGGGGCGGACTGCGCCTTGGCCACCGTCACCGACATCGGGTTTATCGCGAAGGTACAAGACGGCGTGCCCGGTTACGCCGTCTATGGCGGTGGCGGCATGGGGGGCGCCCCCCGACTGGCGGAACAACTAGCCACCTGGCTCCCTGCAGCGGACTGTGTGCTGGCCACTGAGGCGGTGCGGCGGATCTTCGACCAGCGCGGTGACCGCACCAACCGGGCGCGGGCCCGGCTACGTTTTGCGGTCGCTAAGATGGCGCCGGGCGAATTTCGCGCACTGTTCGAAAGTGAGCTGGCCCGCTTACGAGCGGCGTCCAGGCCTGCGTTGCCCATGGCCGCGGTCCAGGGCACCGGCAGCCAGGCGGACACCGACGGCGCGCCCGCCGTAGCGCCGGGCAACGGCGCCGCGCCGCTGGCCCCGCCCGCTGTCGAAACCGTGGCGGGTCTCCGGGTAGTGCGCCAGCGCCAAGCCGGCCGGTGCAGTGTGTTGCTTTCAATCCCCTTTGGGCATCTCACGGGGAGTGAACTGGCGGAGCTTGCTGACATAGCGACACGCTATAGTGCGGAAGCAGGGGTACGGGCCACGCCCAACCAGAGCCTGATCATCCCGTCAGTCACGGAGGCCGACCTGCCGGCGCTCGGCACGGCGCTCAGGGCCATGGCCCCCCGGTTCTTACAGCAGGGCGCCGTGAATCACATTGTCGCCTGCACCGGTGCGGCCACTTGTCGCCTGGGCATCTGCCATTCCCAGGAAGCGGCCGCCGCGCTTGCCACGGCACTCGACCAGGCGTCCCTACCTGCCGCCATCCTGTCGCAACTGGATATCCGGTTGAACGGTTGTCCCAACTGCTGTGGCCAGCATCCGGTGGGGGCGATCGGCCTGGCTGGTGCCCTGCAGCAGCAGGACGGCCACGCGCTCCCGGCCTACCGGCTGCATCTCGGGGCGCGGCGCGGGGAAGGGGTCACCCGCTTTGGCGAATATGTGGCCACCATTCCCGCGACGCTCCTGCCCGCGCGGATCGCCAGCCTGCTGCAGGAATTTGCCAACGGCAGGCTGCCGGATGAGTGCCTGTCAGACTACTTCGATCGGCTGGGCAAAGCGCATTTCCAGAGCCGGTAGGGCGCAACGTAGGCCGCAATCAGAGTTCCGGCCCACTTTCGTTGTGCACGCCACGCCTGAAGTAGGCCGGATTTCCATATCCGGCCTCACTGTCGTCTCCCGGGCCAGAACCGGAGTTCCGGCCTACTGAACGCAACGCTGTAATGAAATAGGGTTATGTTGCGCGCAACATAACCGTGGATGCGCCAGCCGACGCCTGATCTCAGACGGGGTACGCCGCTATTGGGGCACGCGTAGCTGGTCGTAGGCTGCAGCCAGTAGCCCCGGCCCGCCCCCGGGCCGAGGGCAGCGTGTAAACCACCCACGGGCCCCCCGCGCGCCCCGCCCCGGCGGCCTCGCCCCGCAGCCAGTAGCCCCGGCCCGCCCCGGGCCGAGGGCAGCGT
>CAIOST010000328.1 GCA_903861045.1 uncultured bacterium | reverse complement strand
CTCGCCCGTTTGCCAGCGCGGGGCTTCATCCAGTTGGTTGCCCTTCTAAATGCCCACGCTGCTACTCATGCAACGGTCAATTCATGAGACAAACACCTTTCAGTTTGCGAGTTCTGCCAAGTTTGCTTGGCGCACCGAATGAACGCGAATGGACGCGAATTGCCATTGGCGTTCAGTCGCGCCCATTCGCGGACGAAATCTCTCAAGAAAGCACTGTTTTGACGGGTAGTAACACGAAGGGATGGGGAAGCGTGGGCCGTTCGACACCGGTACCCCCGAATTCTCGCGTAGCAGCGTGGGGTCTGAACTCTGGGTCGTGTCCAAATACGACCCCATTTCGCTCCCACCCAGAGTATGCCGCGCGACGCCGCTTTGTGGGCAGTTGGCGATAGAAAGCGGTACCGCTCTACAGTTCTCTGAAGGAGACAAACGCGCCGGAGCGCGGCGAACGGAGACGTGTCCGGTTCGGCGGAAGCCTCGCCATCCCAAGCCTTGCAGCCGATTCATGCGCACGCCTTTGGCGGCGGCGGGTCCGGCGGCCCCGCCCCACCCCGAACACTGAACACTGGCAGAGCAGTTACCGCCGCAGTAGGAACAACTGACGCAATCGCTCGTTACTGCCAGACCCACCACGGCGCGGCCGTGAAGCTGCCATAGAGCAGCAGGTCAAACACCACGTGGGCGAAGATCGACGGGATGACGCTGCGGGAGATTGCGCGCAGCGTACCGATCAGGATACCGCCCCCGGCCGTGCAAACTGCGATTGTCGCAAGATCATAGGCGAGCGCCTCCGGCGGCCAGACGAAGAGGGCGGTCTTGTAGCCGGCATGCGCCAGCGCAGCGAGCACGACCGCGCCCGTCCGACCGACCACCGCCAGGCTCCCCTGCAGCTAAATCGGGATCGGGACCGCCGGCAGAAGCACATGCGTGTGGCGAGGTTGGCAAAAAACGAAAGCGCTTTCGTTTTTTGATTATGGTTCTGAACGGTCATGAAGTGCCGAACTTGCGGTCGAGTTGTTTAAGGGGCACGCGCCGGGCTGGCCCGCCGGCCGCCAGAGTGCCGGCGCCAGGTGCGGAAATATGAAGTGTTTGCGGCCCCCTCACCCGCCCCGCGCCAGCGCATCCAGCGGACTGACGGCGTTACTGGCGAGGCTGCGCATGACGTGCGTGTAGAGCATGGAAGTCTGATTTGCTTGTGCTTCTCAAGTCGGTCCCGATCCCGATTTCGAAAAGGAGAAGCCCCAACAAGGCGGTGGCGGTGCCGGGTTACCGTCGCCTCACCGTTGACGTTCGGCTTCGGCGAAAGAGGTCTCGACGAACCAAGCGATGCACCGGCTTCAAAAGGTTTGCGGTCACTCCGAGGTGTAGGCCGCCGGTGACCGCTGACGGTTGGCATAACCTGTCGCTCCTAGTAATGCGTGTAGGTTACCGGTGGCAGGTGTGGCGGTTGCCGATAGCATTGAGCGAATCGGTTCATTCGATCTTTCGCAGCCCGCTACAGTCCGGGTATTTTATGCTTTTGCACCAGAATGTGCGCGCAGGCATCATGCACAACGTCTTCCGCATAGTCGGCCTTATCCAGCCGTAGGCCGTAGATCGCGCGCGCCTCGGCCGAATCTTTGCGCCACGGCACCTGGTTCTTTTTCAGCAGCCAGTTGATGTAATCCCCCGCCAATTCTGCCAGGCTGGCGCGTGCCACATCGGTGAGCCGCATTTCCGTCTCTTTGGACGTCGCCCGCCGCGCAGAGCCCTCGGCGTTATTGGCACACCCTGAAAGGGCCGGGGATGGAAAGCTTGCCATCCCAGCAGAAGTCTGGCAAAAATAGCGGCGCATTCAGCTACGAAAGGCTCCCCAGCATGAAACCGTTGTGCGCGCGTCAGGTCCATCTCGACTTCCACACCTCCGAACATATTCCCGGCATCGGCGCGCGTTTCCGCCGCCGCCAGTTCCAGCAGGCCCTCCAGGCGGGCCACGTCAACTCCATCACGCTCTTCGCCAAGTGCCACCATGGCTGGTCGTACTACCCGACCAAGGTCGGTAACCCCCATCCGCACCTGCAACGCAACCTGCTGCAGGCCCAGCTCCAGGCCTGCCATGAGATCGGCGTGCGCGCACCGATCTACCTTACGCTGGGCTGGTCGGCCTACGACGCCGCGCAGCACCCTGACTGGATCGTGCGGCAGCGCGATGGCACCCCCGGCGTCATGTCCGTCGATCCCAACGCCAAACCCACCGACCGCCGCCCGGACTTCTCCTGGACCTTCCTCTGCCCTGGCACCCCCTACCGCGACCTGGTCCTGGCGCAAACCGCCGAGATCTGCCGGGATTTCGACGTGGACGGGCTCTTCTACGACATCTGTGCCTGGCCCGCCTGCTGGTGCCCGAGCTGTCGCGCCGGCATGCAGGCCGCAGGACTGAACCCGGAGCTGGAGAGCGACGCCCAGCGCTACAAGATCCTGACCTGGCAGCGCATCATGGCCGACATCCAGCAGATTCTGCGCCAGCACCACCCCGCAGCCACGCTCTTCTTTAACGGCACCGCCAACCTCTACGGCACCGAGTACCACCAGTGGGACACGCACTTCGAACTGGAAGACCTCCCCACCACCTGGGGCGGCTACAACAAGTTCCCCATCCGGGCCAAGCTCTACGCGCAACAGGCCAAACCGTTCCTGGCCATGAGCGGAAAGTTCCACACCGCCTGGGGCGAGTTCGGCGGCTTCAAACACCCGGACGCGCTACGCTATGAGGCCGCCGCCATGATTGCCTGGGGCGCCCGCTGCAGCATCGGCGACCAACTGCACCCCAGCGGCGAGATGGACCCGGAAACCTACCGGAATATCGGCCAGGCCTACGCCTATGCCAAGCAGCTCGAGCCCTACGGACTCGACGGGCAGCCCGCCGCCAGTCTGGGGCTGTGGCTCTGCGGCCAGGAACCGCATGACCAGGGAACGGCCAATATCCTACTGGAGAAGCAGATCGACTTCGCCATCGTGGATCCCGCCGGGGACCTCAGCCGCTATGACACCATCATCCTCACCGGCGCCCCGTGCCTCACGCCGGCCGACGCCGCCCGCCTGAACGCCTATGTCAAAAACGGCGGCGGCCTGATCGTGGTCGGCGAGAGCGCGCTCGATGCCGAGCGCGGCCGCGTGCTGGTCGACATCGGCGCCCAATGGGTGGGACCCGCGCAGTTTGAGAATGACTACCTGGTAGCCAAGCCCGAGCTGGCGGACGGGCTGGTCAGCACGCCGTTTCTGAATTACACCGCGGCGATCCGGACCAAACCCGCGCGCGGCACCCGCGTGCTGGCGACGATCCGCGAGCCGTTCTTCAACCGCACTTATGCCCAGTACTGCTCGCACCAGAACACGCCGAATCAACTGCGGGACGCGCCGCACCCCGGCATCACGCAGAAAGGGCGCGTGCTCTTTATGGCACACGCCCTGGGCGCCATGTACTACGCCCACGGCGCACGCCTGCACCGCGATCTCTTCCTGCGCTGCCTGGCGCGCATCCACCAGCACCCCATCGTCGCCACCACTATGCCCAGTTGCGGCCGCATCAATTTGGTGCACCAGCCGGCCAAACAGCGTTACGTGGCGCACCTGCTCTATGCCCCGCCGTTGCAACGTGGTCGCTGCCTGGTGATTGAAGACCTGGTTCCGCTGCTGGACGTGCCCGTGCGCCTCAGCGTGCCGGAAAAGATCAAGAAGGCCTATCTGGCGCCCAGTCGCAAAGCTCTGACGCTGCGCCGCCAAGCGCCGGGTGTTGCCATCGTGATCCCCAAACTGGTCTGCCACCAGGCCGTGGTGTTTGAATACTAGCGCCCGACCGCGCAGGCCGCGGCTGCGTTTTAGCCGAACAGATTCTTTTACAACCACGCTTCGGCGGGCGCAGCCAGGAATTCAGCCAGAGGAATGCCCGTGCCGCCCACCAGCAGTTTGCGTGTCACGCGAAAGTGTGCGGCAAACGCCGCAATCCCGGGGAAAGCCGAAGGGGTGCGCCCGCTCTTCACTTCGATCGCGGTCAGGCGGTCCCCCGCAGCGAGAACGAAGTCGACCTCTAAATTCCGGTCATTCCAATAGTACAAGCCGATCCGGGTTTCGAGAACCGACTGCTGCAGGTGGTTGCCGACCGCAGTCTCGACCAATCGGCCCCACCGTTCCGGCTGGTCGCGCCATTCTCGAAAGGAAAAGTTGCCGGCAGCAGTCATCAGCGCATTGTTCAAGGCCAACAACTTTGGACTGGATGAGCGTTGACGCACAAGCTGCCCCGCATACTTTGGAAGCCCGGCCAGCAACCCGGCGCTCTGCAAAAGCTGCAGATAATGCGCAAGCGTCGTGGTATTTCCGACATCCTGAAGTTGCCCCGCCATTTTTTGAAACGACAGTTGTTGGCTCGAATACGCGCAGCCCAGCAAAAACAGGTTCCGTAATAGCGCGGGCTTGTGAATGTTCGCCAACAAGAGCACATCTTTGGAAATCGTGGTTTCAACCAGCGTGTCACGCACATAGAGACGCCAGCGGTTTTCCTCGCCGACCAGCGCTGCCGCGCCGGGGTAGCCGCCAAAAAATAAAAATTCTTCGAGCGAGAAGCCGAAGCCGTCGCGCATTTCCGGATAGCTCCAGTGCGTCGCATGCAGAACCTCAAAACGGCCCGCCAGACTTTCGGTAAGCCCTTTCTGAACCAACAGTTGCGCGCTCCCCAGTAAAACGACCTTGATGTTTCGCGCCTGCGCAGTGTCTTCGTCCCAAAGTTTTTTGACCGTCTCGGACCAATTGGATATCTTCTGAATTTCGTCAATGGCCAGAATCGTTTCTCCGCCCTTGCGCACCGACTGCCGGGCGATTTCCCACTGCTGCTCAAGCCAGATCGCCCCAGCGGATAGAACGGCATCGGCAGAGGCATAATGTGTCGTACCTTCCGCCAAGCCTAGCACGTACTGCACCAACGTGGTTTTACCTGTCTGGCGCGGACCGGCGATAACCTGGATAAACCGCCGTGGCTCCCGTAACCGAAGGGCAAAAGTCTCGAAAATCTTCCTTTTAACCATAACAACTCCAAGTAGTAAGCAAATCACTCAATAGAGAATGATAAAATACTCAATACGCTGATCAATTAGAAGAAGAAATTGCGTGGCTCTACCGAATTCCCCAGGGGCATTTCATCCTAGAACTGTAAGTTGAGCATCTCTTTGGCTGTACGCATCAGGTGCAGCCGACACGCGGCAGCTTGGAGGTGCTCCCCGGTGGGCTGGCGGGTGCAGACGTGTCAAGAATCGGCGCTAAGGCGCCTTGGCCCGTTCCTGCCAGAAGATCTTCTGGTAATCAGGATTGAACTGAACCGCACGCGCCAGCAGTACGCGCGCCTCGTTGGTCTGCCCCGACTGCCAGAGCAGCGTGGCATGCTGGAAGAAGGCCTCGGCGTTGAGCGGGTTGGCTTGCTCCGCCGCCGTCAATTGCTCCAGTGCGCGCGCCTGCTCGCCACGCGCGACCAGCAACTGTGCCAGGCGATAGTTGTGCAGCACGACTGGCGCGGTGACCAGCAGCAGCCCGGCGACGAGCGCCGCCACCTGCCGCACCCGGGCGCGCACGGAAGCCGCTTCCCATCCCGCCAGCAGCACCAGCACCGGCAGCAGCACCACAGTCGGCGCCACCACCAGCGACGCGCCTCCCAGCACGAGACCGACCAGCAACCACCGCCCGACCGACGGACACTCCCGCGCGCGCGGCCGCATGCTCCCAACCCGTGATCCAGCAGATTCCCGCTAGAAACCAGGGGTATCCCGGCGGTTGCCAGAAGGCGCCCGCGGCCACTACCAGCGCAACCGCTCCGCCACGCGCGCCAGCGCCGGCGCCAGGTCTATCTTGCGACGAGCCTCCCCCAGGGTGCCCTGGAAGAGATGCGCGTGGCCGTCGCGGGCCAGATCATCCACAAACCGGCCGAACTTGGAGTGCGGGTTGCGCAGGTTGGGGATGACCTCCACGCGTGCGCGCCCCCGCGTCACCGCCTCGCTGATCATGCCCGTGGAGTCGTTGCTGACAAAGAGCGTTTCGCAGAGCATGACAAACGCGGGGATCGGGTTGAAGGTATCACGGCTGTAGATCAGCTTGTAATCAAACGGCAGGCGATCTACCAGCGCCTCCACCGCGCGCGGTGTGCGGCGCGAGGTCGTGATCCATCGTTCCATTCCCGCAGTGGCGGCGAAGATGCGGTCGAAGTGGTGCGCCATCTCGTCCGCCTCCATGTGGGCAAACGGATTGGGGCCACCTAGGATCAGGCCAACCGCCGGGCGGGCCGGCGTGTGGCGCTGACGGAATTCGGCCACCCCCTGCGCGTAAAACGCGTCGTTGGTGTTGGTGAGATTGGCGGGGATCGTGACCACCTGGGGGAGCTCCGGCGGCTGGTCAAACGTCGGCGCCACAATGCAGTCGAAGTCGAGACGGTAGCCGCGCGGATAGAGGAGTGCCACGGACGGGATCTGCAACCGGCGCGCCAGCACCTTGAGCGGATAGAAGGTGGTGGAACCGGCCCCCACGATGGCATCGAACGGCCCTTCAAAAGGGGCCACATCAAAGCAGCACGACGTGCGAATCCCCAGCCGGTCGTACAGATACGAGGCGGCCTTGCCCAGACGAAAAGGATACGCGACACGCACAACTTCGCACGCGACGCCCAACCCCGCACAGAGCGCACGGGCTTGGCTCTCGTGACCGGCCTTGCCGTCGCTAAGGATCAGGATGCGTTTGTCCCTAATTGCCATGGCGCGAACATACCATCCTGCCAAAAGAACGTCAACGGAACGGCCGTTGTAACGCCAAGGCGGGGCCGCTAAGCGAGGGTTCAGGGTTCAGGTGAATGAACCACGCTTGGGAGGTAGGGCGGGGCCGCCGGACCCGCCGGAGCCACTGGGTCGCGACGGAAATCGTTTTGCCGCGAGGGCCGCACAGGTGCGAGAAGAGGAGGACGTTGAATGAACCCGTGTCCGGCTCGGCGGGAGCCTCGCCCTTGCGGCCGATTCATGTGCGCGCCTTTGTACGACACGCGCCACCATCGTGGTCCTTTGCGGTGGAAGCTATCTTTCAATGATCGTTCCGGTCTGGCCGTCTACTATTACGCCCGTCTTAATGGCTTTCCTCGGACTTGAGCTCAAGAATGAATCCATGACATAGTAATTCCTGTCATCGGCGTAGATATGCCAGATATGTTTCAATGACAACGCCCACGGTTTCTTCCTTACAATTTCATATGCTTCGTAGGGAGACACTGCAAAGCCGCCTGGAGCTTTGACTTCCGCCGTAGGCGGGGTCGGCTGGTCCCAAACCAGTCTGATCTTGGCTGACTGGCATCCGATGGTTCCCAGCACAACGAGCATCGCTATGATTCTCTTATTCATTTCTTTCAGCGAACAGTAGCGGCGCTTGACAAACCATTGGTACACCTGAACCCTGAACCCTCCGCTACATTATATAGGCCACCCCTCCGACTGGCGCACGCCCCCCCGCCCCCCCTACTCCGTCTTCTTCAGATCCAGCTCGATGAACTTGGTCAGGGCCAGCGGCACATCCTGGCTGAGGCGGAAGGGAACATAGCGCGCATCGTCCGCAGGCAGCGACACGGCGGCCGTGGCGCGGCCGATCTCCTGCGTCGCGGCCGAGAAGAGACGGATGCGCAGCGTGCCATCGACCGGCTTCTGGTTGATAATGTACAGGCTCAGCGTGCGGTCCCAGCCGTTGGTCGCGCACCCTTCAGTCTGCTGGCCGACCGACACCGCAACGCCGTGGACCTTCAGTTCGCGCGAGGCGCGCACGTCATAGGCGGTCACGGCCTTCTCATAAGCAGCGCCCACGCTGGAGACAAAGGTGCCGGCCCCGGCCCCGATCGCCCGCCCGGCCTTGCTGCTCAACTCCCTGGCGCGCTCCACGCTGTCGCCCTGGTTACACCCCGCCGCGAGGAGGGTCAGGATCAGTCCGGCTACAGGGCAGTATTTCATGATTGGGTCTGGTTTACGGCACGGCCTTCCGTGCGCCTGCGAATAGGTAGTCATTCTGCCGCATCCCCTCCCCCCCGCCAAGCACGAACTGCTTCCGGTGGGGCCAGCCCTGGCCTTTACTGGGGTCATCGTCCACCCCTAGCGCGTCGGGTTCCCTTTATCGGCCGCCCCCCGGCACGGCTGCTGCGCCTGCCAGGTCCACGCCGAACTCCTGCCACTTCGCCAGGATGTCCTCCCGCGCGAAGAATCCCTCGTGCCGGAACAGTTCCTGGCCGGCCGCGTCATAAAAAATTTGCGTGGGGATGATTTTGATCCCGTACTTCGGCCCCTCGTCCGGGTTCACCCACACGTCAATGAACTGCACATCCAATTTCCCGGCATAGGTTTTCTTCAACTCCTCCAGGATCGGCGCCATCAACTTGCACGGGATGCTCTTCCCGGCGCCGAGGTCGACTAGCCGCGGCAATTTTACCGACACCGGCGCACCGGCTGCGCCCTGCGGCACGGCGGCCACCGTCAGGCCGGTGTTGGTCGCAACGGCGGGTGCCGGCAACGTACAAATCCCCCCGCTGCAATGAGCCGACGGCCCCTTGTTGGCCAGTTTGCCGAACATAATCACGCCCAGCGCCAAGGCCAGCGCCAGCCAGATCCACTTGGTCTTGCCGCCGCAACAACTGCCGGACTCCCCATCCGACTTCTGCTCTTCTGTATCGTTCATTTCTTGTTCGTCCTATTCGCTTCCTTGTTGTCTGCACTCGGCCAGCACGTCCTTGGGGATCACCCGGAGCGCCAGCCAGATTAGCAGCGGCACGATGATCACGTCGTCTAGATGTCCGATCACCGGAATAAAGTCCGGAATCAGGTCAATCGGCGACACGGCATACGCGATGGCCGCTCCCAGCAGACGCTTGGCCGCACGCGGCGTCAGCGGGTGGTTGAGCACGCGCCGGTAGAAGGCGATCTCCTGCGTGAAGCGCCTAGCATACCGTCGTGCTCGGTCCGTCCAGCGCATTGACAAAACACCTTTCCAGTCTTACGGGTTTGCGGTTAAATCGCCGCGTTGGATCTCGTGATTGGCGAATATGCGAGGCGGGAAAATGGAAAAATGGAAACTGGAAACTGGAAACTAGGCGCCGGCGGATCGTACGGGTAGGCGCGTCGATTTAATGAAGGCGTTGAGTTTCGGTCCAAGTTCGTTGATAAGAGTTTTGTATTGCGGAACTTGGTCTGCAGTGATGATATGCCGCCGGATGGCTTTTCGCAACCACGCTTTTGTTTCCTCGAACGAACCACGGGCGTACAGGTAGAATTTACGTCTGTCGGCAGGCGTATAACGGCCGTAACCTTCCGCTAGGTTAGCTGCGATGCTGTCCGCCGACCGGATAATCTGATATCCGAGTGTGTTCTGCGCTTTTGGCAACCATTCGTCGTACGCCGTCCATATCAGGTCGGACAACTCTTCCGCCAGTCGGTACACGTCCAACTCGGTGACCTCTTTCATTGCCAGTCTCCATTTTCGAGTTTCGTGTGTTCAGTTTCCAGTTTCCCGTTTCAAGTGTCCAGTCTCCAGTGTCGAGTTTCCAGTGTCGAGTTTCCAGTGTCGAGTTTCCAGTGTCGAGTTTCCAGTTTCCAGTCTCCAGTCTCCAGTGTCGAGTTTCCAGTGTCGAGTTTCCAGTTTCCAGTCTCCCGTCTCCAGTCTCCAGTCTCCAGTGTCCAGTGTCCAGTGTCCCGTTTCTTCTCTCCTGTCCCCCGACTCCCGTGTCAGCCTCAACCCCCTGCCAGCGTCTTCCCGATTTCAACTGCGCTCAGCACCCGGCCGGCGCTCTTGACTGTCCCGTCCACTACGAGGGCCGGCGTGGTCATCACGCCGAACTTCATGATGTCCTGGATCTTCTCCACCTTTTCGATGGTCGCCTCGATGCCCAGCGCCTTCACGGCCGCCTCGGCATTCGCCAGTAACTGCTTACACTTCGAGCACCCAGTGCCCAAGATCTGAATCTTAATCGCCATGTGGACCTCCGCTCGGAAGCTGTTTAATTTAACTACGCAGGTATCAGGGTTCAGGGTTCAGGGAATACCGGGCGATTCGCCCTCCTTTGTCCGACCAGATAACCACACCCCAAACGCGCGACCGCTCTGACGGTGAAATCCGGCCTGAACCCTGATACCTGAGTAGTTACTGTTTAACCTCTTTCATACTCGCCCCCAGTCTCCAGCCGCCTGTTTCGAGTTTCCAGTTTCCATATTCCAGTCTCCCGTCTCCCGCCGCTATTTTCAAGTTTCCAGTTTCCAGTCTCCCGTCTCCCGCCGCCATTTTCAAGTTTCCATTTTCCAGTTTCAAGTCCCCAGTCTCCATTTTCCATTTTCAAATCTCCAGCCTCCATCCTCCATCCTCCATCCTCATCCCTACATCACGGCGTTGAACACATAACCCACGATCAGAATGCCGGCTGCCACGACGCCGAAGAACGTCAGCAACAACTTCATCGTCAGAACCTTCCGCAGGATCACGGCTTCCGGCAGCGAAAGACCGATCACGGCCATCATGAAAGCCAGCACCGTGCCCAGGGCTGCGCCTTTGCCAAGCAGGGCCTGAACAATGGGAATGATCCCAGCCGCATTCGAATACATGGGAACGCCAAGCACCACCGCCGCTGGCACCGCCCACCAGGCACTCTTGCCCATGAACGATGCGAGGAACCCTTCCGGCACGTACCCGTGAATGCCCGCCCCCACTGCAAGGCCGAGTAGAACGTAAAGCCAGACCCGGCCGACAATGTCACGCACGGCGGCGATACCGAACCCAATCCGGGCGCCCCAGTCCATCGCAGTCTCTGCGCTCACAGCCCCGGTCTTGACCTCATAGACCCACGGTTCCACCCACTTCTCCAGACGCAACCGCCCAATAATCCATCCGGCCAAGATGGCGATGGACAGCCCCATGCCGGCATAAATCAGCGCCACCTTCCAGCCAAACAGGCCAAAGAGCAGCACCAGCGCGACCTCATTGATCATGGGGGAGGCGATCAGGAAGGAAAACGTGACGCCGAGCGGCACGCCCGTCGTCACGAAGCCGATGAACAGAGGAACAGCCGAACAGGAACAGAAGGGGGTCACGATCCCGAGCAGAGCCGCCAACACGTTGCCCGCCGCTTCCCGTTTCCCAGCCAGGATGCGGCGGGTACGTTCCGGGGTGACAAACGACCGGACGATTCCCACGCCAAAAACCACCAGCGTCAGCAACATCAGCACCTTCGGCGTCTCGAACAGGAAGAACTCGACCGTGCGCCCTAGGTGTCCGCCCTTGCTTAGGTGCAGGAGTCCATAGGTCAACCAGGCGGCGACCGCCGCCAGCAACCCGTATAAGGCCACCCAGGCCACGACGCCCAGCGTCAGCCACAGCACCATGCAAAAGGCAAGAAGCATCGCGACCCTGCTGCCAGACGAAAGTCAAACGACCAAACCCGTGCGACGCGCGTCCTGCACAGCTACCTTTTCCTTCGTCTTCCGAATGAACCCCGCCGCCACATCCCGCTTCTTCCGCCAATTCTTGGCCTTCATCGCCTCAAAGACTTTCACCGCCTCCTCCAACAAGTCGCCAGCGCCGGTTTCCTGCTGTGCCCCGGTCGACAAATACGGGCACCCCCATCAAGGCAGCGCGGCGCCACCGGTGGCCACGTTGCTCTTGTCAAAAACCCGCGATCCGAGCGTGATCTCCTTGGCCACCGGCTCCTTGCGCAGGATCTTGAGCGCGCAGTCGATGGCTTCGGCGCCGCCCGTCGGATACTGGAATGTGGCGTCCAAAATGCCCTGTTGGACATAGGCCACACCCTCCTGGGGCAGCGCATCGATCCCCACGAAGCGCAGCCCCTTCTCGCGACCGGCAGCCTTGGCAGCCAGGAAAGCGCCATGGGCGCCAGGGTCATTGTGCGCATAGACATCTTCCTTGGCGCCCACGTCCACGCCGCGCGTGGGCTCATCCAGCAGGAGTACGCGCGGTTCGCGTTGCAGCCATTTACCCAGCACCACTTTCTGCTGGTTCCCCCCGGAGAGCACACCCACTTCGGCCTCAAGCGACGGCGCCCGTAGCGCCAGCCGTTGTGCCAGCCGCCGGGCCGCCGCGGTTTCCCGTCCCGGCCGCCGCCAACCACCCGGGGAAAGGCGCGGCAAATCCGCCAGCGTGCTATTGGCCGTTACCGACAGCGGCATGACCAACCCCGTGGCCTTGCGATCACTGGTCACCAGCGCCAAGCCATGTCGCATGGCCTGCCGCGGCGAGCGGAAGTGCGCCGGCTGCCCGCGCAAGCGGATCACACCCTCATAGTCGGCATAGACGCCGCCGAGGATCTTCATCAACGTGCTCTTCCCCGCGCCGTTCTCGCCGGCCAGCACGTGGACCTCGCCAGGCCGGACCTCCAGCGAGACGTCCTCCAGCACTGTCACAGCACCGAAGCGCTTCGTAATACGCTGCATTTCCACCAGCGGCACAATCTGCACGGGTACTCCTATATATGGCTCGCAGCATGGCAAAAGCGCGGATCTCCGTCAAGCGCCCATGGTCTTTTCCCTGCAATTCTAATTATGGCACATCTGTACAGTCGAAATCGAAATCGCTATCGCTATCGGGGTCGAATTCCTTGCATTCTCGTCGATTTCGGTCCCGATCCCGATTTGGATCCCGATAGCGGCTGTCATAATTAGAATTGCTGGTCTTTTCCTGAAGGGCCACCTTACGCAGGCTGGCAGTAGCAAGGTCTGTGTGGTAACCGCAGAAGCAGCTTTTGTGTATGCTACGATTGGAGTTTTGGTGGTTGCCGAGGGTATGGACATGGGCAGGATCGGCGCAGACAATTAAGGTTGGCCACAAAAGGCTCATAAAACACAAAAACCAGCTCTTTCGGTTTTTTGTGCTTTTTGTGGCTAGATCCCGCCCGGCGGGGATTCCGCAGAACCATGTCTTCAGGAAAAGACCATGGTCAAGCGCCGACAGGGCGGCCCCAAACGGCGGGAGTTGGAAGATGGGAAGGTTGGAAGGTTGGAAGGTTGGAAGTAACTACGCAGGACACGTCGCGCGACGGCAGAACCCGGTGGACGACTACGGCTAACGAGGGGAATTCCGAATTCGTCCACCGTAGTCGTCGCCGCAGTCGTCCACCGACCTGTACCACCTGAGTTTGGGCCACGCGCAGTTAGTCGTTGGCTGCGCCAGTAGCCCCGGCCCGCCCCCGGGCCGAGGGCGGATTGCTATCACCGGCCGGTACAAACTTTACGTGCTGGGAACTGGGGCGGCGGCGAGGCGCTTCCGGGTTTGTGGGGGGATTTTTCATTGAAGGGGAAGCGGGGCCATGCTCAAGCCGCCGAACTGGCAGAGCCGACAAAGTGTGTGACGAAGCGTAAACGACAAAGTGTGCGACAAAGTGTGGGACGAAGTGTGGGACCTCCACCGTATCCACAGGAGAT
>CAIOST010000327.1 GCA_903861045.1 uncultured bacterium | reverse complement strand
GCAGGCCTCCCGACCCAGCGGGACATTTTTCACGCTTAGCGTGCGGAAATCGGTTTCCACCAGCGTGCCGGTTTTGCCAAACAGGCTGGAGATCTGGTCGAGCAGGCCGCACTTGACGCCGGCATAGGTGTGCTCGGCGGTTTGGCCGATGCGGGCCAACGAGAGCGGGTCCACGGTCATGCCATACAGACTCGACAGTGCCAGACCGGCGGACATTTCCAGTGCCGCGGAACTGGAGAGTCCGCTTCCCATGGGGACATCGCCCAGGAACATGGCATCGAAGCCATGCAGCGTGGGTTGTCGAAGAGCGAGTTGGGCCAGGACACCCTTCACATAGTTGGACCAGACGTGCTCGCGGGTGGGAACAGGCGCATCAGCCGCGAAGGTGACTTCCTCCGCCAGATCGGCGGCCTGGAGCCGGCAGGTGGTGTCATGGCGCGGCGAGCAGGCAAAGAACATGCCGAAGTTGATGGCGGCGGAGAGGACCAACCCTTCGTTATAGTCGGTGTGGTTACCGAGCACTTCGACGCGCCCCGGGGCATAAGCCACACTGGCCGGTTCCTGATGATAACGCTGGCGGAACTTCTGGATCAGGGCATGGTAGAGTTCGTGGTTGAGCATGGGGGTGGTCTCGAAGTGCGGTTGATTCCTGGACGTGGCATGGGTGGTGGCGCGCCGGGCGTGGAGCGGTTTCGCCCGGCGCGGCGGTGGCGCTCAGGCGCGGATCAGGCGCAGCAGTTCGTCGCGTTTTTCTTGCATTTGTGGCAGGGTGCGGGCTTCCACGTTGAGCCGCACCAGCGGTTCGGTGTTGGAGCAGCGGACATTAAACCACCAGTCCTTGTACTCCACACTGATGCCGTCGAGCTCCAGCAGGGTACCGTCGGTATAGGTGGCCTTGATCTTCTGGAGGACTTGCAGGGGGTCGCCGGTGACACGGGTGTTGATCTCGCCGCTGGGGTGGAACTTGCGCAGCGGGGCGATCAGGGCGGAGAGTGGTTGGCCGGCGCGGCTGACGATGTTGGCAATGCTGAGCACGGCCATGGCGGAACTTTCGGTGGTGTAGTTGTCGCGGAAGTAGTAGTGACCGCTCAATTCGCCGGCGAAGATGGCATCATGTTCGCGCATCTGTTGCTTGATGAAGGCATGGCCGACACGGGACATCATGGGGGTGCCGCCCATGGATTCGATGACCTGCTTGACCACCCAACTGCTGCGCAAATCATAGTAGATCACGCCCTTGCGGGTCGCGAGGATATCCTGGGCGATCAGGGCGGTGATGAGGTCCATGGCAATGATTTCGCCCTTTTCATCGGTGAAGCCGGCGCGGTCGGCGTCGCCATCGAACGCCACACCGAAGGCATAGCCCCCTTCGCGCATCAGGGCCTGCAGGGGGTGGAAGGTTTCCAGGTGGAGCGGATTGGCCTCGTGGTTGGGGAAGGTGCCATCAAGCGTGTCGAACAGCGGGGCGATTTCGATCTGCGGGGGGAGTGTTTTGGCTTCCAGGATTCCCATGGCATTGGCGTAATCCACGGCGATGCGCACCGGCCTTTGCAGGTGGCTAAAGCGGCGGACATGCGCGGTGTACGCGGGCAGGATGTCGTACGTGGTGATGGAGCCGGTTGGACCGAAAGGTTTGGCAAAGGCGCCGCTGGCGACGAGCTTTTCGATGTCGGCAATGCCGGTGCTGCCGCTGATGGGTACGGCCTGGCTGCGGCAGAGTTTGAAGCCATTCCACTCGCCGGTGTTGTGGGAGGCCGTGATCATGATGCCGGCGTCGGCGCCCAGCGCCCCGTTGGCGTGGTAGCTCATCGGCGTGGAACAGAGGCCGAGGTCAATCACGTCGGCACCCTGTTCGCACAAGCCGCGTGCCAGAGCCTGAAACAGCGGCACGGAGTGCGGACGCATGTCCCGGCCGACTACCACCTTGCGGCAATCACCGAGAAAGGTCACAAAGGCCTTGCCGATGCGGTAGGCGGTATCTTCCGTAAGGTCCTTACCATAGATGCCGCGGATGTCGTACGCCTTAAAGATGCCTGCCATGTTGGTCTCCTCAATAGCTATTGCTTGCTGTGATGGATGCATCGTAGCGAACTAAACGCCGGAGATCAACTGTTGGATCACCGGACGGGGGGCATTACAGGGAAAACTCGCATGTACCCCCAAAGGGCCTCCTGGCGAATTGCTGGTTTACCGGGGTTGACTGTTGCGGCCTAACGTCATAGTGGGTAAGATGCCATACGAGTTTTCCATTTTGGATGTGTCCTTTCTCATGCGCTTACTGGTTACAGCTGGTCCCACACGTGAGCACCTGGACCCGGTACGGTTCCTTAGCAACCGTTCCACGGGGAAGATGGGTTTTGCCATTGCGCAGCGTGCGGCGGAGCGTGGGCATGCGGTGGTGTTGATCGCCGGTCCGGTG
>CAIOST010000326.1 GCA_903861045.1 uncultured bacterium | reverse complement strand
TTTGTGCTTTTTGTGGCTAGATTCCGCCCGGCGGGGAGTCCACAGAACCAGGTCTTCAGGAAAAGACCATGAGGGGGATGCGCCCGGGCTGTTTCGGGAGTTGCTTTTCCGGTTGTTAGCGGCTATGGTTACGCCTTGAATTGTTCACGGTGTGATGGGGTTACAGCCCTAGAGGGGTTCATGCACAAAAAAGGTAAAGAAACGCAGGCGACGAACGCCCTCAGCGTGGTGGAGCCACCATCGTTTTACATCGTGGGCATTGGCGCGTCAGCGGGGGGACTGGCTGCTTTTGAAGCGTTACTCTCCGCTTTGCCGGCCGATGCCGCGCCGAATATGGCCTTTGTGCTGGTGCAGCATCTGGCCCCGGATTGCAAGAGCCTGCTGCCAGAATTAATCCAGCACCGCACCCGGCTGACGGTCTTCGAGGTGGTCGATGGCCTGGCGGTCAAGCCCAACTGCGTCTATGTCGCCCCGCCTAATCACGATGTGGCCATCCTGCACGGTACGCTACAGTTGCTCCCCACGGTGGCCCCGCACGGCCTGCATTTGCCGATTGACTTCTTTTTCCGCTCGTTGGCGCTGGACCAGCACGAACGGTCCATTGGTATCATCCTCTCCGGCACCGCCAGCGACGGCACCTTGGGTGTACGGGCCATCAAAGGGGAGGGGGGCCTGGTCATGGCGCAGGCGCCGCAGTCCGCCGAATACGACGGCATGCCGCGCAGCGCCATCGCCTCCGGCATGGTGGATTATGTCTTGCCCGCCGCGGAGATGCTGGCGCAATTGCGGGCCTATATCTCCCGGGACACGGCGGTGGCGTTGCCCCAGGCGCACGTACGCCAGCCTAGCAGCGAAGACTATTGGCGGAAGATCTTCATTTTGGTGCGGGCACAAACGGGACATGATTTTTCGCAATACAAGCCCAGTACCATCTTGCGCCGGATTGAGCGGCGCATGCTCGTCCACCAGATTGAAACGCTGGAGGCCTATGTGCGCTATCTGCAGCAGACGCCGGCTGAGGTGGAAGCGCTCTTCCAGGATTTCCTGATTGGGGTCACCGCGTTCTTCCGGGACCGCGACGCCTTTGCGGCCTTGCAGGGGTCTGTGATTGCCCACCTCGCGACACGCACCTCCGAGCATGAGCCGCTACGCATTTGGGTGCCGGGTTGTTCCACCGGCGAGGAGGCCTATTCCATCGCCATCCTGGTGCAGGAACAGATGGAGCGGCAACGCCTGGCCGTCAAGGTTCAGATCTTTGCCTCGGACATTGACCGGCGCGCCATCGAAAAGGCGCGCGCCGGCAGCTATCCGGTCAGCATTGCCGCCGATGTGTCGACCGAACGATTGAACCGCTTCTTTACCAGCGAGGCCGGCGAAACCTACCGTGTCCATAAGCGTCTGCGCGATATGATGGTCTTCTCGGTGCAGGATCTGATACGTGACCCCCCGTTCTCGCGTATGGATCTGATCAGTTGCCGTAATATCATGATCTACATGGGCGCGCCGTTGCAGAAGCGGCTCATCCCGTTATTTCGCTATGCGCTTAACCCCGAGGGGTACCTATTTCTGGGAACGGCGGAGACCGTCGGCGAGTTTGCCGACCTGTTCGCGGTCGTGGATGGCAAGGCCCGCATCTACCAGCGCAAGCAAGGCACGCGCACGGTCCGGTCAGCCGTGCCGGAAATTCCGACTTTAGGCAGTATGCGCGGCCGTGAGGGGGCGGGTGGGGCGGGTGGGGCGGTTGGCGCGGCGCGCCGCACGGAGCGCGTGCCGCTGTGCGACGTGGTGCAGAAGCTGCTGCTCGAACAGTATGCGCCTGCCAGCTTGTTGTTGACGGAACACGGGGAGATTCTCTACCTCTTCGGCCGGGCCGGGCAATATCTGGAGCCGGCGGATGGCGAGGCCGGCCTAAATGTGTATAGGATGGCGTGTGAAGGGTTGCGCAGCGAGCTGACTATGGCGCTG
Source organism: uncultured bacterium (assembly GCA_903861045.1). Lineage (GTDB taxonomy): Bacteria > Verrucomicrobiota > Kiritimatiellia > RFP12 > CAIWXQ01 > CAIWXQ01. The sequence goes on along the minus strand of CAIOST010000326.1, from coordinate 3,781 downwards.
CATCAGGCGATCTCCCAGCGGCAGACCATTTGTCACCCCAGCGTGAGCGTGAAGACCCGCGACGGACAACACGCGACCATTAAGCTGACGGTGCGGGTGGTGGGTAACAGTCTGGAGGTCGCTCCGCGCGCCGCCGCGCTCTATCTGATCTCCTTGGAGGAGTGCGCTGTGCTGCCGCCCGCCGACCCGTGCTTGCCGCTCGAATCCGCCAGCACCACCACCGCCGAGGATGCCGCTTGCATTGCCGCCTTGCGCAAGGATCTGCGCACCAATGAGGCATATCTCCAAACTGCCAACGAGCAGTTGGCGACGGTCAACGCGGAGCTCACGTCATCTAATGAGGAGATGCAATCGCTGAATGAGGAGTTGCAGTCCAGCAACGAAGAGCTGGAGACCTCCAAGGAGGAGTTGCAGTCGGTCAACGAGGAGTTAGCCACGGTGAATGCCGAGCTGCAGGCCAAAGTAACGGACCTGACGCGGGCCAATAACGACATGAACAACCTCTTTGCTGGCACCGAGATTGGTACCATTTTTGTGGACCACCAGTTGCGGATCCTGCGCTTTACGCCGGCGGTTACGCAGGTCATTAATCTGATTGCTGCTGATGTGGGGCGCCCGGTAGGGCATATTGTTTCGAATCTGATCAAGTATGAAGGGTTGGTGGCCGATGTGCAGGAGGTGCTGAATTCGCTGATTCCGCGGGAGCTGGAGGTACATGCGAAAAACGATACCCACTACTTGCTGCGCATTCGACCCTATCGTACGTTGGAGAATGTGATTGAAGGCGCGGTGATCACGTTCACGGAGATCACGGCGTTGAAAAGGATGCAAGGGCTGGTGCGCGCAGCCGAGGGGGGGGTGCGGCGTCTGGCCGCCGTGGTGCACGACTCGCACGATGCGGTGCTGATGATGGATTTGACCGGGCAGATTCTGGCCTGGAACCCGGCCGCCTCACGCATGTATGGCTGGAGCGAGGCCGAAGCCATGAGCCGCAGCTTGCCGGATCTGGTGCCGCCGGTGCAGCGCGCGGGGGCGCTGGCGACGATTCAGCGTGTGGCGCTGGCAGGGGGCGGCGCACCGATCCTGTCCGAACGGCAGACCAAGGATGGGCGCAAAATCAAGGTTTGGGTGACCGCCACGCTGCTAAGTAAGGGGTCCGGCGAGGCGTATGCCTTCGCTACGAGCGAGCGGGAACAGGTGTAGTCAGGGGGGTGGGTATGGGGAATCAAAAACCAGATCATACCATTGATCTGAATGGGGTCGCGTTGCGGCAGGCGGCCGAAAAGCGCTTGCAGGCCCGCCTCTACCGGCAGGAACCGGTGGCGCCTGCGGATATGATGAACATGCTGCATGAACTGCAGGTGCACCAGATTGAGCTGGAGATGCAGAACGAGGAGTTGAAGCGGGTGCGGGATGAACTGGCCCACGCGCACGAGATCTACTTTGACCTCTACAACCTGGCACCGGTCGGCTACTTCACCATTACAGAGGTCGGCCTCATCCAGGAAGTGAACATGACGGGTGCCACCCTGCTGGGATGGACGCGGGCGGAACTGCTGCAGCAGCGCATGCCCCGCTTTATTGTGTCCGAGGACCAGGATATCTACTACCAACATCGCAAGGCGCTCTTTGGAACGCAGGCCCCTCAGGCGTGTGAGCTGCGGCTGCAGCCGAAAGATGGGCGACTGCTCTGGGCGCACCTGGTCGGCGCGCTCGCACGGGAGGCGGCCGGGGGTGTGCTGTGCCGCATGACCGTTACCGACATTACAGAGCGGAAACAGGCGGAGGAGCGCACCAAGGCGCTGCAGGCCCAGGTGGAACGCGGCGCGCGCATGGAGTCGCTCGGCGTGCTGGCCGGCGGCGTAGCGCATGACTTGAATAACATCCTGGGGCCGCTGGTGGCCATGCCGGAGATCGTGGAAGCGTATCTGCAACGCTGTGGTAATCCGGCCGACCCGGATCATGCGCTCGCGTTGAAGACCTTGCAGGTGATGTCCGGCGCGGCCTTGCGAGCCAGCGGCGTGGTCTCTGATCTGATGGTGATGTGCCGTCGCGGCCTGTATGAGAAGACGCTGGTGGATCTGAATCAGATGGTGGATCAACTCCTGGCGTCCAAGCAGTTTCAGACGTTGCAGGCCCGCCGGCCACAGGTCCAGATCATCCGGCAGTTGGCGGCCGCGCAGTTGTTGGCGCTGGGGTCAGAATCGCGGCTCGCGCGCGTGCTGGCCAACCTGCTGGGGAATGCCGTGGAGGCCATCGCACAGGCCGGCGTGGTGACAATCCGTACCGACCGGCGCGTGCTGGCCGCCCCATATCAAGGGTATGAGTGCGTGCCGGCTGGCGACTATGTGTTGCTGGAGGTCTCCGATTCCGGTTGTGGCATGACCCCGGCAACCATTTCCCGGATCTTTGAACCGTTCTTCACCACCAAGCAACCTGGGGAACGTAGCGGCAGCGGGTTGGGTCTCTCGGTGGTGCATGGACTGGTAAAGGATCATGCCGGGTTCCTGGATGTGCAAAGCACGCCGGGCGTGGGCACGGCCTTTAGCATTTATCTCCCGGTGGCGACGCCGGTGGCGGCCGCGCCCGCGCCCGCGCCGCGCCCGCTGGGCGGCAAGGTGCGCGTCCTGGCTGTGGACGATGATGAAGGGCAGCGCTTTCTGGTGCAGCAGCAACTGGAGAAACTGGGCTATACCGTGACCGTGGTGACGAACACGCAGGATGCGGTGGCGTACTTTGCGGCTGCGGCCGCCGCCGGCCAACCGGCGCCGGTGGATCTGCTGCTGACTGATATGAGCGGCGAGGGGCTGGATGGACTGGAAATCAGCCAAAGCGTCCGCAAACTCTACCCGGCGCTGAAGATCATCGTCATGAGCGGCCATGCGCCCGACGATTACGAAACCCAGATGAAAACCATTGGCTTCTCCTGGCTGAGCAAGCCGTACACCCGCCTGACCTTGTCGCACGCCATCCAACAGGCGCTGCATGGCGGCGCAGAGGGGTGAGGGAGGGTTCTTGGTTCCTCGTTCTTGGTTCGTTGTGCTTGGTTGATGGTTCCTGGTTCTTGGTTCTTGGTTCTTGGTTCGTTGTGCTTGGTTGAGGGGGAAGGGATGGTTTCGGGTTCCTGGTTCGTTGTGCTTGGTTGAGGGGGAAGGGCTCAGGGGGTCTGGGTTCAGGGTTCAGGTTGCGGACGGGGCTGCCGGGAAACACTGAGGGAACTTTATCGGCAGATGCATCCCAAAGCATTCCTGATCTTAATCTTAATCTGCTACCATGGACAGGATTACGATTACGAAGCAAGATGTTCTGGCGACAGCCTGAATATATGGACGAGAGCTTGAAGGGTCCCTTGATCATAGCGACCTTGGATCTCGCTGCCCGCGGCCCGGGGCGGGCCTGGGCTACTGGCTGCGGCATGCGCCAAGCGCTGGATACCCGAAGCAGGCGGCGAGATATACCATGCACCAAAATCCCGCGCGACGGCGCTTTGCGCGGACTGATGGCGGCTGAAAGCGGTGCCGCCCTGCGGTTGTCACCGCACTCCAGACGTGTTGCGACGGTGTGGAGTGCTGCGGCCCTTCGGCAGGCTCAGGGTATCCCGCGCGACGGCGCTTTAGCGGCAGGTGGCGTCGACTGGAAAAGCGGCCCCGCTGGCGGTGCCATCCTCGTCGCGATCGTGGTCCTGATCGTGGGTTCGTTCACCAGGCCATGCGGCAACTCGACACAAACCGCCGGGTACCGGCTCAAAAAAAACCGAAGCGCTTCGGTTTTTTTCATCGCG
>CAIOST010000325.1 GCA_903861045.1 uncultured bacterium | reverse complement strand
GCAGCCCGGCCACCGTTCCTTCGTCTGTGGCCACCTCGTTCAAGTGCCACACGCCCACAAACCCATTCGTCCACGTCGCCCCGTTGGTCGTGCAGGGGAGTTGGCTGCTGGCACTGGCATTACCCCAGTTGGCCCAGATGGTGCCGGTGCCGTTGGCGGGGAGGGCGGGCACCTGGACCCAGACATAGGAGGCACCGTTGGTATTCCACGATTCGATCTCGTAGTTGAGGCTGTTCGTCGTGTCCGTCGAGTTCGTGGCGAACCGCAGGTCGTAGCCGCTGGCCGAGACGAAGTTGCTGTAGCTGAAACTGCTACTGCCGCCCACGTTATTACTGAGCACCACCAGCACCGGGAAGTTGGTCAGCAGCTCTGAGCGGTTGGTGTACCCGCCGAAGGTGATCTTCATCTGCTGTGGCGTCGCCGCCTGCGCCGGCGGTGCGTACACCCCGGCCAGCAGCAGGCCGAGGAGGGCCGCGTGCCTGGCCAAGCGTCTGCGGGGTGGTGTGGCTTGGCGAATGTTGGGATCACTCGTTGGTTGTTGCATCGCTCTTTCTCCATCTCTCACAGATCGCCCTGGCGCGCGGCCCAGCCTCGCGGCCGTCCCAGCCAGTATGTAACGTCGCCACGCCGGCCGGGCGTACAACCCTACGCGAACGTATCTGAACACGCGCGTCGATAATTAATAACATATCATAAATCAGGCTCTTTGTCTGCCTAACTTTCAGGATGTGTTACCAATTCCGCTCGGTACGTTTCATCGACGTTCCTTCACTTCTTACCAACCACAACACCCCAGATCGCCTCGGCAATGCGGGCGAGCCATTCCCCTTCACAAAGGTCAGCAACTCCTTCACGGCGGCCTTGAACCGGTCCTGCTCCGCCTGCGTGGCCAGTTTCGGTACATTCTCGCCAATGCAGAGAAGCACCGTATCCGCCTGGAACGCGGCCGCGTCCTTCAAGTTGGCCTCGATCGGATAGTTGGCATATTCGCGCTCGAAGTCGGCGATATTGCGGATCTGCGCAATCTGCGGACAACTCTCTCCCCCTCCGGCATAACCGGCCTTACTTGCGGACAAACGTGACAACCGGGTCCCAGGTGGCGCTGTCATTAATAGACGTGCCGTGCTTGTTGACACAGAAGATGACGGCATCGCCAGCGGCCACATCGAGAGTGAAGTCATGGGATGCTGGCTTGCCATGCGTGACAAGGCTCGGCCCCCAGACCGCGGCGGTTTTGTGCAGGATCTGCACCTTGACCCCGTCACCGCCGGCGTCATTCTGCGCGACAAGCCCCTCGAGGCGCACCGTACCGCCGTGGGGCGCAACCCATTTTCGGACCGCGTCACTGGCGTCATCCGGTGTCTGGTAGTTCGGGCCAACCACCACGGAACCCTTGTTTGTCGTCCAGAGGTTCTTTTCCGTGTTGAAGGCCAGGTTGCCGAACGCGGTGCCGTCCCAAGCCTGATACTGCCACTGGTTCTTCCCCATGACGCTGCAGAACCCATCCGAGGCCTGATAGCTTTCGGCCGAATACTCGAACGCCATGTGCCGGACGACTGTGCCGGTTGACCGGGGGTTCTTTGCGCCTTTCACGACAATCTTTATGGTGTGCGCCACACCCTCTTTCAGGCCGGTCTTGATGAACCCAAACTGATAGGGTGTAAAGTCGCCGTACAGATCCACGGTCTGCTGGAAGACTCCGTCAAGATACACATCCGCTTTCCCGCAGTCCGGTCCCGTGGCGGCCCGCCAATAGATGCCACTCCCCTTGAACACAAACGCAACATGGCTGTTGGTTGTTCCGCTGAGCTTCGCCTTCACAGTCGCATCCGCCTCGCTGATGATGGCGGCGCCTGTGACAATCGTTCTTATCTTTACGGGCGAGGTCTGGCTGGACCATCCGTCGGAATAGGACATCTCCGGACTTTCATAACTTACTTTTCGCACCCGCCGGCTATCAATCGGATCCGCATTGTCGTACAACGGCTCCCCATAAGGCCGGGTAGGAATCATCGTGGTTGCATAGAGCGGAGTCGCCACACCATTCACGATATAGCCCAACGTGTTGGGCGTTTCGCCTTTGTCAAAATCGATCCGGTAGACCGCGCCGGGTTTCGCATGCCAATAGGTATACACGTACAGGGTCTTGTCGAAGCGCGATACGTCGGTCTTGTTGGCATCCGTGAGCGAACAGGCCCAGATATCATCGCGCACCCAACGACCATCCGGAATGCGAAAGATCGGACTCCAGTCCTGTTTGGCGAGGTCGCTACAGAACGACAGTCCGCCGTCGCCCTGGAATGCGAGGTACTTTTTCAAGTAACTGCTATAGATGGTATAGCCGCCATTGACATAGGACGCCTTTCCTCCAAGAGCTGGTTCCGACCAACTCCCATGGTAGAACTTCCGCCATTTTCCCGGAGCCAGCTTGTCGCTGATCGCGCAGCGCGACACATGGTTGGCCCAAAACCTCGGCCCCTTGTGGCCGGGTTTCGGCCACAGGTTATGGCCGCTGTAGATGTAGATATAGCCGTGCTCTTCGTCGGCATACAACAGGAAATCCCCCTCGCCGCCATCCCACAGCGAACCCGAATACTCCGGTTCCGGGCGGGGGTTCCCGGGGGCATCCCGGGTGATGATTGGCCCCTCGTAATTCCAGGTCAAGCCCTTGTCCGTGCTGTTGGCCATATGGAATTGCCGATTAAGTTTTGTGCCGACCAGGTCGCTGCCGCCATAGACGCTGCTGTACTCACAGTG
>CAIOST010000324.1 GCA_903861045.1 uncultured bacterium | reverse complement strand
GTTGCCTGGAAAGCCTGTGAAGTCAATGGCTGACAGCGAGCGGAAGATATCCGTCAGGCTCTGGGGTGCCGTAGTGCGGTCGGGTGCGATCCCCTGGCTGAGCAGGTCGCCGCGGCGCCGTCCGTCGGGTGTGGCGCGCACCGCGTTGGCGAACCACTCGAAGGCGTAATAGACGAAGAAACTGCCCTGGAACGTGCCGCCGCGCTCGGATGGCAGCGTGCGCACGAAGTCGCCCAGCTCGCGCGCCAGATCCGCCGCCAGCGCATCCACAGCCGGGTGGCCATGGCCGAACTTGGGCAGGGCCTTGAATCGGCAGCGCAGCGCCTCGTGGCCGGCCCAATCTGCGGCCAGGCACTGCTGCAAGGCGTCCAGCGTCAGCCAGCGCTCCTCGAACACGGCGATGCGCAGGGCGTGGAGCGAGTCGACCAGCGTGCCAAGGCCGACAAAGGAGATGCCGCTGGGGTTGTACTTGGCGCCGCCGCGCGTGTAGTCGCGGCCAGACTCAACACAGCCGGCCAGGGTGGTTGAGAAGAACGGGCAGGGATGCATCCGCCACTGCTCCCGGCCAAGCGGGAGCACCCAGCCGGTGCCGAGCCGGATGGCAGTCTTCAGCCGGTCGAGGAACGCCGCGTAGAACGTCTGAAAATCGGGCGCGGCGGCGATGACCGGCGGCAGGGCTGCGGCGGCCGGAGGCGGAAAATCGGCCGGGAGCTGCTCCGGCGGCTGCAGGCACAGATCGAGCACGCGCGGCAGGCAGAAGTAGAAATAGGCGCCGGCGCTGTGCTCGACGCCCTCGACGATGGTCTCCTGGCAGCCGCCGTTGACGTACAGCCGCGCCTCCGGCAGGGTCTTGCCGGCGCGCACGCCCGCCGGGATGAGCACATCGTCATTGAGCAGGACGAAGTTGTTGTGGCCAGCCGCCAGCGCCCGGCTGATCAGGTCCAGGTAGGCAGCGGGCGAGCTGGCACTGTAGCGGCAGTTGAGCTTGGGGTTCAGCAGTCCGTGCGCGTGGTGGGTCTCGATGACCAGGCGGGTCACGTCGTTCCAGATGACGCGGCCGTCGGCATCGCAACCGCCCAGTTCGACGCAGGTGCTGGTCTCCGGCCAGGGGTTGTCGGTGACGTGAAACTTGATGTCGGTGGGGAGCATCCAGCGGGCAAGCAGGTCGCGGGCGCTGGCTTCGGTCAGCCGACCGGCGGCGAGGTCTTGTGCGTAGAGGTCGCCGAGCAGCCGGTCCACGTGTCCGACCACAGAGATGCCGATTGCCTCCATGGTGGCGGTGACCTCGCGGAGGAACCAGAGCATGGCGAGCCCCTCGTAGAAGGTTCGCGGCGGCTCGGCGGGCACACGGCTGGCGGCGGTGGCGATCGCGGCCAGGCAGGCGCGCGCGGTCGGGTCCGCTTCCGTGGCAAGGCGGGAGCGGGCGGCTTCGGCGAAGCGTTCCGCCACACGCAACACGGCACGGCAGCTACGGGTCATGGCCTCAATGTTGGCAGCCTGATCGGCGTCCAGGGGCGCGGCCTGACGGCGGTCCAGCTCAGCCAGGATGCCGTTAATGCCGGTCCGCAGCAAGGCCGTGTAGCCGAGGCTGTGGTGGTCGGTATCAAAGCCGGACCAGACTTTCCACAGGCCCACGTGCGGGTCACCCCAATGCTGGAACGCGCCGAGGTAACGCCTCTCAGGACGGTCGGCCAGTATACCCTCCCGCCGATGCAACATCCAGGCACCGACCGTGGCTTCGGCACTCGCCGGTGCCCCCCAAGTCTCGGCGAAGCGCAGCCCCATCTCAAAGAAGAACGGGCTGTGGGGAAAGAGCACCGGCTCAAAGCGCGCCGCCATCTCCTCATGCAGGCGGGCCTTCAGCAGCGATGGGTGGCAGTCCGGGTGCGCGGCGGCATACTCATCCATGGCCGCCAGGATCTCCCGGCGCACCCGTTGATTGGCAGCCGGGTATGCGGCAAGGTCGGCGCCATGGTACTGGCGGTAATAGGCCTGCAGCTCCGCACGCAAACAAACGAGGCCGTCTTCGGCGAAGCCGCTTCCGCTTATTTCGTCTTGCTCCATCGCCCATCTCCTTATTCTGCTTGAGGAATGACTGTATCATATATGGGACACCGGACGCGTTCAAGAACTAAGAGCCGATCCGAAAACCGGCTCGCGAGGACGCTCGCCCTCCAGTACTGCCTGCAAAAGCCCTGGTATTGCACCCCTTTCACGCTTCCATTGGACGTGCAAAATCCGGCCTAAGATTGCGGATGCGTTCGGTGTCGGGTCCGTTGATCACGAGTCCGTCCACGGTCAGCTCGCATCCCAGGTAGCCGGTGATCGCGGCCAGCAGGAAATGAAACTGCTCGGCGAGCAGACCTTCGTAGCCTGAGGCCCGGCCGTCCACCGGATGGCGCCAGTCGAGGCCGGAGTGCAGACCGCCGCAAAGCTCGCCGCTGCGCACCCGTGGCGTCATCTTCATAAAGAGGTCATTGGCCTCCCGGCGCATGCCGACCCTGTAGAGCGCCTGGAGGATGTAGTAGGTCTGGTGCGTATGGATCGCGCCGTTCTGGTACACACCGACCTGATCCGTGCCGTCCGGATCGACGCCTTTCCCTTTCCAGTTGTTGTGCAGATGGGCAGGCACAGGATCGAGAAAAATCGGCAGTCCCCATTCGTAGCGGGTGTGTCCGCTGGCGCGTAGCCGTTCCAGATACGCAGCGAGCAGGCTGCGTGCCTGCTCGTCCGGCACAAGACCAAACGCCACGGCGGCGCCCAGATGCATGTGAGACCAGAACCCGTAGGCTCGGCCGTCGGTGTCCACCCACATCATGATCTGCCGGGTGGCGGGATCCAGGAACGTGCTGAGGAAGTTGTCCTTGAGGCGGCTCGCCATGGCACGCGCCGCCGCCGCGCGCTGCGGATCCTCGACCCGTTCCAGTAGTTCGGCTGCGCGCAGCAGGGCGCGAAAGGCGTGGGAATTGTTGTACGAGTCGAAATGGCCGGTGCGAATGCTGTCGCACCAGGTGGAGCATTTCACCTGGCTTTCGGGCGCATCCCCCGGCCGGCCGGAAAAGTCGCCAGCCACCAGGCCGGTCTGGCCCGCTTCCAACCCCAACAGGATATCCGTAAAGGCCTGCAACCCGCCACGCCATTGGCGCATCCAATCCCAATCGCCGGCGGCCGCCACGTAGAGCCAAGCGCAGTCCACCGGCGACGTGGCAGCGGTGGGGAAGTGCCGCCAGTTGGAATAGCACGACGCACCACCGGCGTCGCGCAGCAACTGTTCGGCGGCAAAACGGATGAACTGCCGGGCGTCAAGTCCAGGGGCGAGCAGGGGCGTATAGGCCGCGATGTCGGCGTAGTAGTGCGCGCAGGCCGCCGCGGAATCAGCCACGGAGTTGTTCGCGAAACGCCCCAGGTCGGGACGAAACGCCAAACCGGTGAGCCAGACATTGCAAAGGGCGCCGGTGATGTTTTCGCGCTCCGCGAAGGAATAGAACGGCGGCAGATTCCACCAGCCGAACACGTCCTGGTTCGCGAAGGGGAAGATCCGCGTTACTTCAAAATCAAGGGTCACCCTCCCCTCGCCCGCCGGCATCTCGAACATACCCGAGGGCAAGGGAAGCGCGCCTGGAATGAGATCGAGCCACAGTTCCGCCCGCGTCCGGAACGGCAGAATCCTAGCGCAAATCGGAGCCGACGACGAAGACTCCTTGACCGTAACCCGCAGCACGCCGTGGTTGGGCGCGTTGATGATCAGTGGGAAAGTGACCAGGCCCGACGGCCCGGCCGTATCAGGCATGGCCAGCACGTTGACCACGGAACGATAGAGGTCAAACGGCATGCGAAGCGCGGCGATTTCAGCGGTCTGGAACGTCTGCGTGCAGCGCCAGTCCACGTCGAGGGTGAACCCGTTCTCGCGCAGGTTGAACGCATAGTTCCACTCGATCTCGGGCACCGGCCGGATGCCGGAGTAGGTGACCCGGCGTCCGGCGACCTCGACCGCACCGCCGCACGACTCCGAGGACACGCGCCGACCATCCCGCATCACCACAGGGAACGCCCCCTGCGTGTGCGCCGTGGAGAGCAGATTGCCCCCCGCGCGATCACGGTCGTAGGTATCCCAGCCGAGATGGGTGACCCGCGCGAACTGGCGATCGAACCCCATGCGAAACACCGGCGAGCTAAACTCCACGACGTTCCCGTTCACCGTGACATGCAGGCGGTCCGTGCGGGGCCGTTCATGGCAGAGACCAAGAGCTTCGTTGCTATGTAAACCGGCATGGCCGGCAAACGGTTCAACCAGACATGGACTGCGATCAACGAGCGGCACGGCTGCCGCGAGCGGTGCGACCACCGGCACGGGTTCCAGCGCGTCCCCGTCCGTATGCAGCTCGAGGCGACTGAAATACCCGCCGAGGGGGAAAGAAGGCGTCTCCGGCTCGATCACATGCACGCGCAGGTTGTCGCTCGTAACCGCCGGCCAGGTGAGCGTGGTTGGCGATGAGCCGGTGAGCACGGTCTCCTGGAGCAAGCGCCACGCGCGGCCGCCGGCGTCCTCGGCGACCTCGACGCGTACGCGCCCAACCGGCCCGCCGAAGTGGGCCGTCAGGCCGGTGGACGTCAGCGCAGCCGGAAACCGCACCCACAGTTTCTGCCGATGCAGACAGGGCGTGCCGTTTTCGTCCGCGTCCCAGACGATGTTGGACAGCAGGCAACAGCGCGGATCAAGCGGGTATAGCGAGAGCATAGTCAAAGTCCTTCTCCCTTGCTGACAGCTCCCCAGATCGCCTCGGCGATGGCCGCCATGCCGGCATCACCGGGATGCGCAGCCACCCCGTCGTGCGAAAACTTCCGCTCCGACCGCGCATAGTTCTTCGGATCGGACCCCAGACGGCTGATATCCACAAAGGTCCCTCCCAACTCCGTGCAGACCTGTTTCAGGATGCCGTCCTTGACCCCATCCGGCCAGAAGCTGCTGCGCACATAGATCGCGGGTGAGCCATTCCCCTTCACAAAGGTCAGCAACTCCTTCACGGCGGCCTTGAACCGGTCCTGTTCCGCCTGCGTACCCAGTCTCGGCACATTCTCGGCAATGCAGAGGATCACCGTGTCTGCCTTAAACTCGGCCAACTCCTTGAACTTGGTGGCGATCGGATAGGTGGCATACTCCCGCTCGAAGTCGGCGGCATTCTCGATCCGCGCCTCCGGTGCCTTGCCGCCCGTCGCGTCGGTAAACCGCTTGAGCAGCAGATGGACATAGTCCTTCTCCAGCGCGCTGGCCGCCATGCCAAAGTCGTTGGTCCAGCCGATGTCAGCCTTCGGCGGGTGCCGCGTGATGCTGTTGCCGAGGAAGAGGATCCTGCCAGCAGAAACAGGTTTGGCGGCGCTCGCAACGGCGTCTCCTCGTATCGCCTTCTTGACGGCCCGCAGTTGCACCATGGTGTCTTCCGCGATCTTCCCGTTGTTGTACAGGGCGCAATTGTAGGCATAGACGCCCTGGTTGCTGATGACGTTCCGGATGTAAGTAATGACCCGATCCGTGGCATACCGGGGTTTGACGACGCCGGGCTTGACATGCACCCAGTTCGGATCATCCGTGGCATCGCAGGCAAACCACTGCGTGCCGCCTTCGCCGGCGAACCTGGATGCCGGAAGCCAGTTATTATCCAAGCCCTCCTCCCCGGCCTGGTAATCCATGATGCCTTTACCCCAATCGCACCCCCAGAACTTCCAGCGGAAGTTGAACGCAACGATGCGATTCGTGTTACCGGCGCGCAGCTTCGCCGCATACTTCGCGAAGTCGTACTTGGCCCCCCAGTTCCGGCAGTCGGCCGGCAAGCGGGGATCATTGTCATAACACTGATCCACCCACCACCCGGCCAACCTGTCCCCGTATCGATTGCCAATCTCTTCCGCCAGCTCATAGACCTTCTGCACAAAGTAGGCCTTATCCGTGGCCCATTTCGATCCGTCATGCCAATCCGGCTCATTCGTTGCCGCAAACCCATTCCAATAGAATATCATCCGAATGCCCCTGGCATGGAGCGCCGTATACATATCGGCATACAGATCCCGCTGGGGGGAGGTATGCCCCGGGCAGATCCTGTCCATGACTGCGCTGGGGAAGGCCAGCTCGTGTCGCCCGTGAATGATCGTAAAGATCACGAACTTGGCGCCGGCTTCCTCGACTTGGTTGGCGAAGGCATTGACATCGAACTCTCTGACTGCGGTGTAGTAGTCCTTCTGACTGCCGTCGGCATTCACGCTCTGGGCGCTCCAATGGCAGAAGAGCCCATAGCCCGCGTCCTTGAACCAATCCGTACGCGCCCCCTCGCCGGCATGGACCAACGTACTCACTCCAATTGTCGCCATGATGATCATCCGCCAGAGCCATGAGCTTGTCATATGCATAATCAGCTTTCGTCCTTCATTCCGCGTCGTCCATTTTCGCAATGATCCGCGCCCATGCGTTCAGCGCCAGGCACTGTTCGCGCGTGATTGTACGTCTTTGCCGATGATAAGGGAAAGGCGCAACCATCAGAAGTCGTCCGCTGACGCAAGCATCAAAGTAACGCCCCGCAGGCTTGTAAAGCGGCGCGAAGCCGTTTTCGAGCAGCACGATCAGCGGTCGCCCCGCTTCCAGCGCAGCCTTGGCGATCTCCTTCTCGCCGGGGCTGATACAGGGCGATACCAAAACTGCGCCATGCTCGGCGGCGTAGAGAAGCTCCTCCTTTTGCGCGGCCAAGGCCTCCGGTGTGATGCGTCGCGAGATCTGAACCTGGCGTTTCAACGGATGCTGCAGCAGATAGCGGTTGCCGATAACCGGGCATACGTGCTCCGGCCCAATTTGCTGATCGGCAACAACGGTAAACAGTTGCGGATGCGCCCGCTTGGCCAACAGGCGCCGGGGGTTGTCTGCGATATAGCTCACCATGGCCTTCAGTTGTCCCTTGCGCAACAGGATGCTGTCTTGGAAGCCCTCCTGCCACAGCGTGGAGACCCCGGCGGCGGGGGCCGCCGCCGGAACGGGGACCTGAGCCGCCGCCGGGGCAAAGGCCGAGGCAGGTGGCAGGCGCACACACCTACTCGGGTCCGGTTGCAGGAGCAGCCCCTTGCTCCTGCACTCCTGCGTGCTCACCCGCTTGAACGCCTTCACAATGTGCCCCATGGGCCTTGCCAACTGCTCCTTGACCCACAGGATGCCGTGAAAATGGTCCGGCATCACCACACACTCGCACGCCTCGACCCCGGGATACACGGCAGAGGTACGCTGCCACACCTCGCGCACCACTTCCCCAATCGGCGAATGCTTCACGAGCGGGTCAGAAGCCGTTCCTTCCAAAACGCTAAGGCAGTTGCGCCGTGGCTCCGTCACGACGGTAATCATGTAGAACGACGGGGCGCAGTAGTCATGCTCCCAGCATCGCTGCATCATACCGGCCGTACTCATCCACTGTGGCCCCGCTACTCCGCGTAAAAGCTCTTCATCGTCCAGGCGTCGAGTTGTTTCAGCACCGCGTCGCTCCCCTGGGCGCGCAGCGATACGCCCAGGCTGTCCGCACGGCCGGGGTACACGCGGGCCGCCACGCACTGCCGTCCATTGACAAAGACCTCGACCACGCTCTTGTCGATGAACACGCGCAGCTTGAGCGGTTCGTCCGACGCCAGCCAGACCGGCGCGGATTCGGGGGCACGCGACGTCACGTCCGGCAACTCCGAGGAGGGCCACTGCCCGTGCCAGAAGCAGAGCCCGTTCGGATCGTTCAGCGTGCTCTCCGGGCTGACAAAGTGATAGAGCGGCCGGTACGGATCCGCGGCCAGCTTCCGCCGTGACTCGGCAAACCGCCGCATGAACCTAGATCCGTAAGTTGATCATCTCTTTGGCTGTACAAATCGGGTGCCGCAGCGGCCACACGCAGTAGCGCGGAGGTGCTCCCCGGTGGGCTGGCCCTGCCCTTTACACACAAGTTCTGCTGGACAAATACTCGTCCATAACTTGAATTGTAGAAGAAGGCTTGTTCCTGGTTTAACTTGTTGTG
>CAIOST010000323.1 GCA_903861045.1 uncultured bacterium | reverse complement strand
ACTGAACACACGAAACTCGAAAATGGAGACTGGCAATGAAAGAGGTCACCGAGTTGGACGTGTACCGCCTGGCGGAAGAGTTGTCCGACCTGATATGGACGGCGTACGACGAATGGTTGCCAAAAGCGCAGAACACACTCGGCTATCAGATTATCCGTTCGGCGGACAGCATCGCAGCTAACCTAGCGGAAGGTTACGGCCGTTATACGCCTGCCGACAGACGGAAGTTCTACCTTCATCAAATCGACGCGCCTACCCGTACGATCCGACGGCGCCTAGTTTCCATTTTCAAGTTTCCAGTTTCCAGTTTCAAGTTTCACGCCTCGCATATCCGCCAATCACGAGATCCAACGCGGCGATTTAACCGCAAACCCGTAAGACTGGATAGGTGTTTTGTCAATGCGCTGGACGGACCGAGCACGACGATATGCTAGGCGCTTCACGCAGGAGATCGCCTGATTCCCAAGGACGTGCTAACCGAGTGCAGACAACAAGGAAAAGAATAGGACTAACGAGAAATGAACGACACAGAAGAGCAGAAGTCGGATGGGGCGTCCGGCAGTTGTTGCGGCAGCAAGACCAAGTGGATCTGGGTGGCGCTGGCCCTGGCGCTGGGCGTGATCATGTTCGGCAAACTGGCCAACAAGGGGCCGTCGGCTAATTGCAGCGGGGGGATTTGTACGTTGCCGACGACCACGACGACAAGTAACACCGGACCGGCGATCGCGGGGGCGCCGGGTGCGACAGTCGTTGCGCCTCCTGCGGCAGCGAACCTGCCGCGGTTGGTCGACCTTGGCGCCGGGAAGTGTATCCCGTGCAAGTTGATGGCGCCGATCCTGGAGGATTTGAAAAATACCTATGCCGGGAAATTGGATGTGCAGTTCATTGACGTGTGGGTGAACCCGGACGAAGGGACGAAGTACGGCATCAAGATGATCCCCACGCAGATCTTCTATAATGCGGCCGGCAAGGAACTGTTCCGGCACGAGGGCTTCTTCGCGCGGGAGGACATCCTGGCGAAGTGGCAGGAGTTCGGCGTGGACCTGGCAGGCGCAGCCGCCGTGCCGGGGGGCGGCCGATAAAGGGGACCCGGCGCGATGCTTGAGCAAATCTTTACGTCTTTGACGCATGCCGTAGAGGGTGTACCGGCGGTGGCGGTGACCGCGGCGCTGGCCTGGGGTGTGCTCAGCATCCTGCTGAGTCCGTGTCATCTAGCCAGCATTCCGTTGATCGTGGGGTTCGTCGGCCAACAAGGCCGAATTAGTACGCGGCGCGCGTGCGGCATCTCGAGCCTCTTTGCCTTGGGCATTTTGGTCACCATAGGCGTGATCGGGGTCAGCACGGCGGCGGCCGGGCGCATGCTGGGTGACGTAGGGCGGTACGGCAACTACTTCGTGGCCGCGATCTTCTTCGTAGTCGGGCTTTATCTGCTGGATGCCATCCGGCTGCCCCTGCCGACTGCGGCCCAGCCCGGCATGCAGCAAAAGGGGTTTCTGGCCGCTTTCGTGCTGGGGCTGGTGTTCGGGATCGCACTGGGGCCCTGCACGTTCGCCTACATGGCGCCGATGCTGGCGGTGACGTTCCGGCTGGCGGCAACGAACCTTTCGTATGGCATCCTCCTGCTCCTGTCGTACGGCGTGGGGCACTGTGCCGTGATTGTGCTAGCGGGGACGTTCACGGAGGTGGTGCAGCACTACTTGGATTGGAACGAGCGGTCGCACGGTGCCGTGATCCTAAAGAAAGGCTGCGGCGTGCTGGTGATCGTGGGCGGGTTATACTTGGTCTACACAGCGCGATAGGGGTGGACGATGACACGTGCGATGGTCAAACCGGAGCGTTGTCTGGCGTGCGAAAACTGTGAAGTCGCGCGCACGTGCGCCTTCAGGGCGGTGATTCGCGAAGCAGGCGACGCCGGATGCCCCGGCTGTCCGCCGGTGGTCCGTCCGCTTTACCGACGCAGGCTCTTCGGTTTGGGCTTGGCCAGTCCGTCGGAGGAGGGCGGCTTGTGGCTGTTATGTACACAACTCCTGCCGGAAGTTAGCCACGAGTGGATACAGATACACCACCGATAAGCCGTTATCTTCTCTGATTCACACCCACCATAGACTCCGTCTATAGTGACCGCGTTGAAAGATGGGAATCGGCAAACGGAAGTCCGTGAAAATCGGACGCGGTCGCGCCGCTGTAATCGGCTACAACGCCCAGCAACACGCCATGCTCTGCCTCCGCAGCGCAGAAGGCGGGGCGAAGGTTAGAAGCCGTAAGCCAGAAGACGAGCCAGTTCCCCTAGGTGGATCTCCTTCGCGACAAAGGAGCGGCGCCAGCGGTCCCGGCCGTTTCCGGGCCTGCTGCTTTCCGTTCTTCCCTTCAGGGAACTTTAACGCGTCAGGCGATCCTGTACACAGGAAACGCTGACGCGTTTCATTTTCCCCGCATGAGGGAAGAAAGCAGTAGGAATAAGATGTCGCGTACCAGTTGTTCCACCCCCCGCCTCGGCCTCTCTCTGGCCATCGCCGCCAGCGCCTGGTCCGCCTGCGCCGCCCCCGTCACCACCAACGCCCCCATTATCATCACCGCCAGCCGGGTCGACCGTACCGCGGAGGAGCTGCCGACCCAGGTCACCATCATCACGGCAGAGGATATCAACAAGTCTGGCGCACAGAACGTGGTCAGCGCGCTGGAGTCGCTGGGCGGCCTCTATTTCCGCCACAACTCCGATAATCCCGGCCTGGCCGACATCTCCATGCGCGGCTTTGGCCAGAACTCCCACGGCCGCGTCCTGGTACTGGTGGATGGCCAGCGCCTGAATACCGCTGACATGGCGACCCTCGACTGGTTGCGCATCCCGGTTTCCTCCGTGGAACGCATCGAGGTGCTCCGTGGCGGCCAGACCGAGAGCGCATAAGAGAGCGCATAAGGGTCGTATTTGTAATCACGCATTTCACTTCGCACCTTTCTCAGCAGCGAGCAAAAGAGCGGCGGGTGCGTCGCCGGGGTGCTGCGAGCTGCTTGGTGATGTGCGGCGGCGCGTGCATTTCTGTGGCGTACAAGCATGGCAAAAGGGTGCTCTGGGAGTGGCCGACGGCAGGCGGGCGGGGAGCCCGGGAACCGGCGGTACACTCGTGAATGCAAGCTACGAACGGTAACAGAAAGCGGGCGCGGGGAATAGAGAGGGAAACTACGCAATGGGGAGAGAGGTATTTGTGCGTACGTGGGGATGTGGGTGTGTGGGTGGGTGTGTGGGTGTGTGGGGGGGGCGGGAGATAAAGGTGCTAGGTGGTAGGTGTTAGGGCTGACGGGCGGTGGGATGCGCGTGGGTTAAAGTGGCGTAACCGCTAATGCACGCGAATGGCCGCGAATTGGGACGGTTTTGGCGCCAGGTGGACGGGCGGAAGAAGGCACGGGGGTAAAGGTCAGGAACCGCGAATGAACGCCAATGGCCGCTAGTGGGAGCGTTTCTACCGCGGAGGGAAAAGAGCATGAAGGTGGACGGCGGGTATGGTATGGGTGATCGGCCAACACGAAGAGGAGAAGCGCACGAAGGGATGTGGCGGGTTCCGCCCTGTCTTTTTGGGACATGAAACGGGCCGCCACACGGAGGGGGGCAAACGACCCGCGGAGACGTGCTTAAAACAAAAAACGCCAAATATTTGGCGTTTTCAGGAATGGTGGTGGGGGAAGGACTCGAACCTTCGGAGGCGTTAGCCAGCAGATTTACAGTCTGCCCTCGTTGACCACTTGAGTACCCCACCACGTCGGGGCGTCATCTCCGCAGGAAGACTCCGGCGGAATGAACGGGACACACTATGGCAAAGAGCCACCGTCCTGTCAAGCGGTCGCTTGCCAGCGCACAAAGCAGCCGTTGGGCAGGGGGCGGACGGTCTCCGCGCCGGTCAGCAGCATCTCCCCCTCGTGGAACCGTCCTGCCAGCGGGCCGAGTGCGTCCTGCAACAGATGACGCAGCACCGTTGGGGTGATGCCGGGGGTATGGGCACTCAGCAGTACCAGCAGCGGTGTATCGCTTAACAAGGCGCGGCAGAGTTCCAAGGTACGCGGCAGGTCGCGTTCGATCTTATAGACCTCGCCCTGGGCGCCCCGCCCAAAGGAGGGGGGGTCCAGGATGATCGCGTCGTACCGCCGGCCGCGTTTATGTTCCCGCGCCAGGAACTTGTGCGCATCGTCAACAATCCAGCGGATCGGCGCGGTCTCTAATTGATTCAGCGCCGCATTTTCCCGCGCCCACTTGACCATTCCCTCCGAGGCGTCGAGATGGCAAACCTCGGCGCCCTCATGCGCAGCGGCCAGCGTGGAGCCCCCGGAATAGGCAAACAGGTTCAATACGCGCGGCTTGCTATCAGGACGTGCCGTCCGGGCCTGGCGCAGCGTCTGCCGAAGCCAATGCCAACCAGCCCGCTGTTCGGGGAAGATCCCCAGATGCCCGAAATCGGTACCGGAGAGGCGAAAGCGCACTCCCTCCACTTCCACCGGCCACTGATCAGGCAGGCGATCGCGATTCTGCCAGCGATGCCCCTCTTCGCGGTCGAAGGTCGCAGCCGCCGCCTCCCATTCTGCTACGGGGCGCTGCGGCTGCCACAAGGCCTGGGCACACGGGCGCGCCAGCACATAGCGGCCAAACCGCTCCAATTTGCGACCAGCCCCACTGTCCAACAAAGCATACGATTCCGTCACCATAATAGCCATCCTAAGGAGTCGCGGTTTGGCGGCCCTGCAAATGCGACAATAGAGACGATTCCGGCGCAGTGCAAGCCGGGAGTTTGGCATGCCGTTCAGGGGCACGCCAGAGGCGTTGCGAGGCGCCGATGACTGCGGTATGATGTGCGCACTCGGGAAAGTCTATTATGCAAATCATACCGCCGCCCCGCCGCGTCTGGGTCGAAGTGAACCTGACCACCCTGCGTGCCAACTACCGCAAGATTGCCACGGCCGTGGCGCCGGCCCGTGTCATGGCCGTACTCAAGGCCAATGCCTATGGCTTGGGGGCGGAACCAATCGCCCGGGCGCTGGTCCATACCGGCGTGGAACGTTTCGGCGTGGCCGAACCGTACGAGGCGCTGGCGCTGGCACCACTGGGGTTGCCGGTGCAAATCCTCGGCAGCGTCCTCCCCGAGGAGTTACCGGCCCTGGTGGCAGCAGGGATCATCCTCCCCGTGACCGACCTAGCCACCGCCCACGCGATCCAAGCGGAGGCCGAGCAGCAGAGCCGGCGGGTCACCGTGCACTGCAAAATTGACACCGGCATGGGCCGGCTCGGGATCCTGATCGCCGAGGCGCGCGACGTCATCCGCCAGACCGTACGCCTGCCGAATCTGGACGTGGAGGGGATCTACTCCCACTTTCCCGTGGCCTACCGCGCCGGGGAAGCTTATACACAACAGCAGATCGAGCGTTTCCTGGAACTGCTGAACGACCTGACCGCCGCCGGCATTGCCATCCCCCTGCGGCACATGGCCAACAGCGACGCCATCAACAACTTCCCGCATACCGCCCGATCCCCCTTCAATCTAGTCCGCACCGGGATCAACCTGCACGGGTCGTTTGACACGGAAGGACGGCGCGTGCTGAACCTCGAGCCGGTACTCGCCCTCAAGACGCGCCTGACCGCCGTGCGCCGCCTGCCGGCCGGCACAGCCATCGGCTATGGCCTGACCCACCGACTGCCGCGCGAAACGGCCGTGGGGACCATCTCGGCCGGCTATGCGGACGGCCTGCCGCTGGCGCTTTCCAACCGCGGCTATGTACTGATCCGAGGCATCCCCTGCCCGATCCTCGGACGAATCTCTATGGACTATACCACTGTCGCGCTCGACCAGCTTCCGGAGGCCACGGTCGGCGACGAAGCCATCTGCCTGGGCGGGGAAGGGCCACACGGCATCACCGTGGAAGATTGGGCCAACCTCAAGGGCACGCACCCCTACGAAATCATCTGTGCCATCGGCACACGCGTGGAACGCCGCTACCTCTAGTCCGCTATGCAACGCCTGACATGGACGCCTCCTTTATCCGCCGCCATGCTCCTAGTGTGGGGCGCTTTGTGCCTGCCATGGGCCACCACCGCCGCTACGCCCCCCCCCATCCCTTTGCTGGCCACGGCCAGCACCAACGGGGCACCGACCGCGCTGCCGCAAGAGCTGCGACTAGCTCTACCGCAGGCGCACAGTTGGTATCTGGCCCCGACACAGGCTGCGAGCTGGCTACACGCCACCGCGATACAGTACCAGATCTTCTGGCCCGCCCAAGCGCCAGCCAACGCCCAAAGCATGCTCTACCTGATTGACCGTGACGGCCGCTGGTATCAGGCGGTCGTCGAGAAACCACTGATCCCCGGGGCCGACAACCTCATCACCATTCCGCTGGCGCCCGGCGCGCCGGCGTGGCAACCCGTCGGTCACGCGACCGCCTGGCACTACCGCACCCGCTTGAACCCGAAAATCGTCGGATTGCGCATCTTCAGCACCACCCCTTTTGCCGGCACCTGCCGTCTGCGCTCCGCCGTGCTGCTGCCGGCGCCGCCCGCCACGCCGCCGGTCATTCTGCGCGTACGGCCGCGTGCCACGCAGCTCCCCTGCTACAGCCTATTTGAAACGACGGTCGAGCTACCGGACCGCTATGCCGACCCGTTTGATCCGGACCAGATTGCCGTGACCGCCGTCTTTACCACCCCGGAAGGGCGGGAGATCGCGGTAAATGGGTTTTATTACCAGGATTTCTACCGTTTGCGCGACCCGCTGCAAGCCGAACCGCAACCGCAGGGGCGTCCGGACTGGCGGATCCGCTTCTGTCCGCGCACCCCCGGCCGCTACCGCTACACGATCCGCGTTACCGATCGCCATGGCCAAGCGGAATGGCGCGCGGGGACCTTCGACGCCACCGCGGCGGACGGCCCCGGGTTTGTGCAGGTGGCCACCAGCGACCGGCGCTACCTGGAGCTCGACACCGGTGCCGCCTTCTACCCCATTGGCCACAATATCCGCTCCCCCTACGACAGCCGCATGGATGACAAATTCCCCTGGCGCCTCCGGCAACCGGAAGGCACGCTGGCCTATGAACGCTACTTCCGCGACATGGCCAAGCACCAGGAGAACCTGGTAGAAATCTGGTCGTGCGCCTGGTCACTAGGGTTGGAGTGGAGTTCCGTGATTCCCGGCTACCATGGCAGCGGCGACTACCACCTGGCCAACGCCTGGGAGTTGGATCGTGTTCTGGAACTTGCCCGCCAGAACCAACTGCGCATCAACCTGGTGCTCAACAACCACGGGCGCGTCAGCTCCTGCGGCCACCTGGACCCGGAGTGGAACGATCATCCGTACAACACGACGCGCGGTGGCTGGCTGACGCAAGCCATGCAGTTCTTTGATGACCCGCGTGCCCAGGAGATGCAGCGCCGACTCTACCGCTACTACCTCGCCCGCTGGGGGTGGGACCCGTCCCTCTTCGCCTGGGAACTCTTCAGTGAAGTGAATCTCACGGGGCACCAGGGCAACCTGCGCACCGCCCACGATGCGCGCGTCGTGGAGTGGCACCGCCTGATCGGCGGCTATTTCCAAGCGAATGACCCCAACCACCATCTGGTCACCACCCACATTTCCAACGATTACACGCTGCAGAATCCGGAGTTGTGCAAACTGGCAGAGCTGGATGCCTGTGCCGTGGACGCCTACCACTTCTCCCAGCCGGCGCAGATCATCAGCTTGCTACAGAACACCGCCCGCTTCAACAACGCTTTCAACAAGCCGGTGATCGTCACCGAATTCGGCGGTTCCCCCATGGCGGCCGGGGCCGGGCACCTCACGCGTGAATTGCACGCCGCGCTCTGGGCCGCCACCGCCATTCCGCTCAGCGGCATGCCGCTCTTCTGGTGGTGGCAACTCATTGAAGAGCGCAACCTCTATCCGGAATATACAGCCATTGCCCGGTTTCAGCAAGGGGTGGAGCCACGCAACCCCGCCATGCGGCCCGCTAATCATGAACTGCTGGTCATGGTGGACGAAGCCGCCCAGGCCGCCTCCAATTTGCAAGTCGTCTGCATGGCCTCGCCGACCAACGCCACCGGCTGGATCTATGCGCCGGCGGCCTTCAACCAGAATACCCCGCCATCCGCGGAGCCGGACACCACCACGCCGACGAACAGCAACATACAGCTCGTCATGACCAACCTGACAGAAGGGGTCTACCGGAGCTGTTTTGTAAACACCGCCACCGGTCTGCCGCTTAGCCAGTTCGAGGTGCGCAGCAGCGGCGACAAACTGACCCTAGCGGTGCCGGCCTTCACACGGGACATAGCCTATCGGGTGGTGCGTATCGCGGCGCCGTGAGGTCGCCGACAAGTTCAGGGTTCAGGCGGGCCGAACCATGCTCGTGCCCCTAAAAACCGGACAAAGCAACTAACGTACCGCCTTCTTCGGCTAGCCAGTGCTTGGCACCTGCCGCAGCCCGTAGCCCCGGCCTGCGCAGCTACCGTACGCGGTACGAGCAACCGCACCAGCGAACCGCAAAATGCCAAATATGGGAGGCGCTTGCAAAACCCGAGGAAACGCCGGGGGACAGGGTTCAGGATGCCAGAGATCAGGCCGGAAACGACTCCTGAACCCCGAACCCTGAACCCTCCGCTTGCAAAACCGAGAGTTTTTGCAAGCGCCTCTCCTATCAAAGTGTTCCGACTACCCACCGTACATCGGCGCGAGCATCGCTTCGCACACTTCGGCGTCGTACTCACGCGCTACTTCTGATTAACGTGCACCACCTTCGCCGGCGGGAAGCCGTTGAAGCAGGTGGACGACGCGATGCTGTACGCGCCGATATTTCGACTGTAGAGCAGATCGCCGCGTTCCAGATTAGCCGGCAGATTCTCGGACATGGAGACCACATCCAGCGCATCGCAGGTCGGCCCGAACACCGTGCAGATCTCCGTGCGCCCCTTGCGGAACGCGCCAAAATGGTAGGTGCAGTGATCGAACAGGATGCCGGAAAAGGTGTGGTAGACGCCGTCATCGATGTAGTAGCAGAGCTTGCCATCGCGCACGGCCATGCCAATGATGGTGGAGACCGCCGTAGCAGCCGTGGCCACCATAAAACGCCCCGGTTCGGCCAGAATCTGGATTTCCGGCGGAAAGAGGCGGTCCAGCTCCGCGTTGATCTTGCGGGCCAGCTCGCGGAACGGCTTGACGCTCTTGTCATACGGCGCCGGGAAACCGCCGCCGATATCCAGCAGGTTCATCTTGGTATAGCCACGTGCCCGCGCCTCTTCAAAGACGTTGGCCGCCAGATTGATCGCCTGCACGAAGTTATCAAAGTTGGTGGTCTGGCTGCCGACATGGAAGCTAAGCCCCTCCACCACCAACCCGGCGCGATCCGCCTCCAGGATCAGGTCGACCGCTTCCCCCGGCGCCGCGCCGAACTTAGAGGAAAGCTCCACCATGGCGCCGGTATTGAGCACCTTGAGGCGCAGCACCAGCCCGGCCTGCGGCGCATGCTTGGCGATCTTGCGGATCTCCTCATGGTTGTCGTAGGTCACCAGCGGCTTATAGGGGTTCAACTCCCGCAGCGTGGCGTCCGCCTTAATCGGGTGGGCATAGATGATCTTATCCCAGATCCAATCCTGCCGCTCTTTGGCAGGCATATCGCGGATGAACTCATGCACAATGCGAAACTCCGGCATGGAGGCGACATCGAAGCTAGCCCCCGCCTGGAAGAGCGTCTGCACCACGGCCGGTTCGGAGAGCGCCTTCACCGCAAAATAGGCCTGCACCCGCGGCAGGTATTTGCGGAAGGTAGCGTAATTGCGCCGTATTTCGTCGTGATCCACGACTAATAGGGGTGTCCCGTGTTTCTTCGCCAACTGCTGCAACAGCTTCATGCTCACCATGCGCCGCTCCTTCCGTAACCGACGCGCTGTAGATTAGCGGGTTCCGCCGCCGGAACAACGATAAAATGCAGGAAATATCCGGCTGCTTTTTCTATTCACAATCACCCGCCACATCGGCACAATAGAGCGCATCCCAAGGAGCATCGGCCCGTGCCTCAACCGTCGCCCAAAAAACCAGCCGCGCCGCAGCGCCTGCGCCTGCGCTACCTGCAGCCGCTCTGTCTGGCGCTGCTCGCCCGCCACCCCGGCAGCGGCTACGAGCTGCGCGCCACCCTCGCCACCCTGCCGCTCTTTGCGGACGCCCTGCCTGACGCCCCCGGCGTCTATCGCACCCTGCAACGGTTTGAAAAAAACGGCTTCCTACGCGGCCGCCAGCACCCCCCCGTCAAAGGCCCCGCCCGTCGCGAATATACCCTCACACCGAGCGGCCGCGCGGCGCTGACCAACTGGCAGAGCACCCTGCTCCGCGCCCAGCAGGAGTTGGTCGCTGTCATCGAATTGGTGGGCAAACCCAAGCAGCCAGCCGCACAACCTGTAAAGCAGGCGCCACCCAGAAAAGCTCGTAAACCTGACAAACGGACAAAAACAGCTAATTAGATCGAGGCCGCCGGACATGCCGGACACCCCACCGCCATGCGAACCACCACACCCTACGACCGAAAGTATCCCCCCATGCGCTTCATCCGATTTGACAGTGTGGGCGGCGCCAGCGGCGATATGCTGCTCAGCGCGCTGGTCGCCTTGGGCGCAGAGCTCCCCGCCATCCAGCGCACGATCCGCAAGTTCCTGCCCGATGGCGTACGCTTCCGCCAGGAACCGGCCGGCGACCGCGGACTGCACGGGGTACGCGTCTCGGTGCACTGCTCCACGACCGCGTCACAGGACCACTGGCCAGACGCCCACCCGCATCGCGCCGCCCCCCCGCCCCACCCGCATCGCACCACCCAGCCGCCCCACGCCCCACACCGCAGCTTGCGCGACATCGTCACCCTCCTAAAATCTCCCGCGCTCGACCCTGCCAGCCGCACCCTCGCGCTGGCAGTCTTCCGCCGCCTGGCAGCCGCCGAAGGGGCGATCCACAACTGCCCGCCCGCCAAGGTGCATTTCCATGAGGTCGGTGCCACGGATTCGATTGCTGACATTGTCGGCTGCTGTTTAGCCCTGCGCCAACTCGGCGTGTCAGGCATCAGCGTTGGCCCCCTGCCGTGCGGAACCGGCACCATCACCTGTGCGCATGGGTGCATGCCCAACCCCGCCCCTGCCACGCTGCGCCTGCTGGCCGGCCTGGCCGTCTGCCAGACCGACGAGCCGTTTGAGCTCGTCACCCCCACCGCCGCCGCCCTGCTCGCGACGTGGTGCGCCGAGCTGCCGGCCCCACCGGCCACCACACAGGTGGTGGCCACGGGTTTCGGCTTTGGCCAGCGCGCCCTGTGCAACCGTCCCAACGTGCTGCGCGCCACGTTGCTGGAAGGCCTTGCGGCACCCCCAGTCGTCGGTGCCGACGCGCCCGACTTGCTGGTCCTCGAAACCAATCTCGACGACTGTAATCCACAATGGATCGGCGACCTGCTGACCCAACTGCTGGCGAAAGGCGCCCTCGATAGTTGGGCCACGCCCGTGATTATGAAGAAGGGGCGCCCCGGGACCATCCTGAGCGCCTTGGTGACGGCCGACCACGCCGCCACCCTGCGCGAGCAGATCTTCCGCGCCACCACCACCTTCGGCATCCGTTCCTACCCAGTTACCCGCGAGATCCTGGAGCGCCACTTCGCCACCGTCGCCACGCGCTTCGGCCCGGTGCGGCTCAAGATCGGGCGCCGTCAGGGGGAGGATCTGGTCCGGTCCCCCGAGTTTGAAGATTGCGCCCGCCTCGCCCGCGCACATGACACCACCCCGCGGCAGGTGTATACTGCGGCCCTGCAAGGCAAACCAGTAAAAAAGGCCACACGCCAGGCACCACGCCCATAAAGTCGAGGAGTTGCACACATGGATGCCGAAATCATACCTGCCACCACCGTACCGGCCGAGCCCACCACCCCGACCCCCCCGGAGTGGCCGATCCTCTCGGCCATCGAGGCGCGTGTGCTCGGTGCCCTGATTGAGAAAGAGCGGACAACGCCGGATTATTATCCGTTGACGATCAATGCGCTGACCTCCGCCTGCAACCAGAAGAACAATCGTGACCCGGTCCTGCAACTCACGGAGACCAGCATCATCCGCGCCACCGAAACCATGCGCGAGAAGAAGCTGGTCTGGCTGGTGACCATGGCCGGTAGCCGCGTCGCCAAATACCGCCATGCTTTTCTGGATGTTTATCATGTGCCGGACAGCGCCGTGGCGTTGCTGAGCGAGCTACTGTTACGCGGTCCCCAGACCGCCGCCGAGCTGCGCGCTCGCGCCGAGCGCATGCACCCGTATGCCGACACGGCGACCGTCGAAGCGCTGTTGCAAGAGCTTCAGGCGCACCGTGAGGGACCATTTGTGGTGAAGCTCGCACGGGAACCGGGCAAGCGTGAAGCACGCTTCATGCACCTGCTCGGCGGCCCCGTCGCCGTCACCGAAACCACCCCCGCCCCTTTCAGCACCTCCGCCAGCGAGCCCGCGTACGGCGCCCCCGCCATCGATCCGGCGCGCCTCACGCAACTGGAAGAAACCCTGGCCGCCTTACAGGCAAAGGTGCAAGCGCTGGAAGAAAAGCTGAATCAGGTGTTGTGAACCGCGGCAGGCGCCGGGACAACTGGCATCGCCCCCCTCCCATGGTCTTTCCCTTTGGCGTTCACAACCGCCGCCGTTGCAGTAATCGAAGGCTCTGGGATTTTGTCTCTGCTAGGCGTTCTATAACCGCCGGCAGGGGTTCTTCAGGGAAACAGCGGAGCGCGATTGTCAGCGTGACATT
>CAIOST010000322.1 GCA_903861045.1 uncultured bacterium | reverse complement strand
TCGCCTGTGCTTTCCCCTGTCAACGCTTCCCCACGCCCTCGCGGGTCGTCGAGGCATGACTCGGAGCCGGTGCGGTTCGCTACACCTTCACCGTGAGACTCTTTCATTCTCTACTCTCTGCCGATTTTAATCGGCGCTTTCAATACGACCCCAATTTTCCCCCCGCCCCCCCTGGGCGTACTCGCTGCCTTTGATGCCGTCGTGGCCGCCACCCAGATCCAGGAGTTCTGCCTGCAATGGGGGCGCAGCACTCTGGGTATGGAGAATGTGGATGCCCTGCGTGCCATGGCGGCCCGCTTTGTCGCGCAGTGCGAAGGGTCGGAAAGCGCCTGCACCACGGTCGGTTTCCTGACCCACTGCGCAGGGATCTTGGCCAGCAACGCCGATGCGGGCTGGGCCTCGGCCGCCACCGATGCGGTGACGGTCTGTACCTGGCATGGCTCCAAGGGGTGCGAATGGCCCATCGTTATCCTCTTCGAACTGGGTTCGGAACGGGAAGCCCATGCTCTGGGCGTGCATGTACTGGCAGGCGGCAAAACCACGGTAGAGAACCCGCTGGCCGGGCGGAAGCTGCACTTCTGGCCCAACCCCTATGGCAAGTCACTCACCAAAGCCGCATACCTCGAACATGTTGTGCAAACCCCGCTCTCCCAAGAACTGGCGACCAAGGGGGAAAAGGAAGATCTGCGTCTACTCTACGTGATCTGGACACGCGCACGTGATCGCCTGATCCTAGCCACAAAACCCGATAAGCCTACCACCGGCAGCAGCAAGAAAGCCAAGGCAGAGGACGAAGAGCAGCGCCCGCATCTCGCCAGCGGCATTCTGCGCCTGCTCTGTACCGAAGTCGGTAAACCCCTACTGGCGGCAACGGCAGGTGGACAACTGGCATGCGCCGGTCTGCTCCATGCCGCGCCCTTACGCGCCTGTACGCCCGAAGAGCGCCCCCCTGCCCCGCTGGTGCCAGGCGCCTGGCATGCCATCCCGACAACTACACCGGCCTACTCCGCCGCATACACCTCGCCCTCGTCGCTGGCAGGCGTGGCCACCATTGGCACCCCAGAGCAGATTGGCGACCGGATCGCCCTGGCTGGCCAACCGAAGATGGTGAATATCGGCATGGCGCTCCACGGCTTCCTAGCCGCGGATCGGCCGGAGTACACCCTAACGGACCGGCAGCAAATGGCGAGTACGCTACTGACGAACTGGCAGGTGTCTGGCGCGCTGACGTCAGAGGCGGTTGTGACCGCCAGCGATAACCTACGTAACTGGGTCACCACCCAATGGCCGCAGGCGGTCTGGCACAAGGAGCGTCCTGTGACAGCCAAACTGCCCAACGGCTCCATTCTGCGCGGCACGGCTGACCTGGTCCTGGAGTTACCGGACGGCTTTATACTGCTGGACCACAAGAGCTACCCAGGCACACCGGCAGAGGTTATGCGCAAGGTAGCCACCTTTGGCGGCCAGTTGAATGCCTACGCCCAAACCCTTGCTACCGCCCTTGGCAAACCGATGCTCGCCTGCTACGTCCACATGCCGCTGAATGGGTTTGTGCTGCCGGTGGATTTACCCTAACGCCAAGTGCTATTCTGCACCATTTCAACGGATGAACACTTTACTGAGATGTTAGTATGTCGCAAAACACATCCCGCAGTGACGCGGCGCATAAGGCATGGGAAACTCGTCGCAAACGCATAGCTCGACCTCTCATTGATGCCAATACGCCAGAGGGACGCATTCTCAGGCACGCACAGCGGGCCGCCAGCGCGGCCATCGGCAGATCGTGTAAAACCGGTTTGCCCTGTGATGCCGACTGGATGATGGAAGCCACAAACCGGATCATTGAGCAGGGCTTTTGCTGTGCAATTACTGGCGTAAAGTTTGACGTTGATTTCCGCACAAAATGGGCAGGTATGGAGTGCGTCGCACAGGCGCGGTGAACGGAGACGTGTCCGGCTCGGCGGGAGCCTCTCCCTCCCAAGCCTTACGGCAGATGCATGCGCACGCCTGTGGCGGCGGCGGGTCCGGCGGCCCCGCCCCTGACCCGACCACTGAACATTGGCACCTGAGCCGTTACGATATATTTTACTTTCCGCCTGCCTGCGGCTATTTACTTATGCCGCAAGAAAGGAAGCACGCCGCACATGCCTACGCCACCCTGTCCCGACTCACCCCCCGCCACCTGTTCCGCCCCACGCCAGCAGGTCGGCAGTTGCGCCGTACCAGCCACGCCGGCCGCACCCATCCGCGTCATTATCCTGGACTGGTCTGGCACACTGGTGGATGACCCGACGCCGGTCTTCCTGACCACCAACCACGTGCTTTCCGCCTGCGGCTTGCCGCCGATGAACAAGGATGCCTTCCAGAGGGAGTTCTGCAAACACATTCAGCAAACCTACGTCGGTCTGGGCGACAAGACCTACGCGCTCCGCCGGATCGTGTCGGAAAACCGGCTTGATCCGGCCACCACGCTTTACGTCGGCGACATGGAGCACGACATCGAAGCCGGGCACGGCGCAGGCCTCCGCACCTGCGCCGTACTGGGTGGTTACACCGACGCCGCACGCCTCCAGGCTATGCAACCTGGGCTGGTCTGCCATGATCTCAGCGAGCTGGCGGCGCTCATCCGAACACATCCGTAGGATCGACGGCCTTCCAGTGATCCCCCTTGATAATATTCTGGTTGAACAGGAGGGTGTTCACTTCAGAACATCCCAGTGGCCACCCTTGTCCGGGCCAACACGCTTTAACCGCCCTTGTTCAATGAGTTTTGCACATGCCCGATGCACCGCGCTATGCGATTTGCCGAGCTTTCCGGCTACTTCAGTCAAGGTAAGATTCGGATTTTCGGCCAACACCGCCATAATTTTGATAGGCGTTTTGATAGGCGTTTTGATAGGCGTTTGCAATGTTTCGACCGCCCCGACTGACGCCGGTTCCGGATTCGCTTGAACAACCACATTAAACACCGTGATCTTTCCCAGGTCGAATACAGCCTCCGTGTTCCCGTTCTCGTGAAGCACCTCCTGCACTCGACCAACGCCGCGGCTGAACATGTTTACATAGTCCATCACCTTCATGGCCTCGGCGATGACCGGGTTCCGATAATCATTGACCGTCGGAAAATTCTCCGGCCGGGCATTCCCGTACAGACCGCCGGGGTTCATAATCTCAATCCGATCCTCGTACTGGTACAGCCTAATCGGCGCATTGGATTGAAAATCGCGGTGCATGATCGCATTCATCATCAACTCGCGGACCGCCCAACGCGGATAATTAAAGACCATTTTCTCCTGCAACGTGGAGATCGGAACAGGCCAGCGCTGGATGACCGCCGCATCCAGAAAATCATCCAGCCTTGGAATCAGCGACAGAATATTCTCCTCAAAGCGCAACTCATTCAATATCGGCGAGCCGTTCGTCCGCCCGCCGAAGCGCACATACTGGACATAAGCACCATGCAAGGTATGCTTGGGTTGCTTCCCGAACAACAGCAATCCGGCAAACGTCGGGCATTGATTGTCGAGATTAAACAACCGCAAGGCGGCCATCTGATCCAAAACAGCCCTCTTGTCTGTCCGCAGCACATCCGCAGGAATCGCCCGCTTCAGGTATTTGGCGGCAAAGAGCTCAAGATCAAGCGCCTCCGCCCCCACGCCCACGCACGGCATGGTGTCGAACGTCGTAATGGTGGCCGTGCGCCGCTCCACCAGTAAGCGCTCTTCCACCTCACTCGCCACGTCCTTACGCGGCCCGATGCGCACCCAGACCCGCCCGCAATAGCGCACCGGCGGGAACAGCGAGGGTTTAACTTCCACCACCAACACATCCCCACCCGGAAATGTCACCTTCTCCAGTGTCATCAACGGCAATGGCAGGATGTTGCCATCGCTGCGCAACGCGGCCATCTGCTGCTGCAGTTCATCCGTAACCCGAAGCCCGGAGAGCGTGCCGTCATCCTTGACGCCGAGCAACAAATACCCCGGCTGCCCGCCGTTGGGCAGGTCGTTGGCAAACGCACAGATAGCCTGGCAAAACTTATCGGTGTTGGTGGCCGACGATGTCCGCTCCACCCGATAGCTTTCGCCCGCCCGCAACAGTTTCGTTAATGCGTGCTTCGTTATCATAGTGCCATCCCATCAACCCCATGCATCACGCCCCCAGCCACCCTCCCGTCTTCGGCGGT
This sequence comes from uncultured bacterium, assembly GCA_903861045.1. Taxonomy (GTDB): domain Bacteria; phylum Verrucomicrobiota; class Kiritimatiellia; order RFP12; family CAIWXQ01; genus CAIWXQ01. The sequence goes on along the minus strand of CAIOST010000322.1, from coordinate 4,678 downwards.
GGCCGCACTTTTGCGCTATCCGCACCCAACTGCTGGTGGCCATCGGAAAGTGTACCACCCCGAAGCAGTGGTTACTGTATAGCTAACGTTTGGCATTGAGGCAAGCGTAGCCTTCCTCCGGGAGCCCATCTGGGTGGCGATAACCGCCATCAACTGGTCATGCGCCAAATTCTTACGCCTGCGCCCCAAGCTTATTCTACTTTCCGGAAGCTATCGGCTATTTATGCCCATGCCGCGAACGGCCCTACCATGAACCAAGACGATGCCGTATTCATAGACCCCTACCTGAAAACGCAGGCGCATCCCGCGCGCCTGCCGGACGACCTGCGATTTCTCTGCGCCTTCGAAATTGCCACAGGCGTGGACAAGCTAGCCGTGCTGGCTTTCGCCCGGCGAACAGATGCTCGTGATGAACTATGGATCGTCAATAGTCTGGATTGGGCGGAGGGCGCCGATGTCTCATGGATGCTGATCCTGACCGATGCCGGTAAGTCGCGGCCGGCGCTCCACGAACCGTCGATCTTAAGCCAGGGGTGCGCGGTTTCGCTTGCCAGGCAGGGCCGCGCCACGTGCGCCCATGGGAGGATGCTGGGCCTGTTTCTGCGTGCGCTGGGCGGCTTCTCTCCGCCCGGGAAGCTGCTTTACCCCGGGCTGGTCACAGCCTCCGATTTTCAGGACCTGATCCAAACCATGGAGCAAGAGCACCCGCGACAGACCACAAAGGAGGCCACGGAGATCGTCCGGCTGGCGCAGGAACTGGCACTAGCGCCACGCTCCAAAGGCACCCGACCGGATGCCTGGCAGGCGCGCTGCCCAGGAACGAACCACCTGCTGGAAATACAGGCCACCCGCAATCTGTTCTACTGTGGCTACTGCCGGCGCGGTGGCAGCCTGGCGGAACTACGCGCCTTGGCTGGCGGGAGAAGGAATCCATATGTACGATAACCACCCCATCTTCATCATGCTGCCGCCCGGCCTCGAAACCGGAAATCTGTCACCTGCCAGCATGGCATGCCTGTGTATGTCCCCGGATTTCCCGGACTCAGCGATGCCCGATGCGCCGGATTTCATGCGCCAGCACGCCAGCGGACTTTCCAAGTTACAAACCTTCGACAACAACAACAACAACACAACCAGGAGCACGCCCATGACCAAGTCGGAACGCGCCGAAATGTACAGAAACTACCTCGCGAACCAAGGTCGCCAAGGTCTACCCCACGAAGGACAACACGGTCGCGGCGGTCCAGATGTTCTGCTCGCCCCCGGAAGCCTTCCAAGCCGTTTTCGAGCGTGCCTTGTGCGCCTTGCAGGGCAGCGTGCAGACCTTCCGAAAAAAGATGAACGAGGACAAGCCCCGGGAAAGCGAAGGCTGATCCGCAGAAACTACCCATTGGTCAGCAGGGTGTTCACTTCCGCACCTCCCAGTGGCCACCCTTGTCCGGGCCGATGCGACGGATGCGTCCATCGGCCTTGAGTTGCTGCATTTGCCATTCCACACCTCGCCGCGTTAACCCCGTTTCACCTTGCAGTTGGCTTTGCGTGATGCGTGGATTCTCGCCGAGGAGAAGCAGGATTTTCTCCACAGTTTTCTCCACAGTTTTCTCCACAGTTTTCTGGGCAGTCTTCTGGATCGCTTTGCACCCAGACGTCGAAGAATCTGGCGGGGGAGCATCCACGTCAGCCGGTTGTTCGCGCACTTCCGCCGCCTTGACGGTACAGCGTAACATGAACGACACGGTCTGATATTCCGGCTCCGGCAGCCCAAGCCCCGTCAATTCAGCACACATCCGGTCGACCCCCTCGCCGAACTCCTTGACGTAACCGTAATCTTTTAGGAAAGCGGCGAGCTTGGGGTTTCGCGAGAAATGGACGTTTCGCATGGTGTTCAGGCGCACGAGGCCGGGCAAGGTTCCGGGGCTTTCTACCGCCAACCGGTCGTCGAACATCTTGATCTGGATATCCGTGCCCTTGATGCTGTAATCGCGGTGTGCGACGGCATTAACGACGATCTCCTGCCGCACGAACTCGGGATACTGGGCGTCTGTGACAAACAACCCGGCCTTGCCGAGATAGGAGTGTTCCTTGATCTGCGTCGTGACAAACGCAATCGCCTTCCGAGTCATCTCCAGAATGGTTCCATCGAAGGTCACGTCCTTGATCACGTTCATGCGAGCACCGGTCTGTTCCTGCGTCCCCTCGTAACGGATAAAACGGATACGCGCTCGCGGAAAATATTGTTGTGGCACCTTGCCGAACAGCAGGACGGCCGCGACACTGACGTGATCGGCGCCCTTGCCTGTTTTTACGAACCCGTTGTTTTCCTTCAGGAAATGCAGCGGCGTCTTTGAATAGCCGATCTGACGCGCATACTGTTTAACAAAATCAAGATTCAGATCGGCCAACGTTGCGCCACCCACCGGCGTATCCTCATAGAACCGGTCACCCTTGTCATACATCAACTGCATGCGCTCGTCGAATGTGAGTTTTTTTGACTTATCCCCGACGCGGTAGTACACCTCATCCGCCTGGGTGGCATGCACGCTTGGACTCTGGTGAACCGTCAACAGCAGCACCCGGTTCGGCAGCCCCTTGCGATCCGTACAGGCGGCAAACTTGAAATCGACCTTCACGGTCGGTTTGCAGAAATCGAAGGGCACGCGTAGCAACTCATTCACCTGCCGGTCCAATCCATCCACGCCTTCCACTTCGCCGGCATCATTCACGCCAATCACCATCAACCCGCCATCAGCATTGGCAAACGCGACCAACGGCACGGCCAACGCCTTCGGTTCCATCCTAATGCTCTTCCGTTCAAAACACGGCCCCTCTTTGCGAGCCAGCAAATCCTTTGGCAGCATGATCACACCTCCAAGCTCGTCGTTTTCTATCTCAGCCAACTACCGGTCGTCAAGCATCTGGCAGTTCCTGCGGTTGAGGGACAGTGATGTGGTATTTCTTGTTCACCGTTCCACCGCGATAAAATAGCCGCGTCCCTTTGCCCAACTCCAGTCGACTCAGATCCAGATGGCTGACCCACTCATGTTGTGCCTGTTCCGCCATCCATAAGAGTGCTCGCTTCACCTTGACAGACCGGCACCCTTGCAAAAGAACCTGCACGACCTGCGGACGCAATGATCCCAGCCCGGCCATCAATTCGATGGCATAGTTGATCGTGTCGTTCGTGGTTGCGAGGTGCAGCAGCTCAAGGATCGCCCGCTCCGGCGCAGAAATCCTCACGGTGAACGCTCCGTATCGAAAATCGGTGAAGCCGGTCGGCTCTGCCAGGTCGAAGAGTTTTGGAAAAGAAACTCGTATTTTCACTTGCCAAGCGTGCCCTCGAAACCAAGCCGGGAGGTTATTACGCCGCTCGCCGAAAAGATAAGCACGTTGCTGGCCACCGAGCGGTAAGAAATGCCCGTAGCCCTTAAGCACCAACGCGGTGTCAGCCGCCACATGTACGGGCAAGCCGAGCTGCTGCAGGGCGTAAACGCCACCCAACCAATCCACCGAGTCGTGCGGCCGGACAAACGCCCCACGACCAAAAGCCTTGAGCCAGCCGGATGCCAGATACTTCCGAACCAACTGCCGGGATATACCCTGCTTTGCAAGCCACGCCGAGGCCGCAACCGCTCCAGACGGCAGGTCTGTCATCAAACGATTCAATTTCGAACTCACGCCGCTACTCCGCGCCCGCACCTGTTTGAATACACACCACAAAAGTAAACCATTGGTTTACATAATGCAACATGATTGTTCGCAGGCGCGGGTAAACGCCACCATAGCGTCCACCGCCGCAGCCGGAGACGACAGGCAGACAATGCGCTGCGTAAATTACACCGTGTATTAATAACCTAGCGAGTTCGCTATGTATAACCGGGAATTGCGATTGCCTTTGGGCGAGCAGAGTTACTTTCTGTTCGGGCCTCGTCAGACAGGGAAGACCACCCTATGGCGATGCTCTCATTGGATACCGGACACGGGGTCTGGGCGGTCGAGATTAAGAGCGGCGCGGTCATCGGTCTGCCGAACTGCGGGGGCTGCACGCATTTCGCGAGGATCATCACGAAGCCCGGCTCATATGCGTCGGCGACCTGGAGCGGCCGTTCAAACTGGGCGAGATCGAATGCTTGCCGTGGGCGAGTTTCTCCAGGAGGCGGGGGCGTGATGCCATGCGCAACCCGCTCGGCACCCGAGGCGCAGCCATCCGCTTGCCAATGACTTCAAAATCCACCTCCGAGACCATCACCGTGCCATCCAGCATGGAACTCACAAAACCCGCTCAGTCTCCTGGTTAAACTCCGTATCCCACACCTGCACTTCAGCCTCCGGATTCAACCGGCCAAGCTTCTCGATCATCTCACGCACCTTCATATGACACCCGCCTTTCGCCCTGACTGTCGTAAAAAGCTGGCGAGGCCAGAAAAGTGAAAGCACGGCAACTGCTCATGTGCCAGAGTTAAGCCCCTCTGGAGGCGCGTCACCCATAGTGGTAAGCGAATACAAGCAAACATGATACGCATGGAGCTTTGACATAAATGGTTTGAATTTCTAACGGTTGGGACGCGCCTGACACGTTTCAGTCGCAAGATCACATTGCGCTTCGCAGCCTCACAAGCCTGGATCACCCGCATGCTTCGCTTGCTGATGGCCTTTCCCTGCCGAGTTCAACCTACCGGCT
>CAIOST010000321.1 GCA_903861045.1 uncultured bacterium | reverse complement strand
TAAAGGGCAGGGCGAGCCCGCCGGCGCGGCGCGCGCGTAGCGATCATTGTAGTGTTGTAGGCCGCAACTCCGGTTGCGGCCCATTCCATGGCCGGAACCGGAGTTCCGGCCTACTGAACGCAACTCTGTAATTAAACAAGGATGCGCCCTTGTTTCATGGTTCCGTGGCAATTCCGGTTGACAGTCCGCGCCCCGTAGCGTAATAGATGCAGCCATGAAGATTCTCATCACAGGCGCCCTGGGGCAATTGGGCCGGGACTGCACCCGCGTGCTGCAACCCGCGCATACCGTGACCACGCTCGATTTGCCCGAGTTGGACATTGCCGATGCCAGCCAGGTGCAGCAGGTGATGGCGCAACTTCGCCCCGACGTGGTGCTGAATTGCGCCGCCTACACCCGCGTGGATGACTGCGAGGAGCACCGGGACGACGCGATGCGGGTGAATGCCACCGGCCCGGCCGTGCTGGCGCAGGCCGCCGAGGCCGGCGGAGCGCGCCTGATCCACATCTCCACGGATTATGTCTTTGACGGGCAGCGCCCCGTGCCCCAGCCGTACACAGAGAGCGACGCGCCCCATCCGCTCTCCTGCTACGGGCAGTCCAAGCTGGCCGGCGAAGTCGCGATCGCGGCTAACTGTCGGCGCTGGGCCATTCTGCGCACCGCCTGGCTATACGGGCGGCATGGCGGAAACTTTCCCAAGACCATGCTGCGCCTGGCACTGCGCCAACCGGAGCGCGTCCTGCGGGTGGTCAACGGCCAGTACGGCTCCCCCACCTGGTCCTGGCGGCTGGCGGAGCAGCTTCGCACGGTGATCGAAGCCGACGCCACGGGGCTCTTCCATGCCACGGACGAAGGGTATACCACCTGGTACGAATTTGCGGCGCGCTTTCTGGCGGCCATGCACGTGCCGCACAACCTGCAGCCGTGCCGGAACGAGGAGTACCCCACCCGCGCCGTGCGACCCGTCAACTCCATCTTGGAGAATGCGGCGCTCAAGCAGGCCGGGTTAAACAGCATGCGCCCCTGGCAGGACGATCTTGACGAATTCGTGGCGCGCCATCGCGCTGAGCTGCTGACCGAATGCCGGTAGAATTTTTCACTACCGCCAGCGCCCCACTTAGCGCAGCGCCTCGGGCATCTCCCCGCGCCGGATCGCTTCGAGCGTGATGGGGCGCAACACCCCTGCGCTCACGCGCTGCAGCTCCTGTAACCATGCCGCCACCTGCGCGGTTTCGCCCAGGGTATCGGCCTGACGGATGGCCTGCAGCAGAAAGAAGGCATAGGCCATGCGCACCCCTGGCGAGGGCGTCTCACGCAGCGTCTCCGCCATAAACTGCAAGGCGGGGCGGATGACCTGAGGATTGGGCGCCATCCGCAGATCCCCTGGGGCGAGATCGCCTGTCAAGCGTCCGGTGCGCACGGCCTGCAGCAACGGCTGATAGACCGCACGTCGACTGGCGAGCCGCTCCTGGCCGCGCGCATACGGCAGCCCCTGGACCGCCCAGTAGACCGCATGGGAGGAGGCCACACGCCAGTCGAGCGGGCCGAACTGCTCCTCCACCTGCCGCATGCGCCGTGCGTCCAGACGCAGGGCCGCCAGCGCCACCCGGTTGGATGGTGTGTCCGCCACCCGGCCATCGGGCTGCAGCAGCGGTGCCAGCGTGGTTGCCAGCGCGAGCTGGTACGCCTGGTACGCGGTGTCGTCCGACGAGCCGATCTTATGCTGATAGAGCCAAGCCAGTTCACGGTAGAGGCGGGCGCAGCGGGGATTGGCAGCCAGGCCGTCATCCCGCAGCAAGGCGATGCCATGGTCCACCCAGCGCACGCGGTCCGCCGGGCGGCGCATCATGACACTGATGTTATAGGCCATGTTCCAGGCATTATAGACCCAGGCTTCGGTGGCATGGGGGTCGAGCCAGGTGATCCACCCGGCCAATTGCACGAGCTCGAAATAGCGCCCCTCTTCCTGCAGGCGGTCTGCGCGCGCCCAGAGGACTTCCGCGGCCACCCCGCGAAAGCCGCCGAGCCCCACGGTTAAGAAATTCAGGAACGGCGGTGCATCGGCGGTATAGGCGGGGGCGCCCGGCAAGCCCGCGCGCCGGCGCTCGCCGAGTCGACGGTTCTGCCAGACCACCAGCAGCGCGATCCCCATCAGCAACAACAGCGGCACAAGGCGCCGCCAGCGGTTATGTACCATGGCCATGTTCGTATTCACCCACCTGCCATTTGACGGGACAGTTCGCGCCGGCGCAAGACCGCACTGGCCAACCACGCCAGTACCAGCGGATAGACCGCCCCGCCCCACAGCCACATTTGGCACAGATCCGACGCCGGTACGCGCTCACCTGCCACGGCGTGCGTCAAGGGCTCGGGTTGCACCAAGGGGCGGATCACGGCCGCCATGGTGCGGTTGACGCCCAGCGCCATACCTGCGACCAACCCGGGCGGTGCCTCGCCCGCCAGGCGCGTCGGCAACAGCTCCCGCGCATCATCGGGTGTCACCAGCAAAGCCAGTAACACGGCCGTGGCCACAAACGCCGCCACCGGGAAGGAGAAGCACGCCCCCAAGGTAAGCCCCAGCGCCGCCAGTGCCGCCAGAATGGCGAGTTGCGCCACCATCACGCGCGCCAGGTTGCCGTTGAACGTCCCCAGCGGCGTCAACACGGCCAGGGCCGTACGCGGCTGCACCAGCAGCGGTGCGGCCTTGGCATCCGCCTGATAGAGGAACGCCACTTCCAGTTCTGGCGCCTGCGCCAGGGAGCGCGCCGTGATCGGGATTTCCAGCTCATTGCGGATCAGTTCATTCACAGCGACTTCCGCCGCCCACGTGGTGGCGCCGGGACGGCGCACACGGCAGAGGCCGCGCACATCCGCCAGCGACTGCCCCCCGGTATCAAAGCGCAGCCGCACCCAGAACCGGCCATCCGTGGCCACCGGGTGCGCCAACGGAAAGCGCCAGAGCGCAGACTCACCCGGGTGAATGGGCTGATAGCGATACCGGCATTGCTGCACCAGCTTGCGAAAAAACGTCTCAGGCGCCTCATCGGCCGGGAGTCGCTGGGACTGCCGTAGCTGCTCAAAGATTTGGCGCGCTTCGTCCTCCGGCGCTGGCAGCAGCGGTTGGGACACGGCGCGGCTGAGCAGCAGCACCGCGGCGTTGGTTGCGCCTGGTAAACCCGCAGCCGCATACCCCAGCAACTGCACGCGTACAGCGATGGCCACACCTGCCAGTAGCACGGCATCCAGCAGAAGAATCCCCAGCCAGCGCCCCAGCCAAAGCATCCACGGCTGGACGGGTTTCACGGCCGTCAACTCTATGCGCCGGCTGTCGATCTCCAAACCAAAGGCCGCACAAGCGGCCCAGAGCGTGACCAGTCCGAGCACCACCACGCTGGTGGCCAGGGTGTAGCACAGCCGCACCTGCAGGGCGCTGGCGGGCGAGCCGTCACCAGCCACCAGTTGCGGAATGCCGATCACGCCCGCCACCAACAAGAGCACCAGGGAGAGCACCACGCGCGAGCGTACCGCGGCGCGCACGGACAATCCGGCCACGGCCATGATAGCGCGCAGCTTACCCGGCCAACGGCCCCCCGATGGTAGCGCCTCACCCATCCGTGCGCGCTCCTGGCCCGCGGTTGGCCAGTAGGAACTCGGCCGGGCGGAAATGCGTCGTGACCGTGTCGCGATTCGCGGCGCGGGCCACCACCTGTAGGAAGTAAGTCTCCAGGTCCATGGCGGGGTGGTCGAGCGCGACCGGGCATTGGGTTCGCATTTCCAGTTCCTGACGGATGGCCGCAGCCGCGTCCACCGTCAGCCCCTCGACTTGGAACCGCACGGCATCCGCCCGCCGCAGCAGATCAGCCACGCGCCCCTCGGCCTGCAGGCGACCGCCATGCAGGATCGCTACGCGATCGGCCACATCCTCGATATCCGCCAGCAGGTGGGAAGTCAGCAGGATGGTCTTGCCGGCACGCGCCAGCAGGCGCACCAGATCTTTGACCTCCCGGCAGGCCACCGGGTCCAGCCCGGAGGTGGGCTCATCCAGGATCAGCAGATCCGGGTTATTCACCAGCGCCTGGGCCAGTCCTACGCGTCGGGCCATCCCCTTGGAGAACTCCCCCACCGGGCGGTCGGCGGCGCGCCGCAAGTCCACCATGTCGAGCAGCGCCTCCGTGCGTTGCCGGCAGGTAGGCGCATCTAAGCCGAAGAGGCTGCCGTAATAGCGCAGGGTTTCGCGCGGGGTGAGGAACGCATGCAAATGCGACACTTCCGGCAGGTAGCCGATGCGCGCCTTGACCTGCACATCCGTCGGCGGCCGCCCCAGCACGGCGATGGTGCCGGCTGAGGGGTGCAACAACCCCAGCAGCAGCTTAATGGTGGTGCTCTTGCCGGAGCCATTGGGTCCCAGCAAGCCAAAAACTTCGCCCGCCTGTACCTGCAGATCCAAGCTGACCACCGCTTCGACCTTGGGCCGGTGCCAAAAGTCGCAGAAGGTTTTGCGTAACCCGCACGTTTCAATGACAGGAGTATTCATGGTATGCGTTGTTGCGGCTATCCCAAATCACGATGGCGCAAGGCGCAGGCGCCGACGCCCAGCGCCAGGGCGGACCAGGTACCGGCATAAATCGCCGCCCCTCCGACATAGCCCCATGGTATGCGCCCATTGTCCGCCAAGGCATCGCACAACCAGAAATGCTGCCAGTTAGGGGCCAGCCCGCCGAGTACGCCGCGCCAGGACCAGAGCGACGACGGCCCCACCCAAAGATCACCGATCAGGCCACACGCCAGCAGCAACAGACAGATGGCCAGTGTGGGGCCGCTGCGCAGATGCGTGGCCAGCGCACTGGCCAGCGCCGCGAGCATGGCCAGCGCCAGCCAGATCAGGATCGCTGCGGCCGGGACGCGCCCATTCAGATCAAGCTGATACCAGGTGAGGTGGCCGAAGCGGGTATAACAGCCACACGCCAACAACACGGCTAGCAGGGCGAGCGGAATCCCGAGAAACGCCGCCACGCCGAAGCGGGCACGCCGCCAGAAGTTCAGCACCCCGGCAACCCCCAGGGCCGCGGCAGGGCCCAACACGGCCAAGGTGGTCGTGAGCCAATCGGAGCGGGAACCCACCTCGTCACCCAGCATGACAAAGTGTTCCGAGGCGCGTTCCGCCAGCAACGTCGCTGCCAGCGTCGCGACCCAGAAGATGGTGACCAACCCCATCACCCCGCCATATTTGGCCAGGAGAAACAGGGGACGAGGCACGGGCTTGCACAGGGTGGCGGCCGCCGTGCCGCGCTCGATCTCCGCCGACAGGCTGCTGCTGGCGGAGGTAGCGGCCAGCACCAGGCCAAAGACCAGCAGAAAGGCCAGCCCGCTGTCACGCGCCAAGCGTCCCTCTTCACCCAGCGCATGAAACTGGAAGACCGGCGTCAGCCCCGTCAACACCACGCTAGACAAAAGCAACAAGAGGGCGGCAGGTTGCTGCATCCCCTCCAGAAGCGTGGCATAAGCCAGTGCACACCATTGACGAATCGGCAGCGGCATAGGACCCCGTAGCGAACGAGGGCAATCTATCACAGAACACCGCACGGGAGGAAGCCCCCCCCCAAACTGCGAGAGTTGGAAGAATTAGTGGTATGTCCCCGAAATGACTAGACCGTTGATGGGCATCCACGTTTCGTTGCCCCCGCTTTGATTCACCACCCGCTACGCTGGAGACACGGAGGCACGGAGCTGGCGTAGCGTTTCCGTGCCCTCTTCCGGAGGACTGTTGCG
>CAIOST010000320.1 GCA_903861045.1 uncultured bacterium | reverse complement strand
CGGATTAGGGCGAGATTTTAATTGCCTTCAGCCTACAGCCTAATTCCAATTAAAGTTAAAATTGATCCTTTATTCTACCACAAAGAACGCAAAGAACACAAAGATTAATTGCTCATTTTAGCTTGTTTTATCTTTGCGATCTCTGCGATCTTTCTGGTGTGCGACAATGGAAGCGCAACCGACAACGATCCTCGCCACGTGGCGTGACAGAGACACGGTCATCCAGATAACTGACCCCCTTGCGTTCGCGCAGAGAGTTCGCGATGCGGCTGTTGCTCACGAGGCATGCATCCTCGGTTTTCAACTCGGTCCAGTGACCTATGACAAAGACCACGGAAGTTACCGAGCGTATGAGTGGGCAGAAGGCATCTTTCAGAAGAGCCAAAGGTTTAACGGGCAGAAGGAGTTCCGTTTTTCTCTCGTCGGGGACACAGGCTTGCAAGGCGATGATCATATCGTGCTTTCCTTGGGTTGTTGCAGCGACATTGCTCGAATCGCGGAGACAAGACCGGAACCCGAACAAATTGATGGAGAGGGACTTGGTTCCGCGGGTGCTCCACTAAGCCCCTCATCATAGGGTTATCCCGTTTGAATCGGTAGTACTCCGCTTGAACGATCCCAAGCCGAGAGCAACCGTGTTTTTCTTTGGCTGACGCCGGCAAGCGCAATCGCCTCCATTTCCGGCAGGGTGGCGATCTGTTCAAAAGCCCGCACCCCCACCAAGCCGGAAAAACCATAAACCTCAAACGGGCGTTGCCGGGCGAAGTCGAAATCCTGAATGGCGACTGCGCCCGGAACGGCCTTATTCCCGATCGGGAATGTTTGGTTTGAAAAATCCGCTTTGTGTGTAATATTACCGATCGGTAACCATGAAGACGATAACGACCATCCAACTTGGTGCGGCAATCCGCGCGCGACGGCGGGAACTCGGGGTCACCCAGAAGGAGCTGGCCATGACCTCTGGCACGGGCTTGCGCTTCATCATCGACCTGGAGAAGGGCAAGCCCACCTGCCAAACCGGCAAGATGCTGCAGGTTCTGCAAGCGCTGGGACTCGACTTGGCAGTGGGAGGCGGCAGTGATCGAACGCTGCCGGGGGAGACGTCGTGAAGCGACTGCTGGTTTATCTGAACCGGGATGCCGTTGGCACACTCACCCAAGACGCCAATGGTCTGCTTGGGTTTTGCTATGACCCGGAGTGGCTGCGGAACCCTGTGGCCATGCCGTTGTCCCGGTCGCTACCGTTGCGTGAAGAACCGTTTCACGGCAATCATGCCCGCCCGTTCTTTGCTGGTATCCTGCCCGACGAAGGGCCCAGGCAGCAGATCGCCGCGATTCTCGGAGTCAGCGAGCGCAACGATTTCGCCATCTTGGAGCGGATTGGCGGGGAGTGTGCGGGAGCCGTGAGCCTGCTGCCGGAAGGCACGCCGCCGCCGGAGGCTGGCGAGCAACGGCGGCGACAACTCAGTGAGTCCGAGTTGCAGGAAATCGTTGCCGAGTTGCCTCGCCGTCCACTGCTGGCGGGGCGCGAGGGCGTGCGGTTGTCGCTGGCCGGAGCGCAAAGCAAACTGCCCGTCGTCATCGAGGGGAACACCGTCTCCCTCCCTTTGGGCAACACGGCGAGTACGCACATCGTCAAACCGGAGCCCGAACATTTCCCGGGCTTGGTCGTGGCGGAGTTCTTCTGCATGACGCTGGCGAAAGCGGTCGGCCTGGCTGTCCCGGCGGTGTCCATGCGGTTGATTGGTGGAAAACCCTGCCTGGTCGTGCAGCGCTACGACCGGACGGTTGGCCCCGACGGCACCATCCGGCGCGTCCACCAGGAAGATTTCTGCCAGGCCATGGGGTTTCCCCCGGAGCGGAAGTACCAACAGGAGGGCGGTCCGTGGTTGCGCGACTGCATCGCCATGCTCCGGGATTGGTCCACCGCGCCGGTCCTCGACATCCGCGACTTCCTGAACGTCGTGATCTTCAACATGCTGATCGGGAACGCGGATGCCCACGGCAAGAACTACTCGCTGCTCTACCACCGGGGCGAGCGCAGGCTCGCGCCGTGCTACGATCTGGTCTGCACCCTGGCTTGGCCCGAACTATCGAAGACCCCGGCCATGAAGATCGGGCAGAGCGATTCCCTGGATGCCATCACACCTGTCCACTGGCAGAAGATGACCAAGGAAGCCCGGCTCGGCTGGCCAATGGTGCGCGAGCGCCTCGCCGGCCTTTGCCGCGCCCTGCAGACCGAATTGCACGCCCCCACCCTGCGTCAGGCAACCGGAGAGGGGGCCATGTTCGAGCGGGTCGCCGCCATCATCGAGAACCGCACCTCACTTCTCTTGCGGAGTCTGGCCTGAATTTGGGAGCTGCCATTCACCTGACCCCCACGGCTTTCCTTGACGCCGCCGCCAAGCACGGTAAATTCATCCCAACCGGATGTCGATTAGGATGGTTTTGTTTTAGACCCGAGTTTTGCGATTGGATGTCTATATAATCGCAATAGGAAATTGAAATGAAACACTTTGCTGTTATTGATGTGGAAACAACAGGACTTAATCCGTATCGCCATGATCGGATTGTGGAGATTGCAGCACTCCTTGTGTCAGAGGAGGGTACGGTCGTTGGTGAGTTCACAAGCCTTGTCAATCCCGGGCGAGACGTCGGCCCAACTCACTTACACGGATTGTCTGCTTCCGACGTTCTTCAAGCTCCCCTATTCAGCGAAATCGCTACGCCACTTCTAGAACTGCTGCGCCCTGCCGTTGCGCTCGTGGGACACAACGCTCGCTTCGATCTGTCGTTTCTCAACTTGGAGTTTCGTCGCCTCGGCGTCGAGTTGCCGCAGTGCGAAGTTGTAGATACGATGCACCTGTCCGGAGGCGGCACGCTTACCTCATGCTGCGCGTGCCACGGGATCGAAATCGAGGGCGAGGCGCACTCAGCAGCCTGTGACGCATTGGCGACGGCGAAACTTCTTTTTGCCCTTGTTCAGAAATCCCCGGCACTCGCTTCTGGCTTTGCGCCTTTGCGACCAATTGCGTGGCCGGTACTCCTGCTCCCAACCAAGCACCCCATTCGGCGCGATGAGGCGCGACAACGGCAATCGCATGCACCAACCTACATTCAAGACCTTGTCAGCCGCCTCCCGCCCGTGGCGGCCCAGGCGACGGACCAAGGGGCGTCCATGGCATACGTGGACTTGCTTGGGCGGGCACTCGAAGACCGACAAATTGAGGATGATGAAGGAAAGTCCTTAGTCGAGGTCGCCCTTCAATGGGGACTTACCTTCGATCACATCCAGGCCATTCACGACGACTACCTGCGCAGGTTGGTGAAGACAGCCTGTGCTGATGGCGCAGTCACGACGAAGGAACAGGAAGATATTCTCCTGGTTGCGCGACTACTTGGGTTTGAGGAGATAAGCCAAGAGCAACTGGAGGGCCTCATTCGCTCGATTGCGGATGATCACACCCAGGAGGCGCTTGCCGCACCGGGTACCGACACGTTGCGGGGAAAACGCGTGTGCTTCACGGGCGAGGCACAGTGTCGATTGAATGGGACAATGCTTTCACGCGAACTGGCAACGTCACTTGCCGAACGGCATGGCCTCACCGTCGTGGATTCAGTCACCAAGAAACTGGACATTCTGGTTGTTGCAGACCCGCACACTCAGTCCGGTAAGGCCAAGAAAGCTCGTCAATATGGCCTGCGAATCGTCCACGAGCCCGAATTTTGGCGCATGCTTGGAGTCACAACCGAGTAAAGAACGCGAGGGGACGGGTGAGTTGGGATGGAACGAGCAGACGATGCGGATTAGCGCAAAGCCACTCTTAACAATGCTACTTGGCGCCCTATGTGGGTTTGCGCTTTCGTTTTCGCTGTATCCGATTGAAGCTCTGTGTCCAAATGAGGCCGCGATGGCAGGTCCCTTTTTTACTTGGTTTGCCCTTTGGGTGGCATTTGGCGCCTTGATCGGGGTCTGCTTCGGGTTGCGAGCGCGGAAGGCTTGTAGAACGCCATAGGGCAGATTGACAAAGCATCATGGTTTGGCGGACGGTGTGCCCCATAAAAAGGGCGGAACTGGTGTGACGCCATCGAGTTCCGCCCGAGGCGGGCGGCTCCCGGTCTTGAAATAACGCCGAGATTAAAAACGACAAGAGATTAGGAACGGGTAAGCTCGGCTGCTTGGGACGCCGGCGCGGTTCCAATCGTCCCATAGGTCACAATGGTCCCATGGGTCACATTCCCACGACGGGTGCATGACTGTTTTGCCGGACGATGTTGGGGCCAACCTTTTGGAAAAGGGTGCTCCCTTTGCGGATTTCGCAAGCCGCTCCAGTGCAACATACCATGATTGGGGCCACGTGTACCTGTCCCCAACGCATTCCGACGCTTCCTGGCTGTCGGTCGCGATCGATTGCAATCGACCGCAATCGACAACCGGGATTGGTCCTATTGCCGCCATTCCCCTGTCCCAGCGGAACCACTTGTGGAAACGGTGTGGCTTTGTCCGCCCGGGGACGGGCGGCTCCACAACCTCGCACCTGCCCCAACGGAGCCGCCCGGAGTCTGCCGCTCACTCCTCCAGGCTCTTCTGGGCGGACTTGATGAAGCGGCCGAAGGAGCGGTCCTTCCGCCGCTTCTCGGCGTAGGAGAGGTCGTGGTATTCGGTCTCTTTCTTAAGCTTGAGATAGCTCTGGTACCGGTCCTCGTCCAGCGTGCCATCCGCCACCGCCTGAAGGATGGCGCAACCGGGTTCCGTGGTGTGCGTGCAGTCCGCGAAACGGCAGCTCACGGCGTGCTCGCCAATCCCGGCGAAGGTGTCGTCCAAGCCGTCGCCCGTCACCAGCAGGCCGAGTTCGCGCATGCCCGGGGTGTCGATCAGCATCGCGCCTTGGTCAAGAACGAGCAACTGGCGGCGGGCCGTGGTATGGACGCCCTCCCCCGTCCCGCTGACGGCCCTGGTGTCAAGCGCCTCGCACCCCAGCAGCCGGTTGACCAAGGTGGTCTTCCCGACTCCGGAGGAACCCAGCAGACAGTAGGTGCCTCCCGGCCGCAGGAGGTTGCGGAACTCGTCCAGGCCTGCACGATGAAGGCGGCGTCCAGGTTCGCCGCGATCATTTGAAAATCGACCGTCTTGCCGGGGCACTTGCGGCGCAGGAACGTCTTGCGCGGGACAACGCCATGGATCACGGCGGGCCCGCCCGAGGCGTGCCCCTGCACACACACCCAGTCGCCCACACACGGCAGATCGCTGACGGCCCCGACGTCGAAACGGAACTTGCCCGCGAGTTCCGCATAACTCTCGGCGTCCTGATCCCGGACCAGGAAGGCATCCCGGTCAACGGCCGTAACACGCGCCATGCGGTGTCCCGGTTGCAGGAGGGTGGCGGACTGTTGCTCAAACCAGCCGTCAAAGCCTAGCGCGGTCAAGTCCATGGTCGTCTCTGGGTGGGGGCATGACACGTGTGTGGTTGGGAACCCCCTTTTGAAGAAAGGCGGTTCCCAAACCCTCCGTCAAACCTTTTTGCGGATTCCGCAGGCCGTCGCGTGCGATAAACCATGTTTGGGACTGTAGAACGGCCTGCGGAATCCGCAAAGGGATCACCCGGCCATCCATTTCGGCGATGGCGTTGACATCGGCGCCCGTCTCAGGGCCGGATGCCGGCCCGCAGTTCGAGCAGGCGGGTTTTCAGCAGGGCCGCCCAGTAATCAAAGGCGTCCGTGACCGCATGCCACTGGTCGAACTTGTCGAAATTGCCGGTGAACTTGTCGCCCACCCGCTTGTCAACCGCGGCGGCCAAGCGCTGGCCCGTCACCGAGTCCACAGCTTCAAATTCGATACTGCACGAACCGACGCCGCTATGGGCGCCGGTAAGGCCCGATTTCAGGACACTGACCGCCAGACCGATCGGCACCACCGATGAGATGGTGTCCATGGCCACCATGCTGCCCTGGGCGTCGGTGATGGCGGTGCGGAAACGCATGACGCCCGGTCCCGGCTTGGTGGCAAAATAGAAGGGACCGGCCAGTTCCCGGCGAATCTCAGCGTCCAGATAGTTCACCAGGCCTTGCCGGGTTTCCGGGGAGGCGTCCATGAGCAGGCTGCCCTGGGCGGCATAGAGCTTGACGGGGTCCAGGAGGATGCCCTTGTAGCGGGCAAAATTCGTCCGCGGATTGATGTAGACTAGCAAGGCCTGATTGTCCTTGCCTTCCTGAAGCTGCGAGTAGTTTTTGAGGAAGCCGGAGGGGTCGACGGTGCGGGCTTGATGGGTGCCCTGACAGCCGGCGAGCAGACCGGTGGCGAGGACGACGGCACCGGCTTTGAGGATGGTTTGGCGGGTGATCATGGGATGGGGACTTTCGGGTTGGTGTAGTCATCTGAATAATAAAATTAGCTTCTTGTAAATCTGTTTTGCCAATATTATTCTTAAAATCATACACGTTGTGTCCGACTAGTGCTTCAT
>CAIOST010000319.1 GCA_903861045.1 uncultured bacterium | reverse complement strand
TGCTTAGCCATTTAAGGCAAGAAAAAAGACCGCTCGAAAAATCTTTTTCTTCTCAAACTTGAGAAAATCGCCGTCTGCCGCTCCCCTCGCTCCCTACAGCCGCTTTTTACCTGCGAAGAAATTGTTATTTGGAACCGCTGCGGATTGACCGTGTTGACCTTTTGGTGGAAAATGACAACGTGGTCAATGTGGTCAACACGGTCAAGCCGGTCCACGAACCGGCAGGGAGTTCGTTATGTCTGCGCTGTTCGACAAACACGGTGGTTTCCGGCGGTTGCACTCCTTCACACTGGCGACGATTGTGCAGATCGAGACGCTGCGCTTTTGTCGCCGCTTTCTGACGCACGATGTGCGCGAGGCGGGTGCGAAGTTCTACGACCCGAAGGGGCGGCAGTACGACCAGATGACCCAGGCCGCGCGGAGCGGACGCCAGAATATCATCGAGGGCTCGGAGCGCTCTGCGACTTCCAAGGACACCGAGATGAAGCTCACGGACGTGGCGCGCGCGAGCCTGAGCGAACTGCGCGGCGATTACGAGATCGTGATCCTTGACCGCAATCAACTACCGTGGTCGGTTCATGCCCCGGAGGCCCAAGCCGTGAACGCCATCTCGCTCGATCCGGCACCGTTTGCGGACGACATGGTCCACGAGTCGGCGAAGCACGCGCTGGCACAGCGCCAGAAGTACGCTACGTGGCTCGATGTCGACGACGCGGTGGTGGTCGCCAACGCCATGCATGTGATTATCGGGCGCGCCCTGAACATGCTGAAGCGGCAGATCGAGGCGCAAGGCCAGGCTTTTGAGGCGACGGGCGGGTTCAGCGAGCGGCTCATGGCCAAGCGCATCGAGGCACGGGCGAAAGACCAGCCTGCGTCGCCGGCTTGCCCGCTATGTGGCCAGCCTATGCGCCAGCGCAAGTCGGCGAAGGGCGCTTTCTGGGGGTGTTCCACGTACCCGGATTGCAAGGGGACGCGACAGGTATAATGCCTGGCAGCGGTCTAGCCGCGCGTTTCTGTTATAAGTCATAATCAGTCCATTCTTTCACTTTCCTAATTCTGCGTCAGGAACAGAGAAGGATTGAGACAGATGGCATTGGATGCTATGCTCGTATCCAACAGGAGGCACTATGGCGCAGACTATGAAGGCGTGTGAGGTATCGGCCTTAATGCTGCCGGTGGCCGAGCGTGCGGCTTTGGCCGAGCGATTGATAGAGAGTCTGGATTCGCTGGATGACGCTGAGACGGAACGGCTTTGGGTTGAGGAAGCGGAGCGGCGTTACCAAGCCTATAAACAAGGCCAACTTGCCGCCCGATCGGCAACGAGTGCGATCCAGGATGCTCAGGCACAATTTCGATGAAGGCGGTTCGCATGGTGCAGTTGGCCGAGCAGGAAATGCTCGACGCCGCCGCGTATTACGAATTACAGGTGCCCGGGCTTGGCCAGGATTTCCTTGCGAAGATCGCATCGGCTGTTGCCGACATTGCCGAGAGTCCTGAGCGTTGGCCAATTGTCCGGTTACACGTCAGGCGTCGCTTGGTGCACCGCTTTCCATACGGGCTGCTGTATCGCGTGGCACCGCAGGAGGTCGTGGTGCTGGCTGTCGCGCATCTTCACCGGCATGCCTCCTACTGGGTCCGCAGGTCATGATTTTAGACCAACTGTGCGCGTCGGTGTAGCGCGGCGTTGCCAGATTGCGCGCTTGGCAAATACCGCTGACCATTAGGTCAAGCGCGTAGGCGCTGGTGGCAGGCCGGAATCGAGCGCCACGATGGTCATGCCCAGGCGATCGGCCGCGGCGATGACTTCGGCGCGCTCCAGCAGTACGGTGCGTCGGGCCTGGAAGGCCAGGGCCGAGATGCGGGCGCGTTTGAGCATGGGGATGGTGCGCGCGCCGATCACCGGGATATCAAAGCGCATGTCATGGCCGTCTTTGGCCACTTTGACGACCACCGCGCCCGGGGCGCCGAGTTTGCCGCCGCGGCGGATGGCTTCGTTGGTGCCTTCAAACGCCTCGACGGCCAGGACCATGCCATCCTTGACGATCACGGTCTGGCCGATATCCAGGTTGCAGACGGCCATGCCGAGGCGATGGCCGAGTGCGATATCGGCGCTTTCGCGGCTGTCCGGCGCACGGCGGGTTAGGATGCCGGGGGCGGGGAGGTGGGCGTCCATGAAGATGGAGGCCGGCAGCGGTTGCAGGCCGCGTTCGGCCAGCAGGTCGGCGATGCGGCCGAAGATGGTGTGCGCATTCTTGACCGGCAGGGTGCGCAGCAGTTCGCGCGCGGCGGCGTCGAAGCGGGTACGGAAGAGGGCCGAGGGGGTAATCTGGCCGACCATGGCTACGTACTTGGCGCCGCTCTGCTGGCTCCAGTCGAGGAAGCGGCCGAACTCGCCGATGCCGCACCAGCAGACGTCGTCGGCCAGGCTGGCGAGGCGACGCTCGGTCATGCCACGCACGGCCAGCAGGGAGATGCGGCGCACGCCAGCCTGGCGGGCACCCTCGAGGAGTAGTTGCGGGTAGGTGCCGCTACCGGCCACGAGCAGCAGTTGTTCAGGAACACCGGATTGCATATGCCGCAGAAGTGTAGCGTGCCGGACGGATGGCGACAAGCGGGATCCCGCTGTTGCTGTGGGCCGGTCCCGGGTGGCGTAAGCGGGCGGGGGTCTCTGTGAAACGCCGCGTTTGCCGTACTTAGGGTAATGGCACGGCCAAGACGATGCGAAGGCCGACGCTGCTTTCAGCGGCAGAGGGTTGGTACTTGCGGCGGCAGGTCGAGCGGACAAACGCAGCATCGCTGCGCCAGCTACCGCCCCGGCACACACGGAATACGCCGTTACTCGGCCCGTGGGGGTCCTTGCTCCCCAAGCTGGCGTAACTGTCTTGATACCAGTCATGGCACCACTCCCAGACGTTTCCGAGCATATCGTGAAGCCCAAGATCATTGGGGCGTTTGCCCCCGACCGGCTGGGGGCTGTCCTTGCCTGGTGCCTGGTACCACGCCACGGACGGGAGGTCCTTGTTAGTGCCGCGGGCCGCCCCCGCAGTCAGGCTGCCCAGGCGCGCTGCATATTCCCACTCGGCCTCCGTGGGTAAGCGATAGGCGTATCCTGGTGGCAGCCGCCCCGCCAAGCGCTCGCGGGCGGTGAGTTTATGGCAAAAATCAACGCACTGGGGCCAGGAGACATTTCGCACCGGATGCTGGTCTTCCCGGCAGGTCGTTTGCCCGTCGCCCATGATCTCCCGCCACTGAAGTTCCGTCACTTCGTATCTTCCCATCCAGAAGCCGTGCGAGATGGCCACGTCCCGGATCGGTTTCTCGTCGTCGGACCCCTCGTCCGCTCCCATGGCAAAGGTGCCCGCCGGGACTGGCAGCAGATCCAGTTTTGCGCCAGCCGGATCGGCCGTCTTGCGCCGCCCCAGAACCGGAACATTCGCATCCTCCACCTGGATGACGCGGATGTGACGGAAGGCCATGGAGTGTTTGCCGGCGAGTCCCATGAGTTCGACGGCGGGCGCCTCCGGGATCCCCGTGATCAGGTCGCCGTTGGCCAGCGCACAGGAGATGGTCTCGTGATCATCGGCCATGGTGCCAGTCAGGAGTTGTGCCATGGAAATTTGAAATCTGCCGAGCGAGTTTCGCACCGGCAATGTCCGCATTTCGGATTCGCCGGCGATCCGGTCGCCATTCTGCATGACGAGCACGACGCGCAAGGTCTCCCGGGGTGATTCGTTTGTTTCACTGGCCGCGAAGGCGGGTAGGGTGAGCACGCCGGCCGTCAGGATTCGTGATAGAAGCCGACGAGGCGAAAGGGTGCTTTGTCGGCACGGTGCCTGGCAGCGTGTGGGCGGGTCTGTTCGTCCGGTCATGGCTTGCCCGCCCCGGCCGCTTGCCACAGGATCAAGCGATTCGGCTTGCTCGCGGTCGTCGCCAGGAATCTGCCGGTGGCGTCCAGTGCGCTCCGCTTCCGTGCGTTGTAATCGGGGGATTCTCTGGGAAGGAATGAATCCGGGTGTAAGGTTGCTAGGTTGAGCGTGAACGTGCCCGTCCGGTGATCAATAAGAACGCGCCCCGCCGCTGGATACGACGTGAACCGATAATCATCAGAGTCCTCCTGTTTCCGGATGGGGGGGGCGGAGGGGTGATTCCACCCCATGTAACAACGTCGTACATCAATACAAGCAGGCTGCACCACGTCCCACAGGCGGATTTCGGCGTTCCGATCCATGCTAACGAGTCGCGCCCCCTCGCCGACGGGTACCACGTTGAAGACCGGCGCCTCATGGGCGCGCAAGGCCGCGACGATCGTGCCCCGTTCGGCATCCAGCAGATGAATCGCCCAGTCTTCCTGGCCGGACACTGCCAGTAGCCGGCCCCCGGCGACATAGCAGAGGTCCGCCCCGCGTTTTCCCTGGATCTCGGTGTCGCCCAGCTCCTGGCCGTCCGGCGTGTAGCGTTTGACATGGCCGTAGGTGCAGAGCGAGGCGATCTGGGAGCCGTTGGAACGCACTGCGAAAGCAACGATGCCCTGTCCATGCTCGTGTTCGGCATGCTTCGGCTTGCCCGACGGGCGCCACCATGCCATGCTCCAGCTCTTGGTTCCCAACACGGTCTGGCTGTCTGGCAACCAGTGATACGGGGGGCGCAGAAGGGTGGGATCGATAGGTCCAGCGACGATCGCACCGTCCGGCAGGCGCAGCATAAAGACCTCGCTGCTGCTCTCGACGAGCGCCCGCTTGCCGTCCGGTGAGATGCATAGGCGTTCGCATGGTTTGCCACGCAGCACCACGCGGGGCTTGCTGCGGCCGGCTTCAAAGATGTGCACCCCTTCCTCGGCGAACTCGCCGAGCGTCACCACGGACGCTCCGGCGGCGCTGACGGCCAGATGTTCGATGCGGGGTATTTGCCAGGAAGCGACTTCCTGCCAGGTCGTAGGGGGTGTCACAAGTTCCGCGAGGCGCGCGCGGGTTTTGACGATTTCGGCCTCCAGCGGCGCGAGCCCGGCTGACCGGTCGGCCGTGGCTATGGGCCGGTTAGTTTGCGACCAGCCGCAGAGCACACCTGCCAGAACCATGGATGAGGCCATTCTTTTCATGGCGGTCGCCCCCATAACCAACAGGAGCCGTTGTCGCCCCAGACGGCCACGCGCCGGCCGTCGGCGGAGATCGCCGATTTGCGATCATAGCGGCAGTCGCTGTTAAACGCAGCTAACACGCCCAGCGTCGCGGTGTCCACTAGTAGTGTGCTGGACACAGCGATTCGTCCGTCAGGGGTGAAGCGCCAGCGGTCATCACGGAATGTTGCCGGAAGCTTGAGGTAGTTCACGTTGCTGCCCGCCACTCGGGCGCCGAGATCGGCCAGCACCAGTCGTGCTTTTCCGGGCCAGCATCCCGGGCGATTGGACGGTAGCTTGTCGACGACGAGCCCCGTCCGTGTGTCCAGGAGCACTTCATTAAGCAGTGCATAGGTGCCATCATCTGTCAGGGACATGGATGATTTTTCCCTGTGCGGTGCCGGCCAGGAGCGGACGCTCTTGCCGGTAAGCGGATTCAAGAGATGAAATTGGTTCTCCGGATCGATGAGGGCGATCCACGAGGCGTCGTGCGCCACCTGTGCCGTACACCGGGCGCCGAGATCCAGGTCTGGAAAATCCGCGCGCCTGGCGAAACGCCACATTTCTTTCCCGTCCGTTACTTGCAGGCAGCGTGCCCACAATCGGTCCACGATGAGGCAGAACCGGTCATCTGAGAAGAAGTGAATTTCCTGAACGTCGGTGGGCTCAGCGGCTTTGGTAGGCGGGCGTTGCCATAACGGCTGCCAGCTTCCGGTTTCATAGAGGGTTGCGCTGCCGTCCTGTCCGCCCATGGCTACCAGGCGGCCGTCGGTCGTGGCGGCGGCCATGGTCAAGTTGGTGCATGCCAGGTCGCGTGTCACCATGCCGGCGGCATTTACCACGAGTCCGGAGATCGGACTGCCACTGCCGTATCCCCACTGATACGACGAGAAGAGCACCAGCCAACGGTGGCCGGAAAGGGCCAGCGCCTCACGTACGATGGTAAGAGTGGTGGGCTCGAAGATGCCCGTCACCCGCCAGTCGTCCTGAACGGGCGGGGGCTTGCCAAGGTCCGGCGCTTGTGCAGTGGCTTCGCGTCGGCGGATGGCTGCGCGGGTCTCCAACAGCAGCGCGTCACTGCCTGAGCCGTATAAATAGACGCGCTGGCTGGCAGGGTGAAACAGGACCCGGTCCCAGGTGCTTCCGGGTATGATCATGCGCCCAATGGCCACCGCGGCGTTCTGGTCGTTCCAACGGAAGCAGCCTAGGGCGAAATCGGCGTCATCCGCAAACAGCAGCAGAGGTCTCAACTCGGCGGAGGTGGAGTCATTGCGGGCCAACTGGCCCACGTAAACCCCGTTCGTGCCATTCCATACGTCGTCCGAACCGTTATGGAAGGAAGTGAGCAACCAGCGACCATCGAGCGAAAAAACCGCGTTATTGATCTCGGCCGCCGAGTGCTCGGTCGAGAGCGACGGGGGGGACAGGGTGGCGATGGTGGCGCCGTTGTCGACCGACAGCAAGCGACAGAGCTTGCTGTCGTCCGGGATACTGCGTCCCCCTGCGCCGCCTACCACCAAACGCTTGCCATCCGGGCTGAGAACGGCAAAACAAGGCCCTTGGTAATCTTTCTGCGGGGCGATCGAAAGAATGGGCCTGCCATAGGTGGCGGTGTCGCGCACCACAAAGTCGCGCCACCCGGCACAGGACAGGAAGCGGGAACCATCCCGGCTCCAGCCCCGTATTTCCAGGCTTCCGCTAACGGAAGTCGTGCCGAGTGCGGCGCCTTTCACGCCGTCATGCACGGTGAGCTTGGTGCCGTTGAGCGTAATGATGCGGCTGCCATCGGGCGACCAGTGCGGTACGCTGCCATAGGTGCTCGTGGAATCCAGTTCCCATTCCAGTTCAAGCGTCTGGGCCTTCCAGCGCCAGCGGCGAATGACACTTTGGCGGTTTGATTGCCGTGATCGGATGAGTGTTTGCAGGTAGACGGCCTGCGCGTCTGGCGCCCAGGCGACATATTCTGCCGAGACGTCGTTGTCCTTCTGCGCCCCCCGATTTCTGTCATAGGCTATGGCGGAGCCCAGCGATCGGCCGGTTTCGAGATCGATGACCTCTATGCCGTAATTGTTTTGTTCAGGAAGATAAACGGATTGGGCAATCAGTTGCCCGCCGGGGTGAAAGGCGACGGCCTTCGCGCCAGAAAACTTTTTGCTGACCTGCCACGTCGCCACACCGGTAATTTCCGGAAACTCTTCGTTCTGGTTGGTGGCGGTGAGACTGGGCCGAACGGCTTCCTTTAGTTTTGCCCGGTCTATGCCGCGGCCGATGCGCGGATCGGTGGTGCCATACGTCTCAAGCCGTTGCCGGCGCGCCGCCAAGGCCGTTGCGAGCTGCGCCTGCAACCGGTCGAGTTCCAAGCGTTTCGCTGCTAGCGGGTCGCCCGGCACCGTGTTCGTCACCACAGGTGACCCGGCGGGGATGCGTTTCGCGGAGTTCGCCGGCGCGGCGGCTGACGAGTCTTCTGCCCAAGCGGTCGTCACGCCGATGGTGCCGGCCATCAAGACGATTGCACGAACGACATGGAGTAGTCGCCTATCGCCGTGCCTTTCGCGCCATCGTCCGGGTTTATGGCAGCCTGCGCTACAGGCGGATATCAGATCCTGCACCCATCGCATATGCGCACCTTAGCATATGCGCAGCGCTGCGTCCATTCTGGCGGCACCACTGGTTTACGATGAGCGACACGTGGATCTTGCTTGGCAAAGAGGGGGCGGAAGCGCGATGATCGGTGCGTATGAAGTAAGGCATCTTGGGCAGGGTGTTTGTCACTGGTTGTCTCCCGATAGCGGAACCTCGCTGGGTTCAGGGCAATCGGCCCTGCGCACGCAGGTATAGGACTGTGAGTCGTAGAGCGTGGAGCATGTGAGACGGAATGAAAGCAGCACGATCAATGGCCCAGGGCGCGCCCACGCGCGGTGTGCGTACGCCTGCCGCGCGGGGCGGTCGCCCGCCACCGGGTTTGAGCCGCACCAAGGGGGTGATCCGGCTCGATACCCGGGCGATCCGCCGCAAGGCCTTGCAGGAACATCAGAAGGCCCAGCGGGCGCTGGATCAGCTCAAGCTGGACTTGCAACGCTATCACGAGCGGGATGTCCCCGGGTTCCGGTCCTGGATTCATAAGACCTTCGGCCATCTGCTCACCCGGCAACGGGAATTGCAGCAGGCCTTGCAGGAGAAGGAGTCGTTGATACGTGAGTGCGCCGAGATCGCCTATGCCTACGCGCTCTCGGAGGTCGAGGCCTATCGTAAGGTGATGTGGCGGCGCGCGCACCCGCAGGAGGCGCAGGCCGAGGACCTGCAACGCATGGAGGAGGAACGGCAACGGTGGGAAGCGTTGCAGCAGAAACGGCAGCAAGGCCGGGTAAAGGGGGACGGCGAGCAGGATTGGGATGAGATGGAAGAAGATGAGCGGGACGAGGAGTGGGCCGAGGATGAAGATGAAGATGATTATTTACAGTTCCTGAAAGAGTTCGGCCGGCCGCGGGGCGCGGCGGGTGCCGGTAAGAGTGGTGCGGCCGGCCAGCAGGAGGTCAAGGAGCTGTATCGCCAGATTGTACAGCGGTTGCATCCTGACCGCCATGGACAGATGACGGACGCGCGCGCGGCGCTCTGGCATGAGGCGCAGGAGGCCTATCGACGGCACGATCTGAACGCCTTGCATAGTGTCCTGACGCGCTGCGACGCGGGCGAGGCCGGGCTGGGGGATCATAGCCCGGTCTCCCGGATCAAGCACATGACGCAGCAGTTAAAGAAAGCCGCCCGGTCGGCCCGCAGCGATTTGCATAATTTGAAGCGGGATGTGGCTTGGCATTATGAGGACCGGCTGGGCGACAAACGGTATGTGCGGCAGGTCGGTCAGTCGTTGGAGGAACTCGTGGCCCGACTCCAACGTACCTTCCATGAGGTGGAATGGGCGCTGAACGATCTGGCGCGGCAAGCCAACCGTGAACCTCGCCCCCGGCGCACGCCTGCGAAAAAGAAGCAGAAGGCCGCCCAGCCAGCACCGGACGACGAGCAGACGGAACTGCCGTTCTGAGGGTGCCAGAAGTTATTTTTGCCGTGGCGGGGTGCGGGTGGCCATGCGTTTGCGAATGATCTCTTCGTACCCCTGGTCGGTGGGGTGGTAGTAGCTCTTGCCGGTGGGGTGATAGCGCTGTTCCACGAAGTGGCCGGCATAGTCGTGCGGGTAGCGATAGGCTTCGTCGAGCCCTTCGCGGCCGATGGCTTTCACATGCAGGTTTTTCAAGTGTTCAGGGACGGACTGCACGCGCCCTTCGCGCACATCTGCCAGGGCTTGGTCAATCGCCAGGTAAGCGGCGTTGCTCTTGGGGGCCGTGGCGAGGTAGGTGGTGGCCTGGGCCAGGATGATGCGCGCCTCGGGCATGCCGACGTATTCCACGGCCTGGGTGGCGGCGGCGGCCAGCGAGAGGCCGCGCGGGTCGGCATTGCCGATGTCTTCGCTGGCCAGGATCAGCAGGCGCCGGGCAATAAAGCGCGGATCTTCGCCGGCTTCGAGCATCTTGGCCAGCCAGTAGATGGCGGCATGCGGGTCGGAGCCGCGCACGCTCTTGATGAACGCCGAGATGGTGTCGTAGTGCCCATCTTCGTCGCGGTCGTAGGTCACCATCTTGCGCTGCACGCAATCCTGCATTGTGGCGGCGTCGAGTTGGATTAGGCCAGCGGCGTCGGGCGGTGTGCTGCGCACGGCCACTTCCAGCGCGGTGAGGGCGCGGCGGGCATCACCTTCGCAGACCTGCGCCAGGAAAGCCAGGGCATCCGGGGCCATCTGTACGGACAGGCGGCCGAGGCCGCGGTCCGGGTCGGCCAGGGCGCGCTGCACGAGGGTGCGGATGGCGGCCTCGTCCAGGGAGCGTAGTTCGAAGACCAGCGAACGTGAGGTGAGGGGGGCATTGACAAAGACCTGCGGGTTGTGGGTGGTGGCGCCGATCAGCGTCACGCTGCCATCCTCCACATACGGCAGCAGGATGTCCTGTTGGGCTTTGTTAAAACGGTGAATTTCATCAATGAAGAGGATGGTGGCCGTGGCGGTGCGGGTGAGCCGGGCAGTTTCGCAGAGGTTGCGTAGCGTGGCGACATTGGCAGTGACGCCGCTGGCCCGCACAAAGCGGCGGTGGGTGACACGTGCCACGACTTCCGCCAGGGAGGTCTTGCCGGTGCCGGGCGGGCCGAAGAGGATCAGGTTGGTAAGGCGGTCTGCCTCGATGACGCGGCGCAGTAGCTTGCCGGGCCCCAGCAGATGGTCCTGACCGAGGATTTCCTCCAGGCGTTCCGGGCGCATGCGGGCAGCGAGTGGCGGCGGCGCGCTGGCGGAGGCGCTCGGCGCGGCGTCGGTGGCGGTGAATAGTTCGTCGTCGGTGTGCATGGGCAGGTGGCAGGGAAGGTTCTTGGTTCGTTGTGCTTGGTTCTTGGTTGCTGGCGCCTGGGCGGAGGGGGGAGAGAAAGGTGTTAGGTGGGGTGTTACGAAGAGCACGAAGGCGAGAGGGTGGCAGGTGGTGAAATTTTATAAAAAACATGCAATTTCATTCGACTTTTCCTGCCGTTTGGGACATTTTTTGCTGGAAACCTGAAACCTGAAACCTGAAACCTGAAACCTGAAACCTGAAACCTGAATTATTCAGTTCTCAGCGGCCGCTGCTGCCGCTTTCTTCCGATCACGAGCGCGACACCTGCCACAAGGAAGGCGCCTAGGGCGTTGGCAAGGGCATCGGTGAGATCCATGGAACGGCTGGGGGTGAAACACTGCAGCCCCTCCATGAGCAGTCCATAGGCGGTGGCGGCGGCCGCTATGAAGCTGCACCGGCGCATGGTGGCCGGGTCGGGGGCGCGCCAGAGCCAGAGGCCGGTTAGTACGCCGTAGAGGGCGGCGTGGACGAACTTGTCGGCGTGGGGGAAACGATCCAGTTCTGGCGTATGCGAAAAGAAGTGGGCTGGCAACAGGGAGGCCGCGGGGATGGCCAGTGCCCAGAGGGTAGCGGCCAGGATACGGAGCGAGCTGGGAATGCGTTGTATCAACCGGATCAACATGGGACGTGGCCTGCGCAAAAAAAACCCCACCTTGCCGTAAGGACGAAACCTCTGGGGCCCCTCTTGCGAGGTGGGAACCGTAGCCAGCGTTTCGCGGTCCCTGCCCGGAGGCAGTTATCCGACCCGCGCCGTATTCCGGCACCCTTCAAATCATGTAGGCCAGAGAAATATCGTCTATTCGCGAACAAGGCAGGGTCACGTTCAACCAGTAGCGGGTGTTGCCATCCGCCTATCGCACCGGGGCAGCATGCCTGTTATGCCCCGCAGCGTCTACCCCTCCCGGATCTCCACAGGCAGCGTCTGCTTCAGCGTCTGCAGGATCTTTTGGAGCGATAGATTTACCTCGTCGTCTGTCAAGGTTCGGCTCGGGGAGCGGAACTCGAGCGTGAAGCCCAAGTTTCGTGTACCTTGTACCAATCCCTTGGTTTCAAAATTATCAAATAGAGAGACATTGGTCAAGTCGGATACGCCCGATTTTTTTATGGTAGCCACAATTTCGCCATGGGGCAGGGTGCGGGGGGCGACCAAAGCCAAGTCGCGGCGTACGGCCGGGAAAGGCGGGACATTCTGGGCGGGTGTCACGCGCCCGACGTTGGCCAGCAGTGGCAGCAGTTTTAGTTCGGCGACGGCTACGGGGGCGTTGATGCGGTACTGATGCCGCCAGCTGCTGCGCAGCAGTCCGAGCAGGCCGATCGGCTCGTCCTGCAGCAGGATTTCGGTGGCCCAACCGGGTTCCATGGCCGGGTGGTCCACCGGGCGCAGGGTGATAGCACCGGCCCGCAGGCGCGTGGCCAGCGCCTCCACGGCCCCCTTGAGCCAGAGTGCGGCTTCCTCGTTGGTCACGGCGCGGCGGCGGTCGAGCGGCGTGCGGCCGACCGGACCGCATAGGCCGATGGCGACGCGCTCTTCCTCGCACGGGGTGTCAGTTTCGTTACGCCAGAAGACGCGTCCAATTTCAAAAAGGGTGACCATCTCCACCTGCCGCGCGGCGTTGCGTCCCAGTGCGCCGGAGAGTTGGGATAGCAGGGAGTCGCGTAGGATGGCGTAGTCGGCGCTGACGGGGTTGGGGAGTGTCAGACGGCGGCTGGTGGGGCGCGGGTCGAAGGTGTCGAGTTCCGTGGCGGAGAGGAAGCTGTAGTTCATGGCCTCGGTAAAGCCGAGGCTGAGGAGGGTGTGGCGGCAGAGGGCGACGGCGCGCACGCCGGCGTCATCGGCGCCGGCCACGGCCACGCTTTGCGGCGCCTGGTCCGGGATGGCCGCGAGCCCATGCATACGGGCGATCTCCTCGATTAAATCGGCTTCGATCTCCAGGTCTACCCGCCAGGAGGGGATCGTGAAAAGCGCCTGCTCGGCGTGTTGTTCCGCCAGTTGCAGGCCGAGGCTGGTGAGGATCTGGATCATGCGGGCGTCGTCGAGTGGTACGCCGATGACTTCGCGGCCGCGGCGGAAGCGCAGGGCGACTTGGCGTGGCGCGGCGTGGCGGTGGTCCACGTCTATGACCCCTTGGGCCACGGTGGCGCCGCCGAGTTGCACCAGCAGGGCGGTAGCGCGGCGACTGGCCCATTCGGCCAGCCCCGGATCCACGCTGCGTTCGAAGCGCCGGGCGGATTCCGTTTTCAGGTTGAGGAGTGTGGCGGTGCGTTTGACGGACGGGGCGGTGAAGGTAGCGCTTTCGAGGAGCACAGCGTCGGTGCTCCCTGGGGCGATCTCGCTGCCGGCACCGCCCATGACACCGGCCACGGCCACGGCGGCCTGCGGGTCGGCGATGACCAGCATCTGGTCATCGAGCACCCGGGCGACGTTGTCCAGCGTGGCGAGGCGTTCGCCGGCGCGGGCGCGGCGCACCACGATGGTGTGGTCGGTGACGCGGTGGTAGTCGAAGGCGTGCAGCGGCTGGCCGCATTCGAGCATGACGTAGTTGGTCACGTCCACGATCAGGCTGATGGGGCGCACGCCGCACTGTTCCAAGCGGCGTTGCATCCAAGCGGGTGCGGGGCCGTCCTGCACGCCGGTCAGCACGCGCGCGGTGTAGCGCGGGCACAGGGCGGGGTCTTCCACGCGCACGGTGGCGAGCTGTGCCACGGGCGCGCCGTTTTCCGGGAAGGCGACGTCCGGCAGCTTGACAGGGCGCTCCAGCAGGGCCGCAAATTCGCGGGCGATGCCGATCATGGAGAGGCAGTCGGAACGGTTCCAGGTGATCTCCAGGTCAAAGACCGTGTCCGGCCGCGGCAGGACATCGGTGAGTGGCCGGCCGGCGGGGAGCGTGGGGTCCAGTAGCAGCAACCCCTCATGGCTGTCGGAGAGGCCGAGTTCGTCAGCGGCACAGAGCATGCCGAACGACTCCACGCCGCGGATCTTGGCCTTCTTGAGCTTCGACCCGTCGGGCATGGTGGCGCCGAGCTGGGCCAGGCAGACCTTCTGGCCCGCGGCCACGTTGGGGGCGCCACAGACGATCTGTAGTTCGGTGGTGCCGTCGAAGACCTGGCAGAGGCGCAGGCGGTCGGCATTGGGGTGGGGGGCGCAACTGCGCACCTCGGCCACCACATACTTCTCGGCGCGGTCAAAGCCGACCTGCTCGATTCCTTCCACCTCTACGCCGGAGAAGGTCAGCTTGTCGGACAGGTCCTTGACCGTGAGGCCGGTAAGATCCACGTATTCGCTTAACCAGGAGACAGGTACTTTCATAGCAGGGACTCCGGGAGGAGAGGAAGGTGAGAGAAGGGGTCAGGGTTCGGGGTTCGGGGGGGCATGTTTCATAGGTTGCCCTCGCCGCTACGCAAACTGTCCCAGGAAGCGCACATCGTTCTCGTAGAGCAGGCGGATGTCGGTGATGCCGTACTTGATCATGGCAATACGTTCCACACCCATGCCGAAGGCGTAGCCGTAGACGCTGTCCGCGTCATAGCCGACGAGGCGGTAGACGCGCGGATCGACCATACCGGCGCCGGCGATTTCGATCCAGCCGCTCTGCTTGCAGACGCGGCAGCCGCTGCCGTTGCAAACATGGCAGGAGAAGTCAACTTCCACGCTCGGTTCCGTGAAGGGGAAGAAGTGCGGGCGGAAGCGCACGCCGACACTGGGCCCCATGGTTTCGCGGGCGAAGCAGGCCAGCGTAGCCTTCAGGTCAGCCAGCGAGACCGGCTTGGTGTCCACATAGAGCCCTTCGATCTGGTGGAAGTTGGCGCTGTGCGTGGCGTCCGTGGTGTCGCGGCGGTAGCAGCGGCCGGGGGTGACGATACGCACGGGCGGCGGGCGCGAGGTCATCACGCGGATCTGCACGGGGGAGGTCTGGGTGCGCAGGAGTTGGTCGTCGCCGAGCCAGAAGGTGTCGGTGGCGTCGAGCGAGGGGTGGTGGGCCGGGGTGTTGAGCGCGGTGAAGTTGTTGAAGCGCGTCTCGATGTCCGGGCCGTCGGCCACGGTAAAGCCAAGGCGGGCGAAGACGCGGCAGACGTCTTCGATGATGCGCGAGACCGGGTGCATGGCACCGAGGGTCGGCCAGCGGCCGGGGAGCGTGGCATCGAACGGCGCGACGGTTTCGCGCGGGGCCGCGGCGGCCTGACGCTCGGTGAGCGCGGCCTCGAGGGCGGCACGCCAGGCATTGGCGCGGCGGCCGAACTCGGGGCGGTCGGCTACGGGGACATCCTTGAGCT
Organism: uncultured bacterium; assembly: GCA_903861045.1. GTDB lineage: Bacteria > Verrucomicrobiota > Kiritimatiellia > RFP12 > CAIWXQ01 > CAIWXQ01. Next base: position 18,145 of record CAIOST010000319.1, on the reverse strand, counting down.
GTTTCATCAGCGCCGGCAGTAGTCCGTTGCGGCCGAGGTAACGCACGCGCACCTGTTCGATAGCGGTGGCCTCTATAGCGGCCTGCAGTTCCGCCAGCGACTGTTGTTGATGGGCGTCGAGTTCAGCGAGTGTCATGAGTCGGTCTCCAAAGGGGGAATAGTGTCGAGTGTCGCGGGGCAAGTGTCAAAGCAAAAAAGGCCGCCCCCGGGAGGGAGCGGCCTTTTTTGCAGCTTGCCGTCGCTGGCTCAGCCCAACGCGGCCTTAGCCTGGCCCACAATCGCAGTGAAGGCGGCCGGATCGTGAATGGCGATCTCGGAGAGCATCTTGCGGTTGAGGGTCACGTTGGCCTTGGTCAGCCCTTCGATAAAGCGGCTGTACGTCATGCCGTTGGTGCGGGTTGCCGCATTGATGCGCACAATCCACAGTCGACGGAAGTCGCGTTTGCGGTGCTTGCGGTGCACGGTGTTCAGGCGCTGGGCCCGATTGACGGCCTCGGTGGCCTGACGGAAGAGTTTGCTGCGTGAGCCGCGAAAACCCTTGGCAGCCTCTAACCGCCGTAGACGACGCTTCCTGGAAGCCGGTGCGTTTGTTGCTCTGGGCATGATCTATCTCCTGCTTAGGACACCATCATCACCTTAAGGCGACGAACGTCCGCATCGTTTACAACACCCATGCCACGGAGATTGCGCTTGCGTTTGCGCGACTTGCACAGATTCAGGTGGCCCTTGCCAGCCCGTGCGTACAAGATCTTGCCCGTGGCCGACATTTTCATGCGCTTGGTGGCGCATTTCTTGGTCTTTTTCTTTGGCATATGTTCCTCGCGGCGCAGGGTTCGTGACCAGCACGAAACCGCTGTCGCATGCAGTTGCCTGGGCACGCCGTACACAAACCCGTCCGGCAGTCAGCCAGATAGCCAGGAACAGGCGGGCGACCCATCTTCCACGCCCACTAGGACGCAGAAGGGGAGTAAAGATAGCAAACGCCATGCGTGGCGTCTATGGGGGATTTTCAATTGAAGATTGAAAAGATTGAAAAGAAAGCGGCACACGCGCGCACCGTAACGGTGCAGCTCCGGCGCGGCTACCTGAGCAGCCGCGCACGCAGCGGTCGTGTCAGCCATTCCTCGCGCTGTGGATCTTTTGCTCAGCGTATTCCGCCGGGTACGTGCGAGAGGGGCAGGCGTTCTTGATGACATTGTGCCGCATATTTTCCTTGCGGTTCCATGTGTTGTATGCGCACCATCCTGAACCCTGAACCCTGAACCCTGAACCCTGAACCCTGAACCCTGAACCCTGAACCAGTACTGTTATGCAACTTCCCAACCACCCATTAACGCATTTGACGTACTGTCTGAATGTGCATCCGGGCGAAACGCTGGCGGAGCAGTCTGCCGCCATTCGCGAACATGCGGTGGCCATTCGCGACTTGGTGGCGCCGGGCGCACGCTTTGGACTGGGACTACGCGTGGCGCAGTTGGCATCGCTGGAGCTGGAGGATACCGATAAACGGCGCGAACTGCGGGAATTGTTGCAGTCGCAGGGGATGTACGCCTTTACCATCAATGGCTTCCCATATGGTTCATTCCACGGCGCCACCGTCAAGCAGGCGGTCTACCGGCCGGATTGGCGGGAGCCGGCGCGGACCGAGTATACCTGCCGTCTGGCGCGACTGCTGGCGGAGCTGCTGCCGGAGGGGATGACGGGGAGCATCAGTACGCTGCCGGGGTCCTACAAGGCTTGGATCCGGTCGGCAGACGATGTCAACGCCATGGTCGCGCAGTTGGCGACGACCGCGGCCTGTTTGGCACGGCTGCAGGACGAGACGGGGCGCGAGATTCACTTGGGGTTGGAGCCGGAGCCGGACTGTTTCCTGGAGACTACGGCCGAGACGCTGGCTTTCTTCCGCGACCAGATCTGGCCGTGCGGCGCCCGGTGGCTGGTGTCGCAGCACGGGGGGAGTCTGGCGACAGCGGAGGCGTTGTTGCGCCGCCACATCGGGGTCTGTTTCGACACCTGCCACCTGGCACTGCAATACGAAAATCTGGCGGAGAGTCTACGCGACTTGGCGCAGAGCGGCATCCGCCTTTCCAAGATCCAGCTCAGTGCCGCGCTGCGGACCTGCTGGCAGCCGGGGTCGGCCGCCGCTTTGCAGCCCTTTACGGAATCCATTTATCTGCATCAGGTCAAGGTGCGGGAACAGGGCCGGATCATCTCCCTCGGCGACTTGGTGGACGCGACCGGGGCGGGGCGGGCGGGTCAAGAGTGGCGGGTGCATTGCCATGTGCCGCTTTACTTCCGCGGTGAGGGGGTGCTGGAGACGACGGCAGATTTGCTGGATCCGGCCTTCTTTCAGGAAGTTCGCGCCCGGCAGGTGGAGCACCTCGAAATCGAAACGTACACGTTCCACGTGCTCCCCGAGGCGTTGCGCCGACTGGGGGTTGATCGCAGTATTGCCGAGGAGTACTGCTGGATCCTGCCGCGTCTGGCGTAGGCGGCAGCCAGTAGCCCCGGCCTGAGGGCGGAAGGGTGCGTCGGCCATATGAGCAGCCAAGGTAGCTTCATCGGTCCGTTGGTAAGGGGGCGGACGGTCCAGCAGGCGGCGAAGAGGTCCATGGCGTGGCGGAGCGCATGACCAATATTTCTTGCAATCGTTTCAAGTACTGCCGGGATCTGCCATGCACACGATAGCGCACGAACGCCTTGCAATACGTTAATCCAGGAACCGCGGCTTTGGCTTTCGGCTCGAAGTCAACCACGCGTATCCGACATTGGGAAGGGGTCACCCACTGCACGAGCGTGTTTCGCGGATCATAAAGCGCCACGGCATGTTGGACGGCCTGATCAAAGAGGTCATGGACAGCCCGATACACCTTTTCGGCCTCCGGAGATCCGGCCAGGCGCGCTATTTCCTCAGCGGCGAGCCTGGCATAGCTGCCATCATCATTTAATAATAGCGTCTCGCATAAACCCCAGCCATAGCGGGGTGAATAGAGCGGTTCCATATGCTCTGGAAAGGCGGACATTAAGGCCACAGGCAGTCGTTTCTTTAATCGTTCGTAATAGCGCCATTCCTGCATATTGATGTTGGCCCAAAATGAATGTTTGGTCAGCCGCAACCGCAGGCGCGTTTTCAATGAGCGCGGATGCGACGGGTCGTGGCCGCAGCAGCTGGCATAGAACTTTAAACAGTGTGGCTGGTCTGGCACACGGTAGCAGCGACGGATGGTACCCTCGCCTATTAATTCATAGGCAGTTAAATCCCCCGTAAAGATCTTCCGATCTTTAAAAAACAAACGCCAACTCATACCGGGTGTCCTTGTGACATATTTTTATAACCGGGGTTCGGTTGGGCGGGCTGAACCTAGGCGCACGAGAGTGCGGTCGAATCGTTGGTGCAAGCACTGAATGCGACGACGGGCATCGCGGCGGCCGGCGAAGGTGAACCACTGGGCCACGGGAAGGAAGGTGCGGCAGCCGAGGCCGTCGATCATCCAGATATGCAGGGTGCCGTCCGCCCGGGTCTGGCAGACCAGATTGTTGATCATGAAGTCGTGGGCGGGGATGCGGCGGACGGTCCAGAAGGCGGCGAAGTGATCAATGGCGGTGCGTACCGCGGGTGTGCCACCGTGGCTGCGGAGGTAATCGATCAGGTTGGGCGAAATCCCCCCCCCGGGTTCCCGGCAGAGGTGGACGACCAAGCCGCGGCCGAGGTCGGTATCGGTCCAGCCGTGGCAGCACGGCACGTGCTGCCAGACGGTGTCGTCCCGCTGGCATTCGAGCCAGTGGATGGCCTGCCACTCACGGTGGTTCTCGTCGAAATCGAGGATCGACTTGCGCAGGCGCCGGTGCCAGGGGGCGCGGCGATAGAGGTCGGCGGGCTGTTGATCGGGTAAGGGTAGCTTGATGCAGCGGTCGGGTTGGTCCGGGTGGACATAACAGGCACGCTTGCCGCCGCGGGCGAAGGGAACGCAATCGCGCAGTGTAATCAGCAGGTTGTCTGGTGTGTTGTTCACGGCCTTGGGGTGGGGGGGCTTGTATCGGCGGCCTGGGACGCGTCCGCGGTTGTCGGTGCGGTGTCGCCTCGGGAAGAGAGGCCGCCGCGCTGTAGCTGCGTATAAAATGACACGTGCAAGGGCAAAATAATGCCATGGGCCGGTGGGAGATGTCCAGCCCAACCCAAAATCTTGCCAAGGCGGTGGGCGCAGGGCACAATCCCAGAGCCCCGCCGAGGAGCCATGGTTGTGCGACCGGGCACCGCCGGGCGGCGCGCGGGACGGTGGACATCCCCCCCGTTTTCTGGCAAACTTCGCCCCATGCATTCGATGTATTCTCGCAGCGCGGGCCGGCAGGACGACGGTGCCGATGGTCCTGCGCCGTGCTCCGACAGCCAGCGCTCGCAGACCATGGGCCCCTATCATGTCATCTGCATCAAGTGGGGCACATACTATAGCGCAAAAGATGTGAACAACCTTTTTTCGATGATCCAGCGCAACACGTCACGGCCCATCGTGTTTCACTGTTTTTCCAATGAAACCGAGGGGTTGCAGGCCGAGGTTCGCCGGCATGCGTTGCCTCCGATGCAGGTGCCGGAGTCGCTGAACAAGTACGCCTATAAGAAGGAGGCGGGCTTGTGTGACGATGCGCTGGGTGGGCTGGCTGGCGAGCGGGTGTTCTTTTTTGATCTGGACTCGTTGATTGTAGGCAATCTGGACGAATTCTTTGCCTATCCCCAAGCGGAGCGCTTTTATATCATCAAGGATTGGAATACGCGCGGACAGCATGTCGGCCAGGCCAGTTGTTATTCCTGGGTGGTCGGGACGCTGGGCTTTGTAAAATCCTATTTTGAGCAGAATCCGGCACAGGTGTTGGCGCAATACGGCACAGCCTCGCAAGAATATCTTTCCGCGCAGGTGATCAAGCATTTTGGCGCGCTGAACTTCTGGCCGGACAACTGGTTCAAGAGTTTTAAACTCCACTGTCTCCCGCTCGGCATCTTGCGGCCGTTTCTGGCGGCGCGCTTGCCACGCGTGGTGGGCCTGAAGATGATTGCCTTTCATGGGTATCCGGGCCTGAGCGAAGCCGTGGCTGGCACGTGGACCAATGATAGGACCAGCAAGAAACGTGCGCATGGCTGGAAGCGGATGTACAAAACCATCCGGCCTTGCCCATGGATTCTGGATTATTGGAAATGAAAATGAGTGGTGGGTATGAAAAATTGGTTGCCTGCGTGGAGCGGATCGGTGTCGGACCCTGGCAGTTTATACAGCTGAGGGGCGCGCCGCTTTCCCCTCAGGACATCGATGGGGGCGATGTGGATCTGCTGGGGACGCGCGCGTCCGTCTTGGCCTTGTTTGATGCGGTCTATACCTGGGTGCGCCAAGGGGATTGTCACGCACGCTTCGCAGTGGCAGAGGGCGCCAAATACAAGTTGGTGCTGATCTCGTGCGATGGCAAGCACCAGGTGGATTTTGACTTGTGGGTGGAGATGCGGCAGTTGTTTCATAGAACGGCGATGCTGCTGCCCGAGGCCCGTCTGCGCGTGGCGCAGCCACAGAGTCGCGCCATTTTTCGATTGCCGCTGGCGTTGGAAGTCAGCATCTACGTGCAACACATCGTTGCCAAGCGGCGACTCGGTGCCTTTACGCCGGGCATGCGCGCACGGATGGAAGGCTATCAGCGCCAGGGCACGCAACCACCACTGGGGCAGGTGCTGGCAGCCGTGTTAGCACAATCCACCATCACGCAGGAATGCCTGCGCTGGGCCGATGGTACACTCCGTGACGCGCCGGAGCTATGGCGGCCGTCGCGGCGCGGGTTGTTGGCCAAGGTTAAGGCGGCCAGGCTGGCGCCACCGCGCACCATCAAATGGCTGGCCCTGATGGGCGGGGATGGCTGTGGCAAGACGACGCTCGGCAAGGAGTTGGCGAAGCGCCTGCCCGACACCATCGCTAAGCTGGTCACAGGCAAACATCTGTATCGCAAGAATCTTTTCTTTAAGCTGCTGGTGATCGTGCTGCGGCCGTTGCTGTTCCAGTCGCGCGAAAAATTTGACGAGACGCTGGCGCCGCTGGTCTACGCGCTGGCCTGTGCCAGACTCCGGGTGGGCCTATGGCTGGCCTCCGCCCCAAAAATCGTGCTGATGGATCGTTCGCTGGTTGATTTCCTGATGTGCAACCGGAAGCGCGATCGCCCCACCTTTGGTCGCAAGGAGTGGCTGACGGCGGTATGGGGGTGCCGGATCCCGACCATTCATCTCGTGGTTTCGTATGAGCGCTTGGCGCAGCGGAAACAGGAGATGACGCGGACAGGTGTGGCGCAGTATGACCAGGCCATGTTCCACCATTTTACGCGACGCCGCCCGACTGACTATCTGCTTTTTAACAATGATGGGGCGTTGGAACAATCACTGGATGCGCTGGCGGCGATCCTGACGAGATGCGTGAAGTCCCGATGAGATTCTCCCTCATACGTCTCTGGCGAGAACGACGGCTGCGTCGGGCCTTTGAGCCTCTCCGTGTCAGACTCCAAGAGGAGCTGAGCCAGGCGCTGGCGTACCGGTGCGAGGTCGTGCCTGCCAGCGGGAAGGGGGGATATGACCGCTTGTTTTATGTAGAAAAGGGTGGTCGACGCATGGCCATGATGCGCGTCAAGAATCAGCAAGCCGGCGAGCCGACGCCGGTGGTGACGGAGGGGCTGCGGCGGGCTCTGACGGCGGATGAGCGCTTGGCGCATGAATGGTCGGCTTATGCGGCGCTGTCCACCCAAAATCTTTCGCCCAAGCCGCTGTGGCGCACGGAGGCAGCGATCGTCTGCTCCTATCACCCCTTTGCGCGTGTGGCTGCTTGCCTCAAGGCGGATGGCGCGCAAGTCTGGCAACTGCTGCCCCGGGTCTGCGCCCTGGTGCGTGCGATGCATGCGATGCAGATTGTTCACATGGACCTGAACCTGGGCAACATTCTGGTTGACCCGCAGTCCGATCAGATGATGCTGATTGATTTTGAGTATGCGCCCGTCGCGGGGCTTTCCTTTGCGGATGCGTGCCGCTGTGATTATTTGCGGGTGATCAACGATTTTCTGCGTCCCCGTCGCGGCGGGCGCGAGTTGCAAAAGGATTTCACGCGTTTCGTCACCCTGCTGCAGCACGAAGTCCCCGCGACACTGGCCGGAGGCAGCGACCGGCCACTGTGCGCGCATTTTCCCCATATCGCCCGCGAGGCACGGAGCCGACAGGCGATGGAAGCACTTCTCGGCGTGCGCTAGCGGCGCCAGTCCGATTTCGCGGAGATCCCATGAGAGAAGACTCGATCACGGTACTGATTCCGGCTTACAATGTGGCAACGTACATCGGGGCGTGTCTGGATTCGCTGATCAACCAAACGCATACGCGGTGGCAGTGTCTCTGTCTGGACGACGGCTCGCAGGACGCCACCGCCGCCCTGCTGGCCGGGTACGCGCAAAAAGACCCCCGGATCCGATTCTTCTCGCAAGCCAACCAAGGCGTCACACGGACGTTAAACGCGCTGTTAGACGCCATGGCGGAGGAGAGCGAATATTTCTTTTTTCTGGATGCCGATGACTATATTCATCCTCAGGCTCTGGAGATCCTGCATGCGCAGATCGTAAAGACCCGGGCCGATGTGGTGGAATGCGCGATCGTACGCTGCCGCGCGGAGCCCCCCGCATCCTTTCATGCCAGATATGCCGATGTGGCGGGCTGCGCCGGCGAGATGATTCTGGACATGGATCGTTACCTGCTCCGGCGTACGGCCGCGCCGCGTTTTTGGATCAATAAATGCAACAAGTTGTATCGGACGCAGCGGCTTGGCGCCCTGCGCTTCTCGGAGGAGTTGGCTTTTGAAGAGGACTACTTCTATGCGCTCCAGTCCTGCTTGATCCTCAAATCCAAATGTATCGTGCCACTGCCGCTCTATTTCTACCGGGTAAATCCGACTAGCCAGACGGGCAGCCTGGACGTGGCAAAATATCAGCGTATCACGGCCAATCGTGTCCGCCTGAGTTATGAGTATTTTGTGCAGGGGCAGCGCTTGCCGGCCGGGTATCGGGCGGAGTTTATGCAAGATCTGGCGCGGGATGCCTTCCGGATGATCCTGCGCAAATCGTTACGAAAATGTGCCGACGCTAAGCTGCGCGTCGCCTTGTTTTTCCGCGCTTCGGAAATCCTGCGGGACTATGTCAGGGATGGCATCGTCGTGCCGTCTGATCTAGGGGCGCTGGCGCGGCTGACGCTATGGGCCGCCCGGCGCAAGTATTATCTGGTTTGCCGGTTGCTGGTGATTGTGGCCTAGGCAAAAGATGGCCGCCGGTAAGCCTGATGCCTGGCCAGCTAGCGCGCAACTCCATTCGGGATCGCGCCTCCGCGCAAGGCCGAACGTAGTGGCATTCCGAAGGCACTTCGGCTACAGTATCGCCACCTGCCGTGTGATAGCGGCCTCGCACACAGGGTAGCAAACAGGGCCGGTGTTACCGCTTGGCAGATCCGCATGGCTGGCCCACGATGGGTGAGCCCCGCACGCCCCCCCGGACCGCGTTCATGGGCCGGTGCGGGTGTAAGTCGAGGGCGGCTCGTGGCTGGGAAATGGTGCCTTTTAGGTTTTCCGATGAAAGTGCTTTTTGTTGCCCGCTGCGATTACAGCATGCTGACCGAGTGCATGGCTAACGCCTTTGCCCAATTGGGTCACGATGTTTCGGTCTTTGACCTTAAGAAATACCGGTGGTGCGACAAGCACATCACCACGACTTTCTCCGCCGGAAGACTCGCGGCCTGTCTGCGCCGGTCGAAGCCGGCGATGATTTTTGTCGTCGCGCCGATGTTCCTGCCCTTGGCAACGATAGCCGTTATGGGTGACTACCGTCGGCGGCAGGGAGGGGTGCTGGCTGGCTGGATTGGCGATGTTTTTACCCATAATGAGGAGAGTGCGGCCAAGATCAGTCCCTTCGACCGCTTGTATGTTTCTGATACCTACCTGCTGTCGCATATGGCGCTGGACCAGGGAGCTTACCTGCCCCTGGCCACGGATCCAGCCCTGATCGCCCGCGCCCCGGGCGCGCGGACCAGCGATTGCTTGTTCATCGCTTCCAGGACTGATAATCGCAGTCGCTTCCTCGGTGAAATCAACCGGCCGGTTAAAGTATTTGGGCCTGGTTGGAGGGCGCAGGCGCGCACGCCGTCGATGCATCAATATTATCCGCACGCGCTGCCGCTGAGGAGGGTCTTCGAACTGTATGAGCGCTCGGCCATGGTGTTGAATCTCAAGAACGAGGCCCACGTGGTCAACGGTCTCAACCAGCGCAGTTTTGACCCCTGTCTGGCCGGGGCCGTACTGCTGCACGACTATATTGCGGATCTCGAGTTGCATTTTGATCCCGGCCGGGAAATTATCGTGTTCCGGGATGCCGCGGAATTCGAGGTGGCTTATGATCGGGTGCTGGGCGATGCCTCGTTCGCGCGCCGCGTGGCCGAGGCCGGACAGCGTCGAGTACGGGCGTGTCATACCTTCCAGCATCGCGCACAGCACGTTCTGCAGGATTTACATATCAAAGGGGAGGGGCCGCGGTGAAGGAGTTCGACAAGTATTACCGGCATGGGCGCGCCGAGATCATGCCTTTCCTGCCTGCTTCGTACGGGCGGGTGTTGGAGGTGGGGTGCGGCGCGGGCCACTTTGGGGCACAATTGCATGCGGCTGAAATATGGGGCGTGGAGCCAGATGCGGTAGCCGCGCAGCTAGCCGCCGCACGGTTCCACCGGGTGCTGCAGGGTTTTTATGAGGCGGTCGCCGCGGAATTGCCGGACGGCTACTTCGATCTGATTGTCTGTAATGACGTGATCGAGCATGTCCCTGACCATGACGGTTTTCTATTGTCGCTTACTCGTAAGCTTGCCCCGGGCGGCCATCTGGTCGGTTCCGTGCCGAACATGCGCTATTACAAAAACTTGGGGGCCCTGTTGTTTCGCCGCCAATGGCAGTATGTGGATGCGGGCATCCTCGATCGCACCCATTTGCGGTTCTTTACCGACCGGAGTCTGCGGGATGCTTTAGCGCGGGCCGGGTTGCGCATTGAGCGATTCGAGGGGGTCAATAGCGCCCTGCAGAAGGGCCTGCTTAAGAACCTTGGCAAGTCACTCTTGTTAGGTGGTTTATGGCTGATCAGCGGGGGCGCCATGGCAGACCTGAAATACTTGCAGTTTGCCTTTCGGGCCGCAAAGATTTGAATTTCTGCCATGCCCCTTCCGGCTGGATGGGAGCCCATCAACCGGTCTTAGACGCAAAGCTTGGTCGGCCTTCGCTATGCGGGGGCGCCTGTGCGTGTATGGAGGAGGTCGTGATACACCGCCAGCGTGCGTTCCACCATGGTGCTGAGGGCAAAGCGCGCCAGGGCATCGGCCCGCAACCCGGTATAGGTCTGGCGGCTGGCGGCCACTAGGCAGCGGGTCAGATCGGCCGCGTCGCCCGGGGTGAAGAGCTGCCCGTTGATGCCTTCGCGTACGATCTCGAGCGCGCCGCCGTGGCGGCTGGCAATCACCGGGGTCTCCATGGCCAGTGCTTCGGCGATGGCGCGCCCGAAACTTTCCGGCTTGCGGGAGCTGGAGACCACCACATCGCTGAGGTGATAAATTTCGGCGATCTGCCGCTGGCTGCCCACAAAGCGGATCGCATCGGCCACCTGCAACTCCGCCACGAGGGCCTGCAACCGCGCGGCATAGCCCTGACGATCGGCACGAATGCCGCCCACGATCAGGCCGAGGATGTTGGGGATCTCCGGGCGCGCGGCCGCCACGGCCCGAATAAAGGTCTCGTAGTCTTTGAGCGGTGTCACGCGTCCGACGCTGGCCACGACATACCGGTCCGCCAGGGCCTGCTCGCGTTGAAATTGCTCGATAAAGGCTTGGTTCAAGCGCGCTGGATCAAACTCGGTGGGATCGATCCCGCGGTGAATCACGCTCAGCCGTTCGCTCGACGTGTGGTAGTTTTTCTGAATATAGGCCTGAATCGCATGGCTGACGCAGATCACCCGGTCCGCCTGCGTCATGATGCGGCTATAGGCGCTCACGCTGTTGAAGCCGTGTACCGTACTGACAACTGGTAGTCGGAGGCGGCGATTGGCGAGGCGCAGCAGCCAGGCTGGCAGGCGGCTGCGCACATGCACGATGTCCGGCCGCACCTCCTGTAAGACGCGCCGCAGACGATACGCCCGCCATGGCGCGGTGAGCGGGTTCTTGGAGCAGATATCCAGGGTGATATGCTGCCCGCCGTCTGCTTCAATAGCCGCCACCAGCCGTCCGCCGCAGGAGATCACGCTGCTGGTCACGCCACGCTGGACCAGTTCGCGGTTCATCTCAACCACGCCGCGCTCGACGCCGCCTTCCTGCAACTCGGGAATTAGTTGGACTATATGCACATGTGCCTCGTCCGTGACCGGCGCAGCTAGAGTCGGCCGTCGACGAGGCGACGGTCGAGGAACCCCTTGATGTCGAAGATCACGCCATTGGCGCGCAGTTGTTGCCGCAACGGCAGCTCGCGGAAGCGTTCGTGCGCCACAGCTAAGACCACGGCATCGTACGGGGTGGTCGTGGGCGGGAGGCTTGGCAGCAGTTCCAGGCCGTATTCGTGGCGAACTTCGGCCGCATCGGCCCAGGGGTCGTAGACGCTGACGCGGCAACCGAAATCCTGTAATTCGCGCACGACGTCAATCGCCCGGGAGTTACGGATATCGGGACAGTTCTCTTTGAACGTGATTCCCAGCATCAGCACCTGGGACCCCTGTACGCCGTGCCCCTTTTTGATCATCAGCTTGACGATGCGGTTGGCGACGTAGACGCCCATACCGTCATTCATCCGCCGGCCGGCCAGAATGACTTCGGCGTGATGTCCGAGGGCTTGGGCCTTGTGGGTTAGATAGTAGGGATCTACACCAATACAATGGCCGCCGACCAGGCCGGGCCGGAACGGCAGGAAGTTCCATTTGGTGCCGGCGGCGTCCAGGACATCCTGCGTGTCGATTCCCATGCGATCGAAGATTTGCGCCAGTTCGTTGACGAAGGCGATGTTGATATCGCGCTGCGTGTTCTCAATTACCTTGGCAGCCTCGGCCACCCGGATGCTGGGGGCCAGATGGGTGCCGGCCGTAATGATCGTGCGGTAGAGTTGGTCCACAAGCAGGGCTGTCTCCGGGGTCGAGCCGGAGGTCACCTTGCGGACCTTGGTGAGTGTATGGGTTTTGTCGCCCGGATTGATGCGTTCCGGCGTATAGCCGCAGCAGAAGTCCTGGTTGAATGTGAGACCGCTGCAGCGCTCCAAGACCGGCACACAGTCCTCTTCGGTGCAGCCCGGGTAGACCGTGCTTTCGTAAATCACCACGGCGCCGGGTTTGAGCGCGCGGCCGATGGTCTCGCTGGCTTTGATCAGCGGCTGGATGTCTGGGCACTTGAATTCGTCTACCGGGGTCGGCACGGTTACAATAAAAAAATCAATGTTGCTCAGGTCAGCGGGGTTGGCGGAGCAGGTCAGCTGTCGGGCGGCCCGGATCTCCTCCGGGGCGGTTTCGAGCGTATGGTCCTGCCCATTCGCCACCTCCTGAATCCGCTTGGCATTGCAATCGAACCCGATGACGGGAAAGTGTTTGCCAAATTCGACGGCTAACGGCAGGCCGACATACCCCAAACCAATGACGGCGAGGCGTGCTTGGCGCGATTCAATCTTCTCGGCAAGTGAAGTGCTCATGATAGGTGGGTGCTCTCTTGGGGGAGAAGGGAACGGCTCAGGTGCCAGGGTTCAGGCGCTAGGGTTCAGGGGGCAGGGTTCAGGGTTCGGGGTTCAGGGTTCAGGTTGATCCCATGGAGCCCTGAACCGTTTCTTACTGAGTTGCGGAGGAAGAATATAGCTGCGAGATACGGATACTCAAGTTCTTTCGGCTGCTGCCAGGCGCTGGATGATCTCCGTGGTGGCGTGTCCAGGTAGCCGTGGGAGGAAGCGAATCTGACCACCATAGGCTGCCACCACGGGCATTTCCTGGATTGGCTTGCCATGGGGTGGGGCATATTCCTCCCCTTTGCAATGGATGTCCGGCTGCAAGCGCGACAAGGCCGCGACGGGCGTGTCGTCATCCAGTATGCAGACAAAGTCCACGCAGGCCAGAGCGGCCAGCAGGTAGGCGCGGTCAGCCTGGTGGCAGATGGGGCGGTTGGATCCTTTGAGGCGCCGCACGGAGGCGTCGCTGTTCACGCCGACGATCAAGATGTCGCCCAACGCCGCGGCTTGCAGCAGGCTCTGCAAATGGCCGGTATGCAGCAGGTCGAAGCAGCCGTTGGTCCAGACCACGGTGCGCCCTTGCTGGCGCCAGAGGGCGCGCTGTGCCAGCAGCGTTGCCAGCGTAACAAGCTTAGTTTTAGGCTCTGGGTTGGTCATACGGATGCACGCGGCCGCGTCTTTGGCCAATGACTATAGCAGGTCGGCGTAGGCTGCGGCTAGCGTGTCGGTTTGGGTGCCGAGGGGAGTTGGCGGAGATCGGTCACCAGCAGGGTGGTACCATCCGGGTCGAGGTGCGCCGTTAGCACCACCGCATGGTTGGCGTGTGGCTGGCTGAGTTCTCGCAGGCGCGTCGCCAGCACGGGGTCCTGCGCGCGTAAGGGGATGGGCAGCGCGCCGCCCAGTGGCTTTTGTTGTTTCAGCATCGCGACCACGTCGTTGGTGGCATTGGCTGGCGCAGCCGCGAGTTCACCTTTCCAACTGGTCTGTTGCAAGTCGTTGGTGATGGCCGCCGCTGCCGGTGCCCGCCGCGGCTTTTTCTTCTTGCCGACAAGACCGCCGAAGTCTTGCGCGAAAGCGTACGAGCTGGCAGACGCCAGCAGGATGAGGCTGAGCGGGATCCAGGAGTGACGCATGGAGCGGTCCTTTTGGGGGTTAGCGGTGGCGCACCGATGGCCGGAGGCCTATGGGGGGGCAGTCTGACGCGCAGGCGGGCTTACCGCCAAGCGACGCAGACATAGCATATGCGGGGCAGGGGGTACGACGCAAGCGGTAGCAGTCATCCTGCAGCAGTTCTCATTATGGCACCGTCCCCCGCGACCTTGGGTCGCGGGGACGGGAGATTGGGGTGAAAGACAAGGTAGAAAGATGAAGCGGAAAGACAAAGTAGGGTGCGACAGCCATCCTTCGTCTTCCCTCTTCATTTTTCTACTTTGTCTGTTCAGCACACCAGACTTCCATAATGAGAACTGCTGGTCATCCTGACTTGGCCGCGATTTTGTGGCAAATGCGTTGCACCTCGAATTCGCTTTACTCGTGTGCGGGGAATTCGTATAGTGCGCCCCTGAAACACACAGAAAAGAAAAACGGAACAAGGACGTGGTAGAGACATGAGCCAGATGGACAAGGTAGCGATTCGGAAGCCGTTTCAACGCCACGCGAATGATACCGGCTCCAGTGAAGTTCAGATTGCAGTGCTGACGAAGAAGATCGAGGCACTGACTGAACATCTAAAGGGCCATAAGAAGGATTGCAGCTCGCGTTACGGGCTGATCCGCATGGTCAACTCGCGCCGCAGTCTACTCGATTATCTGCGGAGTCAGAACGAGAGCCGCTACCAGAAGCTCATCAAGGAGCTCAATATCCGCCGGTGATCCAGGCCGGATGCCCCGCTAAGGTGGGTCATGCGCTTGTGAATTGCCGGTGACCACCGCCAAGGTGGTCACTTGGGGTGGACATTAACCACGCATCGTCAATTGTCGTTTAACCGGCGATTTGGCGATTGCTTGGATTTGGCATCAAGTGGCTCATTGATCGCTGACCGCATCCTTGTATCCAGAAAGGGCAACATGAAGGACACTGTATCCGTCGCCGTCGAAATTGGCGGCCAGACTATCACCATCGAAACCGGGCTGCTCGCCCGACAGGCCGCCGGTGCTACTACCGTCACCCTCGGCGAAACCATTATGTTCTGTGCGGTGACGAACACCGACAAGCCGCGCGAGGGGATTGATTTCTTCCCATTGCAGGTCGAGTATCGCGAGAAGTATTACGCGGCCGGCCGTTTCCCCGGCGGGTTCTTCAAGCGCGAGGCGCGCCCCAGTGAGAAGGAGATCCTCACGGCCCGCATCATTGACCGCCCGATCCGCCCGCTTTTCCCCGATGGCTACATTAATGACGTGCAGGTCAACAGCATGGTGCTGTCGGCCGACGGCGTGAATGACCCGGATGTGTTGGGTGTGAATGCCGCCAGCGCGGCGCTGCACATCTCCGACATCCCCTTCATGGGACCCATCGGGGCGGTGCGCGTTGGCCGTGTGGCTGGCCAGTTGGTCATCAATCCCACGCATGCCCAGCGCGCCCAGAGCGATCTGGACCTGGTATATGCCGGCACGCGCGAGCGCTTCCTCATGATGGAGGGTGCGGCGGACGAGATTTCTGAGGCCGAGTTCCTGGCGGCGATGAAATGCGCCCATGCCGAAGTGGTGAAGATCATTGATGCCCAGATCCAATTGCGCCGCCTGCTCAACAAGGCGGATAAAGTGGTGGTGGATGGCGAGCCGGACAAGGACCAGATGGCGTTCTTGCGCGCCACGGCGGGCGATTCGCTGAGTCGGGCGCTGCTCATCGCTGGTAAGCATGATCGCGAAGTCGCGATCAAGACCATCAAGGCCGCGCTGCAGACCGAGACACTCGAGAAGTTCCCGCGCTTGACCGCCAGTCACTTTTTCACGCTGTTCGATAATTTTGAGATCGAACTCGTGCGCCGCAACGTGCTGGAGCACGGCAAGCGCATTGATGGTCGTGGTTCGAACGACATTCGCAAGTTGGCGGCACAGCTCTCGATCATCCCGCGCGCCCACGGCTCCGCCGTGTTCAACCGCGGCGAGACGCAAGCGTTGGGCACCGTCACGCTCGGCACCAAGCAGGATGCGCAGTCACTGGACGCCATTGCCGGCGGCGAAAAGCAGAAGAGCTTCCTGTTGCACTATAACTTCCCGCCGTACTCGGTGGGCGAAGTCGGGCGCCTCGGCAGCACCGGGCGTCGCGAGATCGGCCACGGTGCGCTAGCCGAGCGTTCGTTGCGCCCGATCATCCCCACGGATTATCCCTACACGGTGCGTGTGGTCTCTGACATCATGGGATCGAACGGTTCCTCCTCGATGGCCAGCGTCTGCGTGGGCTCCTTAGCACTGATGGATGCCGGCATTCCGATCAAGGGCGCCGTGGCAGGTGTCTCGGTGGGACTGTTCAGTAACAAGGAAGAGTCGCAGTACGTGATGGTTACGGACATTATCGGGTCAGAAGATCATTGCGGCGATATGGACTTCAAGGTGGCCGGTACGGCGAAGGGGATCACCGGGTTCCAGGTGGACCTCAAGTTGCGTGGTCTAACTTGGGAAATTGTGGAACAGGCGTTGACCCGGGCACGCGAAGGGCGCATGCAGATCCTCGGTTTCATGCACGACGTGATCGCCACGCCGCGTGCGGAACTCTCGCAGTACGCTCCGCGCATCTTCACGCTGCAGATTCCGGTGGACAAGATTGGTGGCCTGATCGGCCCCGGCGGTAAGAATATCCGCCGCATCACTGAGATCTCCGGCGCGCAGATTGACATTGCCGACGATGGCACAATCAGCATCTTCGCGGCTAACGGCGAATCCATGGAGATCGCTAAGCGTGAAGTGCAGATGGTGGTGGCGGAGGCTGTGGAAGGACAGCTCTACGAGGGCACGGTCACTGGCATCAAGGAGTTCGGCTGCTTTGTCGAGATCCTGCCTGGTAAGGACGGCCTTTGCCATATCAGCGAGCTGGCCGAGCAGCGTATTCGCAGCGTCGAGGACGTCTGCCACATTGGCGATAAGATGTGGGTCAAGTGCATCGGCGTGGATGACCGTGGCCGCGTGAAGCTCAGCCGCCGCGAAGCCATGCGCGATCTGGACCAGAAGCGTCAGCAGGAAGAGGTCAAGTAGGCGATTTGGCTGACCATGACGGGCCTCAGCCCGCCAGTAACGCCTTGCCGGCTAAGTGCCGACAAGGCGTTTTTCTTTTGAGGCTCTTGCAAAACCATGGGGAAAGCCGCGTGTCAGGGTTCAAGATGCCAGAGTTTAGGCCGGAAACGTCACCTGAACCCCGAACCCTGAACCCTCCGCTTGCAAAACCGGGAGTTTTGCAAGCGCCTCTAAAGACCATATTGACGTCTGACCTTGGAAAGGTTCATGATGCTGCCCATGCGTGCTTGCGCCTTGATTTGCGTGTTATGCGGGGCGGGGGTGGTGCTGGCTCAGCAAAGTGCTGTGCCGACCAACCCTCCGCCGCCGACGCTCACGGCGCCGGTGGCTGTCGGGCCTACCAATTGGACTCTACGTGTGATCCGCGCGGAGCGATTGCGGACCATGTTACAGCACACGAATGACTTTGTGCTGGTAGATGTCTCACCACGCTTTTTTTACCAGGATTTCCATATCCGCGGCGCCATGTCCGTGCCGGAGGATGAACTGGCGCAGACGGTCCGCGACTGGCCACGCCAGCGCCGCCTGGTAGTGTACTGCCTAGACAAGGAGTGCGAATCTGGCCGCGATGCCGTACATCAATTGTTGCTCATGGGGTTTGCCGATGTGATCCTGTATGAGGGTGGCAAACGCGAGTGGCATGCCAAGAAGTATGAGGCGGTCGGCCATGGTAAGTTGTTGGACGATTAGCAGGATGCCCAACGGCCCATGGCGTGCGATCGGGGCATCTGAATGAAGGTTTGGTGCGAGATGTCAGCCGGTCAATTGTATTGGAACGATCAACTCTGGGTGGGCAACCTCGAGGTCGCCGCCACCCTGCCGGCGCGCATGCGCGGCTTGCTGGGCCGGGCTGACCTGCCAGTCGGACAGGGGTTGCTCATTGAAGCGTGCGGGTCTGTGCATACGGTCGGCATGCGCTTTGCACTAGATGTTGTGTTTCTGGATAAGGCTTGGCGGGTGCGGCGAGTCTGTCAGAATGTGCCGCCCGGCCGATGGCTGGTCTGGGGCGGCTGGCATGGACTGCGCGCGCTGGAAGTCCGCGCCGGATGGCTCAAGCTGGCAGGTGTATCGCCCGGGACACAGTTGGAATGGCGCACTGGGGCGCCCGGGGGGGCTTGACCTGGCCTTTACACACAAATATCCCTGGAC
>CAIOST010000318.1 GCA_903861045.1 uncultured bacterium | reverse complement strand
CAACATCCAACGTCCAACACCCAACGCCCAACATCCAAGGGAATGCACGAAGTTCCGTTGGGCGTTGGTTGTTGGATGTTGCGCGTTGGGCGTTGAAAATGGCGTCTCGCCCCCTACTATCTACCACCTATGACAAAATTGTACGGTTGCGCGCCATTTCTTTTGTCCAGGAGAACTTGTGTGTAAAGGGCGGCACAAGGCCGCCGGGGGCGGGGCAGGGTACGCGTGTCCGGCTCGGCGGGAGCCTCGCCCTCCCACACATCGATCGTAATCGTCGTCCGTACGCGTCAACCGAAGGGGTTGTGATGGGTGGCAACCGGATTTAACCTCCAGAACGGTCATACGTTCGGAGCACCCTGAACCCTGAACCCCGATCTGAGACACCTTGTCGTGAGCTTTGTCGCGAGCTTTGTCGAAAGCAATTGCCGTGCAAGATGTTCCATCGACAAAGCTCCCGACAAAGCTCGCGACAAAGATGGAGGAACGTTTCTCATTGCTGCAAACCATCGGAATGGCCGGTATCCCGGCCATTCCGCGGCCCAACTGAACCCTGCTACCCAGCCACCTGATCAGTCCGGATCGACGATCACGGCCTTGCTTTCCCTCCGGCCGCCGCCGTATAGTACCTGCCATGAAACCACTGACCACCAGTGTGTACACGTTCGCCGACCTGATCGACGGCGGGTATCTGTATGTGGACAAGACCAGCCGCATTCACGAACTCATCCGCGGCTATAAGGGGCAGTACTTTCTGGCCCGGCCGCGGCGCTTCGGCAAGTCGCTGCTGGTGAGCACGCTCAAGGCGATCTTTCAGGGCAAGCGCGAGCTGTTTGATGGACTGGCCATCGCCAAAACCGACTATAACTGGAAGTCGTACCCGGTGATCCATCTGGATATGGGAAGTTGTCAAGCCGGCTCGGCGGACGAGTTGCGGCGCATGTTGACCTACCTGCTCGACGATCAGGCGGCCGCGAACGGCGTGTCGCTGACGCGGCAGGGGGAGGGCCCGCGTTTCCGCGAATTGATTGATGCAATCGCTGCCCACGACGGCAAGGTCGTCATTCTCGTGGACGAATACGACAAGCCGCTGCTCGGTCAGCTTGGTCAACCCGGCGTGCGCGAGATCCAGACCGTCCTCAAAGCCTTCTACGGCGTGATCAAGACCACCGAGGCGGCACAGCGCTTTGTGCTCATCACCGGCGTGAGCAAGTTCTCCAAGGTCTCGATCTTCTCCGACCTGAACAACCTGACCGACCTGACCATGAACCGCTCGGCGGCCACGCTACTGGGTTACACGCAGGGCGAACTGGAGGCGAACTTCCCGGAGCATATCGCCGCGCTGGCCGTGGCGCTGAGCAAGTCCCGCGAAGAGACCCTCGCCGACCTGCGCGCCTGGTACAACGGTTACCGCTTCCACCTCGAAGCGGAGACGGTCTATAATCCGGTTTCGGTCATGAAGTGCTTCTACGAGTGCGAGTTCAAGAACTACTGGTTCGAGACCGGCACGCCAACGTTCCTGGTGGACCTGCTACGGCGCGCGCCGGTGAAGCTCGACGATCTGACCGCAGCCGAGTCGGACTTCTCGACCTACGACCCGGTCGAGCTCGCTCCGCTGCCGCTGCTGGTGCAGACGGGCTACCTGACGATCAAGTCCGCCGAGACAACCGGTCGGAGCCGGGTCTTCCGGCTCGGTTATCCGAACTACGAGATCGAGGAATCGTTCAGCCGCTGGCTGGCGCAGGGATTCAGCCGCCTGCCCGGCGAAGAACTCACCGGGGCCCTGCAGCGGATGGTCGCCGCGTTGAACGAGGGGCGCGTGGACGAGATGCTCGAAACGCTGAAATTGTTCTTCGAGAAGATCCCCTGCGACATCGCGATCGCGAACGAGAAGTACTACCAGACCATCTTCTTCACGGTCTTTACGCTTATTGGCGCACGGATCGAGGCCGAAGCGCGCACCAACATCGGCCGTATCGATGCGGTGGTGAAGACGAAGACCGATATCTTTTTGTTCGAGTTCAAACTCAGAGGTTCGGCGCAACAGGCCCTGCGCCAGATTTTCGAGAAACGCTACTTCGAGCCGTTCCTGGCCGATGGCCGCCGCGTCACCGTGATCGGCGCGGCCTTCAGCCGTAAGACGCGCAACCTGGGCCGGTGGGTGACCGAGACCGTGGTCAAGGCCCGGGTCCACGAGACGCCGCTGGTTTGCGAGGACGGCGTTACGTAGCCCTTCAGGTGTGCCGGCGCCTGGCGTCGGCCATTGAGCTGTTGTGGATCGACCGGAACCCGCGCCGCAAGGCCTGAGCATGCCTTGGACGATGTGCGTGCCAGCATCGGCGGCATCCTGCTCTGGTGCGGGCATGATTGCTACCCGTGTCCGGCCTACTGAACGCAACTCTGTAATGAAACAGGGTTATGCGCCCCCTATTAGAAACCGCCGCAACCACTGATTGACATGGGACATTATATATTTATTATCGATTTTGCAGTCCGAATAAGGGCAATAAATGTCGAAATATACAGATATCGTCTGTTTGCTGGAGCAGCGCATCAAGCGTGGGTACTACGTGCTCCATGAATTTCCGCCTGAAACCAGCTTGTCAGCGGAGGTTGGCGTCGCGCGGGTGACGGTCCGAAAAGCGCTCGCGCAACTCATCTCACAGGGCCTCCTGACTCGCCTGCCGAACGGGCGGGTGGCGCTGGATCGATCAGGCCCGCAGAACAAGCCGCAACTGGCGTTTCTGGCCCCCGCCTATATAAACTCGAACGATGCGAACCTATGCCAATCCGCGGCCAGGAACGCGGCCACGGCGGCGGGCGCCAACCTGCAACTGGTCGAGTATGCCCAATGGGATGACCCTGCTATCGCCAATGCCTTGCGCTCTTTCGACGGCATCTTCTTCAAGCCGTGGACCGAGGCAACGCCGCCCCACGTCATTGATGCGCTGCGTGCCAGCGGCCGCCCGGTCGTGGCGTTCGACCAGGACCTGACGGCGTTTGGCATCCGCTCGTTCTGTCCCTTTCCTCCAGTCTTTGTTCAGCGCTTGCTTGACCATTGCGCCGGGCTCGGGCACCGGCAGATTGACTGCTTGAACACGCAGCCCGTTGACCCGGTAATCGAGCAGCGCATCGCGCAGTGGCGGATCTGGTTGACCGCCCACGGGCTGACCGGCATGCTCCACAGCGTCGCCAGCACGCAACCCTTCCAGCAGGGCTACGAACTGATGCAGAGCCTGCTCGTCGCAGACCGATTCAAGGCCAGCGCCGTGCTGTGCACGACCGGTCCTGCCGCAATCGGCGCCATGCGCGCGTTGCATGAAAAACAGATCCGGATCGGCACGGACGTCTCCGTGTGCGCCGTGAACGACGAGGGGTTGGGACGCTATCTGGTTCCGTCGCTGACGGCAATCGAGATGCCCGACCTTGTACCCCAGTTGACCCTTTGTGCGCAGTGGATGATCCGGGGCGGAAGCGACTGGATCGGCCCGCTGTTAATGCAACCCGCGGCAGCGCCACTGTTCGTCGGTGAGTCCGTGGGGCCGGTCCGAGAAGTGTGTCGCGTGTCGGGTGGTAATTAGCCATCTGGTGGTCGGCTGAGGATTACAGCCGCTGCCTTTTCTTTAAAGGAACAAGCAACATGATGCTGACATCCGGACCGTTGGAGATCGTTCTCCCCGCCATGCTTCTCGCAATGTGCGTATGCGCTCATGCGCAGGAGGCGGAGTTGAAGCCGCGGGTCATTCAGACCAAGTACCCCACCGAGGATATTGTGGTCGCCATGGCGGTGGCCACCGAGGCGCCGTTCAACGCCAAGGGCGACGGCCAGACCGACTGCACGGCCGCGATTCAGGCGGCTATTGACGCCGTGGCCAAGGCCGGCGGCGGCGTGGTGTTCCTGCCGGAGGGGCGGTATCTCTGCAAGGGCAATCTCCTGCTGCGCGAGACGGTGACGCTCCGCGGCGACTGGCGGAGCCCCGAGAAAGACCCCAAAGTGGTCGGCACGATCCTCATGCCGACAGCCGGGCGCGGCAACGCCGACGGCCCGGAATTCATCTCGATGGAACGCGGTACCGGCGTCAGGAATGTGACCATCTGGTATCCGGAGCAGACTCCGGAACAGATCGTGCCGTATCCCTGGACCATCCGCACCAACAAGGAGAAAGTCGGCAACAACATGACGATCTGTCATGTCACGTTGGTCAACAGCTACCAGGGCATGCGTTTCGGCTCGGAGTGGAATGAGCTGCATACCGTGCGGGATGTGCATGGAACCCCTCTTTCTTGCGGCATCTGGATGGACTTCTGCACGGATATCGGCCGGTTGATGCACGTGCGGTTCGAGCCGCGGTACTGGCTGAACAGCGGACTGACGGAACAGACCGAAAAGAACCGGAACGCCATGGAGGCCTTCATGGGCGAGAAAGGGACCGGGATCTTTCTCGGGCGGTCGGATTGGGAATACTTCTATGACGTGAAACTGGTCGGATATGCCAGGGGAATCCATGTGACGCGAGCCGGCAATACGGGCCTGGACACGAACGCCGTGTTCTATGATGTGGATGTCAGTGGCGGCCGCATCGGCTTGCAGGTTGACGCGGTCAACCACATCGGCCTGGCCCTGACGCGCTGCCGCTTCGACGGCAGCGATGCCGGTGTGCTGCGAACGGCTCCGCAGGCTGGCATTTGTCAGTTCAACGACTGTGTGATCGGCGGACGCGCGAAAGATGGCGCCAGGAACGAGGGCGGCAAACTGAGTTTCCAGAACTGCCGGTTCCCCGGATGGAGCTCGGCTGGTGTGATGGCCGCGAATGGTTCGGTCAGCATTCTCGGCTGTGCCTTCCAGGGCACGGGAACGGCCGTGCGGCTCGGCGCCGGGGTCAGTCGCGGTCTCATCCTCGGCAATACCTTTGCCGGCGAGCCGCCGCTCGACATCCAGAGCAAAGGCGATATCCAGATATCGCATCACGATTTCAATTTCGCGCGGCCATCGGCGGAGCCGATCGTTCTACCGCCCGATCCGTGGACGGCACCATGCCTGTGGGGACGTCCCTGGTCTACGAGAAGCCCATCGTCTTTGACAAGCCCGGCGCCTATGAAGTCCGGTTCCAGGCGCTGGATGGTTCCAGCAATGCCGTAACGACGGTGTCCAGCCGGCTGTATGATGTGCGCTCAGAAAAACAAGGGGGAACAAGATGACTGTAATGACAACACAAATCACAAACACCTGCCTCGCGGCGTGCGCCGCACTGATGCTGGCGATGAACCTGTCGGCAGCGGAGTCCGGTAGAGGAGGGGTAATGGCAGGCGGAACCGAAACGGTCGGCAACCTGATACAGAATGGCAGCTTTGAAGCCAACGAGTTGCGTGGTTGGACCATGGGAAAGAATTCGGAAAAAACCGGTGTTGCTTTGGATCGCGCGACAGTTCACACCGGACTGCGCGCGCTCAAATCGGTTCCGAATGGCGTATTCGAACAGTCGCTCATGACCGACAAGATAGCCGTTGATATCGATACCACGTACACCTTGAGCCTCTGGATCAAGACGCAGAATATCTCGAAGCCGGACGGCGTTTCGGTCAAGATCTTCCAGCGCAACGACCTCACCGGTTGGAATGCCTGGTATCCCACCACGCACAACGATCTGCCGGTCGAGCAGAAGGTGATCAAGACGGGGGGAACGCAGGATTGGACGGAATATCGGTTTTCGTTCACGCCGGATGCGGCAGCGGATTCGGTGCAGTTCTCTCTGGGGATCGATCCAGGCATCAGCGGCACGGCTTGGTTCGACGATGTGTCGGCAAACAGTCTCTCGACTCGGATTGCGCAACGCGACTTCACGGGCGACTGGCATAACGTTAAGCACTGGGGCGATCAAGTTCGTTGGGTGGAAAAGACCGGGGCGGTGGATAATCTCGAAATCACGCTCCAGCAGGGAGTGCATCATGTCTGGCTGTCCCTGATGGGCGGGAACCATTCGGACATCGAGGTGGCCGTTGACGCGAAAAAGCTGGGAACAGGCGATGGCACGAAGCCCACCGGCTGGCAGAAGCTGGGCAGCATCGCGCTTTCATCGGGGACGCATCGGATCACGCTGACCAGTAAAGACCCAAATGGATTCAAGAATCAGGCCGCTTATGCCGGGATGATCATCTCCTCGGATGCGGATGTGCAGTTACCGGATATCAGTTCTCGGTTCACCGTTCCTCTCGAGACGCTCCCGGTGACCCTGTATCCCCAGAAACCAACGGATTCGCGCTTGACGATGGTGTTTTCGACCTGGTTGACGGAGGTCAATTTTACTCAATTGGACGCGGTTGGATTTCCTGCTTCGGGTGCTGCACGCATAGCCGCCATTGCCCACAAGCATGGCGTTCCCGTGACTTGGCTGGTGGACAACAAGTCGGCGGCCAAGATGAAGGATCTGCTGACGAAATGGCACCACGACTATGGCGATGATGTTGCCTCCGCTAGCTGGCAGGACTGGGGGCCCCTGAAAGCCGCGTTGCCGTGGGCCAGCACGACGGCCGCCGCTGCCGGAGGCCACCCCAACGTGAGCGCACTGGAGGCCGCCGGCGTGCAATCGGCGTGGGGGTGGTGCTGGGAACAGGCCGGGGTTGATAACATTACCGACCGGGGGTGTCCGTGGGCGCCATTTTATACTTCACGCAACAACTACAAATTGCCCGCCAATTACGAGGGCAAGGTTCTGGCATTTGAGTGGACCATGCGGGATTTGAACAAGTCGCTTCACATCCATTCTGGAGAGGCATGCAGATTCAGCACTGACCCCGACGAGCCCCGCAGGGGCCGATTTGTCTATGGCAGGGCCATCGAATATTGGAAGCAACTGTTTGATGAGTACGTGCAAAATACCGACTGGAACGAAATGATCCCGTTCATGATGCATCAGGAATCGCATGAAATGGAATGGTCGTTCCCGTGGAAAGTGAACGAGGGGAAGGACAAGCTCGTGGCGAATTGGAATGCGGTCAATCTCAACGCCCAGGCGCTGGATGAATTCTTCAAGTATGTCAAGTCGAAGAACGTCACGTTCATGACACAGCCCCAGTTGGCGGCGGTTTACCGGAAGAAGTATCACGGGGTGACCCCGGCGCAGTACATGCTCTTCCGGGATATTCCCGTCCAGAAGCCGGTGACATACGTCTGCCCCGGCGCTCCCATTCATCCAGGACCGTACCCGTTGACGTTCCTGTATTTTGACGCCGAATGCCAACTGGCCTTCGAGGCTGGCGATCGGCTGCCGAAACTGGTTTACAACTACCGGCTCCAATCCGAATCAGCCCCGGCGAAAGCGTACTTGGCTGAAGCCAGGATCCCGGTAATCACCGACTTTACCAAGACAGCATCAGACACAAACGAAGTCTGGAAAATCACCGTCTCAAATCCTAATCCGTATGTTTTCCCGATGGGCATTGCAGAATGGGGCAATTATTCCGAATATGCAGCGAAATCGCGTTCCGTTCTTGCGAATCTGAAAGAGGTGAAGATCATCGGCGAGACCCTCGCATTTGTCCGCCTCAACGTGGATTCCAACGCGAGTTCGACGGTTATCATCGAGTTCAACACCGGTGATCGGAAACGAGAAGGGCGGAATGAACACAAGTGAAAACGAAAGAGATCGGCATAGTATGAAGAATGCATGCATGTTGGCTTTGGTTTGGCCGGTTACGTTGGCTATGTCTTCCGCGGCCGCGGTCGCAGAAACGAATGCCGCGCGGGTGGGGCTCTTCAACGACGCGGCGCTGGGCGTGGACGCGGCTACCGTGGAGGCTCTGCGCGTCGCGTTGCGCGGTGCGGGCGCGCCGGCCCGACTCATGTCCGCGGATGAACTTTGCGATACCGGCATTGTGAACCGAGCCGCGCTCGACGTCCTCGTTCTGCCTACGGCGACGGGGTATCCGATCCCGGCGGTGGGTACGATCGAGTCATTTCTCCGCAACGGCGGTGGGGTGATCTTCCTGGGCGCGCCGCCTTTCTCGAATCCGTTCTGGCGGATTGAAGGCGAGTGGCTTGACCGGGACGGCTACGAGCGGAAGGCCAAGGCCGCGGCGCTGAAGCCGGATGCGCCGTTAAAGAGGCTCGCGATCTTCGATTTCGCCCAGGGAGATCCTGGCGGATGGCGCAGAGCCAGTAATAATGCCGGTTCTCCGGCTGACATGACCATCCAGAAGGGTGGTGTTGACGGCAAGCAGGATTGTCTTCTGTATCACGTCGCCAAATTCACGGGTTGGGATATCTTCGGACATGCCATGCGCCTGCCGGAAGGCACGGCCATGCTCCACATCGATGCCAAAGGCGACGGCAGGACGCCGCAGTTCGCCATCGAACTCAATGAGCAGGATGGTTCGCGATGGATTGCCGTCGTCAACCTCACGGAGAAGATGGAGAAGCACATCCTCAAGGCGGAGGATTTCAAGTTCTGGGCCAGCAATACCCCGGAGCGGGGCAAGCCGGGCGACATGGTCCGCTTCACGCTCGTCAATAATATGTCCATCGGCCTCGCGCTCAGCCACACGCAGATCGAGTCGGGCGAACACAAAGTCTGGATACAGGAGGTCGGCGCTACGTACTCAGGGATGGGAAAACTGGAGCCGGCCCGGGAACTCGCCTTGGACGGCATCAGCCCGCAGTATAAGTTGTTTCCCGTGACGTCGTGCGCGTCGGTGTGCGCCAATTCGCAACAGGCGCTGGTGCGGAATGCGGCGCTGCCTGCGGGCACAAATCTCTTTTCGTGCGTGCCACGGTCACAGGGGACGGGCATCGAGAAGGGGCGGAAAGCTCGCTTCGTACCTCTGGTTCAGGCGCGTGACAAGGACGGGAATTTCGCAGCCAATGCGGCGTGGTTGTTCATCGACAAAGGGGGTGCGTATCGCGGCAGTTGGGCCTGTTTCGGCTTTGACCAGAAGGAACTGTACCGGGACAAGGCGCTGGCCGGCACCGTGGCCGATCTGGCCAGGCGCATGCAAGACGGTGTCTTTCTCTATGACGGTGGATCGCAGTACTACGTCTATTTTCAGGGCGAGAGCGTGAAGCTGGGCGCGGAGGTGGTGAATTTCGGCACGCAGGCGAGCGCGCCGCTCACCGTCCGCATTAGCGTGACGCCGGAGGGCGCAAAGGCGGCGGCCTACCAGAAGGAGTTCACGATCGAAGCGCCTGCCGGGAAGGGGCAGTCGGTTGCCGACACCTGGAATCCCGGCGCTGCCACCGGCCGGTCCTATTCCGTGCGGACCGAACTGGTCCGGGATGGCAAGGTTGTTGACGTGCTGGCGCACGAGTTGCACGTGTGGGTGCCGAAGCCGCTCGCGAAACGCAGCTACATCACGGCGAAAGACGGGGATCTGTGGCTGAACGGACAGAAATGGCGCGCGCACGGGGTCAACTACATGCCATCCTGTGGGGTTGCTTGCGACGATATGGAGTACTTCCACGAGTATGTGGGTACGCGGGCGTATGACCCCGACATTATCGACGCAGACCTGAGCCGCATCGCGCAGATGGGCATGAACATGGTCAGCGTGTTCGTTTGCTTCCCGCATCATCGGTCGCGTAATGTCGTTGATCTGTTGATGCGCTGCGAGAAATACGGTCTCAAGGTCAACTTGGGCTTGCGGCATCGCGCGGACCCGATGAACTTCGACTGGGCCGAGGTCAAGGAAATGATCGAATCGTTGCGGTTGGCCGAACACGATACCCTGTTCGCCTACGATCTGGCGTGGGAGACGCACTGGGGAAATTATCTTGGCCGGTTTGACGCCGAATGGGAGCGCTGGGTGGTGGAGCGCTACGGGAGCGTGGCGAATGCCGAGACGGACTGGGGTGTGCTGATCCCGCGCCATGGGAACAAAGGGACCAGGCCTGGCGACGGGCAACTGGGGAAGGATGGCGACTGGCGCAGGATGGTGGCGGCTTACCGTAGGTTCGCGGACGACTGTTCAAGCCAGAAGCACGGAGCGGCAGTGCGACTGATCAAGAGCAGCGATCCGCATCATCTGACTAGTTTTCGCATGGGCTTTGCGGGTAATCCGGTTGAGCAACCGAATTTCCCATACGATTTCCGGGCCTTCAAATCGCTGGACTTGATCGAACCGGAGACCTACGGGGGCGCCTATGCGGGCAATCCGGGCCAGGGATCATTCGCGGCCGCTTATGCGCGCTATACGGCACCGGGCCGGCCGGTCTTCTGGGCGGAGTTGGGCGTGAGCATTTGGGATGGCTCAAATTTCAAGGGGACGCCGCCGAAAACCAAGGAGCAGGTGTCCTTCTACGAGAGAATGTACGACATGATGCTGAAGTCCCATGCCAGCGGTTCGGCCGGCTGGTACTGGCCCGGCGGCTACCGGGTCGACGAGAAGAGCGACTACGGCGTAATCAATCCGGACGGGTCCTGGCGGCCCGTGTCCGAGGTGATCAAGAAGTACGCAGCACCCATGACGGCTCCGCGGGACCGGCCCGCTGTGGATCACTGGATCACCATTGACCGCGATGCCGACGCCCGCGGGCTGGTCGGCATCTACGCGCGAGTTCAGGGCGAGTTCTGGCAGGCGTTCAAGGACGGGAAGTTCCCGGGGTTGCGAGATGAAGGAACCGGCACGGACTCGACCAACGTGCCGCTCAAGGCGGTTGGCAACACGGACTACAACGGCAACAATCCGCCGAAGTATCTGAATGCCGAGTTCAACTACGTCAGGGTCAAGGATGCCGACGGCAAGTGGGTGGATGTTCAGAACGGCGCCCGGATCAAGGTGAAGGCCGGGGCGCCGGTGCTGTGCCGGGCGTCGGCGGGCAATACGCAGTCCGCGATCTGGATTGCCCCGGCCAAGGCCAAGGGCGTGATCGGCGCCGTCTATGTGGGGACGCCAGCGGGCTCGGAAGCCCAGGCGCGTGGTGCGATTGCCGCCGACACGCCGTGCTTCGCGGATGCGGAGATCCCTGAATTCATCCTGAGCCAAGCGGTGGTCAAGGATGTCAAAGTCGTTCTGCAGATGACGGCTGAAGGCCGGGCCTGGTTCGGCGAAAAGGTGGAATTCATTCTGACTCCGGTCGAATGAATCCAACCGGGTTGTCATGAACGGATGCACCGCGGAAGAAAGGCGAAAGACAAAGTAGAAAGATTAAGAGGAAAGACAAAGTATGATGCGCACGCCTTGCTTCATCTCTTTGAGTAGTTGCCGGGAAACAGAAATAGGGAGACAGAAACCATGAACAAGAAAAACGGATGCGGGATTGGGGAAGTGTTCAGTGTTCAGTGTTCAGTAGTCAGAAGGGGAACACACGCGAATCGTCAGACGGATGGTTTCAAGTTGGGGCGGGTGTCCCGCTTCCTGGCTTCCTGCCTTTCTCTCAAGAACTTTGTCGCGAGCTTTGTCGCGAGCTTTGTCGACAAAGTTTCCGACAACGCTCGCGACAAAGCTTGGGGATCACCGTCCACCGTCCTCCGTCAACTGTCCACCGTACTCACGCTCCTCCTGCTCGCCGCGTTCGCGCCGCGGGCGGCGGCGGGCGACATCTATGCCGCGGGCGGCACGGTGACCGAAACCAACGGCTACCGTACCCACACCTACTACACCACCGGCAACTATGAATTCAGGGTCTGGGAGGGTGGCGGCAACGTCGAGGTGCTGGTGGTGGCCGGCGGCGGCGGCGGAACCGGCGGCGGCGCGCCTCTGGGCGGCACATCGGGCGATACTTCGAACAACGGAGGCCAGTCGCAGGATGGTCCCGCCAACAGCGGTGCGGGCGGAGGGGCGAGGTGGAACAATGCCACCGGTCGAAAGGGCGGCAGCGGCATCGTGGTCATCCGGTGGCAGGTGGTTCCGCCCAAAGGCACCGTGGTCTCGTTGCGATAGCCGCGGCGCGTGGCGGGAGGAGCGTGGCGGGAAGAGCGTGTCGGGGTGGTGGAGCGCTACACGATTGTCACGAACCCGTCACGGTGAGCCGCTGTCCGCCGCGGCAGTTCGTAGCCCCGGCCCGCCTCGGGCCGCGTGATCCAGGGTGGCTATGGCGGTGGCGGCTTGGAGCCCAACGAGTTTCTGCGGTTGCGTGTGCCGGCGTCGGATACCGAGCTGGAGAAATGGCCGGTTCTACTGGCGTACGGCATGTCAGGCGGGTTTAGACTGCGGCGGCTTGCCGCCGCTTTTCAACGCCGCGGCCGCAGGCGGTGAGCGTCGTCGAACCGCTTGACGCGGCGTGCTCGCACGCCCTTGGTGAATCCGTGGGCTTGAGCCAATCCTCGGGCGTGGCAAGCGGTTCGACGGCGCTCACCATCTACGACCCCGCCCGCACAAAGCGCGACCAAGGTCGCGTCTCCACAACCTGCCCTACAAGCCTACTGTCCAATGCCGCTGCTCCAGCCGCCCCGGCGGGCTGGCCCCGCCGGCCGGCCGAGATCGGTGGCTAGGCGCGCCACCAGCGCAAGAATTACGCGCGTGAGGAGCCGTCGTGCCGGCGTTGCCTCGCGCGCTCCTGGTGTGCGGTGTTTTTCGCACCTTGCGTCTGGCTGGCGGACCAGCGGGCGCGCCGTTCATCCTCTCGACGGGCAGCCCTTTGCCCAGCAACATCGCGCCGGAGGCCGTGGACGCGTTTGTGCGCGCCGCCCGGCAGGGGGCGTAAAGTCAGCAGCGTATCGGGCGTGAGTGTGGCGGCGATCGTGTTGGGCAACGCCGGCAGAAGGTGGCAGGTGGTCTTTGTCGAAGACGATCGGAACAAGGATCGCGACAAAGACGGCAGATCGGTTGACTTTCGGGTTGCTGGAGCAAGCCGAAGCGGTCGTTCCCCTACTGCGCGGCGGCCAGCATTTCGCGGGCGTGTTCGAGCGTGACCGTGGTGGAATCGCGGCCGCCCAGCATGCGGGCGATCTCCTCCACGCGGTCACTTTTCTCGATGGTGGCGATGCGGGCAAAGGTGCGGTTGCCGCGCACTTCCTTGCCGACCATCAGATGCTGTTGCCCATAGACGGCCACCTGGGGCAGGTGGGTGATGCAGATGACCTGGTGCGTGGTGGCCAAGCCGCGTAGTTTGCGGCCGACCGCCCGGCCCACCTCGCCGCCGATGTTCGCGTCAATCTCGTCGAAAACCAGCACCGGGATGCGATCGTGCCGGGCCAGCACGGTCTTGACGGCCAGCATGACACGGGAGATTTCGCCGCTGGAAGCAATGTCGCGCAAGGGGCGCATAGCCTCCCCGGGGTTGGGCGCAAAGCCAAAGCTGGCCTCTTCCGCGCCGCTTAGCCGCGGCGGGCAGGGGTGCAGCTCGACGCCGAACCCGGCCTTGAGGAAGCCGAGATCGCGCAACTCCTTGGTGATAGCCTTGGCCAGGTTGCCGGAGGCGGCGCCGCGGGCGCGTGTGAGGGCGGCGGCTTTTTTGGACAGTTGCTGCTGCGTGGCCGCCAGTTGATGTTCCAGCGCGGCCAGCCGTTCGCCGCGTGTCTGCAGATCTTCGAGTCGCGCTGTCCGGTGGGCCAGCGTGGTCAAGACATCGGACACGGCGGGGCCATACTTACGCTTTAACTTCTGGACCAGCGCCATGCGGGTTTCCAGTTCCTGCAGCTGGTGGGCATCGGTCTCAATGCGCTGCAGGCGGTCGCTGATGCTGCGGCTCAACTCCTGGATCTGTACCGCGGCTGATTGCGCCTCGCGCTGCCAAGCGGCGGCCTCCGGCAGCAACCGTGCCAGTTCCGCCAGGCGCTGCTGGATGCTAGCCAGCATATCAAAGGCGGAGCCGTCCTCCTCCGCCAATGTGGCGGTGAGAGCGCCGCCCGTTTTCAGGATGGTCTCTGCGTTGGCGGCCGCGGCGTGTTCGTTGATTAGATCTTCTTCGTCCGCCGGGGAGAGTTTGGCGGTGCTGATCTCCTCCACGACATAGCGCAACTGCTCCATTTCAGCCGTGACATCGGCGGAGTCGCCGGCCAGTTGCTCGCGCTGTTGCTCCTGTTCCTGCAGCGTACGGTAGCAGGCCAGGTACTCCGTGCGCGCCGCCTGACAGCGGCCATAGGCGTCGAGGAGTTCAAGCTGGAAGCCCGGATCCAGCAGCGACTGATGGTCGTAGGGACCATGGATGTCTACCAGCAGGTCACCGAGTTTGCGCAGGGTCTGCACGGTGGTGGCGCTATCATTCAGCAGGCAGCGGCCGGCGCCGGTGGCGGAGATGGTGCGGCGGATTATCAGGCTGCCATCCTCGCAGAGCGGCAGGCCGGCGTCGGCCAGCAGGGCATCCACCGTGCCGGTCTCGGCCAGTTCAAACACCGCCTCCACCTGCGCTTCGGTGGCACCGCTGCGGATAAGGGATTTGTCGGCCCGTCCCCCCAGCAGCAGCTCCAGCGCGCCGATGAGGATGGATTTGCCAGCCCCGGTCTCGCCGGTGATGACGTTCAACCCTGCGCCGAGGGGGACACGGGATTCTTCCACAATGGCAAGATTCTGTACACGGAAGGTGCGCAGCATGGGGCGTGCTTTCTGAGCAGTTACAAATACTTGGCCGCGGCGGCCGCGAGTTCACTGCGTTCGCTGGTCTGAAGGGTGATGTGGCCGTGCATGGGTAGGTCCTTGAGACGCTCGGCGGCGTAGGTCAGCCCGTTGCTGGAGGCGTCCAGGTAGGGGTTGTCAATCTGGTAGGGGTCGCCGGTGAGGACCACCTTGGTGCCGTCGCCGGCGCGGCTGACCACGGTCTTCACTTCGTGCGGTGTAAGGTTCTGTGCCTCGTCAATGATCATGAACTGTCGTGAGATCGAGCGGCCGCGGATGTAGGTGAGTGCTTCGAGTTCGATCACGTCGTCATTCATCAACTGATGGACGCGGTCCTGTGGCGAGCTTTTGAACCCTTTTTTCTGGGTGGACGCGGGGGCGGCGTTAGCCGGTTGCCGCAGCAGGAAGGAGAGGTTGTCGAATATCGGTTCCATCCAGTGCGAGAGTTTCTCCTCCTTGGGCCCGGGGAGATAGCCGATGTCCTTGCCGAGCGGCACGATGGGGCGTGACACCAGGATGCGGTCGTAGGTATGTTCCTGCAGGACGTGAAAGAGCGCGGCGGCCAGTGCGAGCAGGGTCTTGCCGGTGCCGGCCTGGCCGACCAGCGTGACAATGCTGACCCGCGGGTCCATGAGCAGTTCCAGCGCAATGCGTTGCTCGCGATTGCGGGCCTGCACGCCGTAGACCGTGTCGATGTGGCGGTTAATTTCCACCACCTTGCCATCTGGACGTACGCGGGCGAGGGCGCGCAGGTCGCCGTCTTCCGCGGCGATCAGTTCAAAGAACATGTTGGGGTGCCCCTGCAGCTTGGCACTCTCCACGGTTTCGCCGGCGTAGATTCGTTCGATCGTTTCACGCGGTACGGTGGCTTCGCGATAGCCGGTGAACAGCTCGTCAAAATTGACCTTTTCGCGCTCGAAATCTTCGGATTCGATCCCCAAGGCGTCGGCCTTGAGCCGTGCGTTGATGTCCTTGGTGACGAAGATGACGCGTTCGCCGCTTTGCCGGAGCGCATAGGCCAGGCGGATGATCGCATTGTCGGCGGTATCCTCTTCCAGGCCGGCTTTTTCCACTTTGGGTGTGATCAGCACGCGCAAAGAACCGCCTTCGGCGACCGGCACGCCCTGTGCCAGTGAGCCATGGGCGCGCAGGGCGTCGAGCCGGCGGACCACCTGCCGCGCGTTGCGGCCCAGTTCGGTGGATTGCGACTTGAACCGGTCCAGTTCCTCCAAGACGGCCATGGGCAGGACCACCTGGTTGTCGGCAAAGGCTTCTAGCGACATCGCGCTGTGCAGCAGGACATTGGTGTCCAGCACGAAGGTTTTTTTGCCGTTTGATCCGGACGCGGGTGTCGTGGCGGGTGTACTGGCGGCCGGCGCGGGGCTGGCGGCGGTGCGGCGTGTGCGTGGTTGCCGCTGGTTGGTAGTTT
>CAIOST010000317.1 GCA_903861045.1 uncultured bacterium | reverse complement strand
GTCCGGCGGCCCCGCCCTACCTGCCACAATTCGTCGATTTCACACGGTTCTTGGTCGGGGCCGCCGGACCCGCCGCCATAAGTCCATAATGAGAATTGCTGCCTTTCACTCTTCCGCGCTTCCTCACATCGGCGCATCGGGGCCGATCGGCATGGCCTGATCGCCGGCCTGTACGGCCTCGCCGGACAGCACCAGCGTCTCGGCCACAATGACCTTAAAGCCGTGCGGATCCAGCACCGTACAGCGTACCAGGAGGGAGCGCCCGCCATCCAATTCCTTCAGCCACTTTTCCTCCGGCAGTTGCAGGCGCACCATCGCGCGGCCACCGGGATGACAGGCAACCTTGACGTCGGTGAAGGGGCGGATGCACGTCATCCAGATCCCGGCCATGCCGAACTGGAAGCGCAGCGTGCACTGCGAGAGGTCGATGCTGTTGTACTGGTTTTCGATCTCAAAGTTGATATCGCGCTGCCCCTTCTGCCAGGCCAGCCGCTTGGGGAACTGCACCGGGCTGTACGCCACGCGCATGGCCCAGAAGAACGGCTTGGGCGTCAGGTCCGCGCACATCACCCCCCAATCGTTGTCCTCAGCCAGACGCATCCACCCCCAGGGGTTCTCCTCGGAGCGGACGGAAACGGACGCACAGATCCATGGGAAGAAGGCCCCGCCGAGGCAGGTGGGTTCGCTGCGCATGAACCCCCATTCGCGATCCAGGCGATCCTGAAAGACCTGCAGCGTGTTCTTGCCGGAGAAGAGCGGCTCCTGCACATCGTCAATGATGCTGGCGTATGGCGAATTGAGCAGATCGGGCATCATGTTGAAGAGGCACCACTCGGAGCTGAACCAGACGCCGCTCCAGCCGCGGGCCAGCGCCTGCTTGCGCGTGCAGACATCCAGCTCCCCTTCCCAACTGCGCGGATTCTCAAAACGGCCGGCCTCGATGAACCCCTTGGGGATCTGGAAGGTGTAGTGCGTATCGGCAATGTCGCCCACGCGCAGTTCAAAGACCCCCTTGATCTTGTTGGCCGGGCCCGGCGGCGGGAACATGGTCGGCCGGGTGGGATCCAGCAGCTTGCAGAACTGGTCGTAGATGCGCAGGTGGTTCCAGCCATCCTCGGCCACG
Source organism: uncultured bacterium (assembly GCA_903861045.1). Classification (GTDB taxonomy): domain Bacteria; phylum Verrucomicrobiota; class Kiritimatiellia; order RFP12; family CAIWXQ01; genus CAIWXQ01. The sequence continues at coordinate 1,651 of CAIOST010000317.1, read as the reverse complement.
GCCGCGCGCTCCGGGATATTCTCGTTCCCCACGCTCCAGACCACCAGCGACGGATGGTGCCGGTCGCGGCGGATGCCGCTCTCAATGCGCTGCAGCGCCGGGCCGACCCACTCCGGATCGTGGATGTAGTTGGTCCCCCAGTCGATCGGCAGCTCCTGCAACAGGTAGAACCCCATCTCGTCGCACAAGTCGCTCAAATCGCGCGGGCCGAGATAGTGCGTGCGGATGCAGTTGACGTTGGCTTTCTTCATCATCCCCAGGCAGCGGCGCAGCCACTCCTTGGGCGTGTGCATGCCGTGCTCCGGATGGAACGTCAGGTGGTTGACGCCGCGGAACTTGATGAAGTTGCCGTTGAGGCGCGGCCCGTTCGGCGAGAGGTCCAGCCGGCGGAAACCGGTGCGGTAGGTGATCGTCTGGTCGTCCTGACCCGGCACGCGCAGCGTCATGCGAACCGTATAGAGGTTCGGCACTTCGTCGTTCCAGAGCTTGGGCGTGGCCACGGCCAGCTTGATCGCCGCCTCGGCGCGCCCCGCCGGCGGCACGGCCACGGACTTTTCCGTCTTGGCCACCACCGTACCCTCGTCGTCGAACAGTTCCACCGTGAGGGCCGCCTTGGTCGCGCCCGCATGGCTGCGGATCACGACCGTCCCCTCCAGCGTCCCCTTGTCGAACTTCTTGCCGAGCGTCGTGATCAGGTGGTGGTCGTCCACCATGACCGGCTCCACGGTGAAGAGGCAGGCCGGCTGGGCCAGGCCGGCGAACTCCAGCGAGTGCCGCACCATGTCCATCTTCAGGAACTTATGTTTGCGCAGCAGGCGCACGGCGACCAGCGCCTCGCTGCCCGGTGCCACCTTACGCGTGACATCAAACTCCACGGGCGTCAGGCCGCTGAGCTGCTCGCCCAGCAGTTCACCATTCAAGTAGATTCGGCCGGCCGGATAGATCGCGTCAAAGCGCAGCATGATGCGCTTGCCGCGCCACTCCGCGGGGACCCGCACGCGGCGGCGGATGACCGCGCCATCCTCATCATGGAGGTGCTCCATGGTGATGCGGTTCCAGTTCGACGCCTGCGGTTTCCCATCGGCCTCCGGCTCGGCGTAGAGCACCTTGCCGGGCTGCATCACGGTTTCCCAGTTCGTGTCCACGCACGGTGCGGAGGCCAAGGTGGCTTCCGGCTTGGCAAACGGCCAGCGCACCACCTGCCACGCGCCATCCAGGCTCAGGGCGCAGCCGTCCGGACAAGGGGTCTGCCTGACGGGCGTGATCGGCGTGCTCTGCCCATTGGAAAAGCGCATGGCCGTAGCCTTGGCCGCCGTGAGTTGCAGATCCATGATCTTCTGGCCGTCGACAATCATAACCAACCTCTTTCCAAATGGTTCCCACGGATACACCTAGGCCGACGCAACAGCGCCCGACACCGGAAAACGGCAAAGTATGGCAGTCTTACCGCAGGCATGCAACTCGATTCCGGCTCGGCTGGAGCGGGTGCGTGAGTGGGTGCGTGAGTGGGTGGGTGGGTGGGAGAGGAGAAAGGGTTCAGGGTTCAGGGTTCAGGGTTCAGGGTTCAGGTTGTCCGGCAGATGATTGAATCGTCAAGCGGGAAAGACGCGGGAAAGACGGTCTGGGGCTTGCTCCTTGATTACGGGATCCG
>CAIOST010000316.1 GCA_903861045.1 uncultured bacterium | reverse complement strand
TCTCCCCGCCCTACCTGTGCACAAAGAGGGCTGGGTAGAGCGGGGCCGCCGGACCCGCCGTTTGAGCGCGGATGCGGCACAGGTTGAACGGCAAAAGATTGTCACGATCTCCAATAGCTGTGATTTGGATGTCTTCCGGCCGGATGCGGCGCGGCGATCGGCCACCCGCGCGGCCATGGGCGTGCGCGAGGACCAGTTGGTCGTGCTCTATACCGGGGCCATGGGGTGCAGCAACGCCATGGAGGATGTGGTGCAGACCGCGCGCCTGACCAGGGATGATGCGCGCGTAGTCTGGTGGTTTGCCGGCGATGGCGTGGCAGCGGAGCAGATGCGGCAGTTGCCCGGAGTCTTCTTTGGGCGGCAGCCGCGGGCCAAGATCGTAGAGCTCTGCCAGGCGGCCGATGCGGCGTTGGTGACGTTTATGCATGCGCCATTCTTCCACGAGAATTCGCCGAACAAGTTTTTTGATGCGATCTCGGCCGGACTGCCGGTGATCTTTAATCGCTCCACCTGGCTGGAGGCTGAGATCGCGGCGTACGGGTGCGGCTATGTGTGCCATAGTGAGCCACCGGCCGTCGAGATGGCGCAGCGCTTGCGGGCGTTGGCGGGTGATCCGGCGTTGCGGCGGCGCATGGGGACTGCCGCACGCCGGCTCGCGGAAGAGCGCTTCTCACGCGATCGGCTGGCGATCAGCTATCAAGAGATCCTCGAAAACATGAAGCGGTGAGGCGGGTGAGGCTTAACCAAGACAGGAACCGTGAGCGCAACGCGTGCGGCGCCGCGGTAAGCCGCGGCGGAGAAAAGCGGCGGCAAGCCGCCGCACTCCAAACCTGCCGCGTTGCCGAGAACCTGTGAGACCGGTTTTGCAGTGCGCCCGGTGAGTACGGGTGGGCAACACGTGTATCAAAACGAAACGAGGATAACGCATGCAACTTGATTTTGATCTAGAAGCGTTCATTCGTGCGAAAGTTACACGGCGCGCGACCAGTCTGCTGGCGCAGGATCTGCACCAGCATGATGACGCGTTGCGCGCGCGCCTGGCCGGCCGCACCGTGCTCGTCATTGGCGGCGCCGGCAGCATTGGCGCGGCCTATATCAAGGCCGTGTTGCGCTTTCCCATCGCCTCGCTCTGCGTGGTTGACCTGAATGAAAACGGTCTGACGGAACTCGTCCGCGATCTGCGCAGCTCGGCCGGGCTGCGCGTGCCTGATCGCCTGCTCACCTATCCCGTGGGATTGGGGGATCGCGTCTTTGAAAAGATCGTGCGGCAAGCGGGTCCCTTTGAGGTGGTGGCGAACTTTGCTGCCCACAAGCATGTGCGCAGCGAGAAGGACATCTTCTCCATCGAGGCCATGCTCACAAACAATGTCGTGCGGGCGCGGCAGTTGCTGGAACTGCTGGCGACCCGGCCGCCGGAGCGCTTCTTCTGTGTCTCCACCGACAAGGCCGCGAACCCGGTCAACATTATGGGTGCCAGCAAGAAGTTGATGGAGGAAGTGATCCTGGCCTTTGCGGGGCGGGTGCCAGCGACTACGGCGCGTTTTGCGAATGTGGCGTTTTCTAATGGTAGTCTGCCGTTGGGCTTTTTGGAGCGGCTGAGCCGGCGTCAGCCTTGGTCGTGTCCGCGGGGGATTCGGCGCTATTTTGTTTCGCCGCAGGAGGCGGGGGAGCTCTGTCTGTTGGCGTCGATTCTGGGCGAAGCGGGGTCGATCTTCTTCCCGAAGCTGGAGGCGTCGCGGGATCTGTTGGCGTTTACGGACGTTGCGCAGGAGTTGTTGGCGGCGTTGGGGTTGGCCGCCGATCTGTGTGGCAGCGAGGAGGAGGCGCGGCAGAAGGCGGCGGTCTGGACGCCCGCCTGCCGGAAATACCCGGTCTATTTCTTTGATTCGGATACCTCCGGGGAGAAGCCGGATGAAGAGTTTGTGGCGCACGGGGAGGAACCGGAGCTGGCGCACTTTGCAGCGCTGGGGTTGATTCGCCCCGCGCAGCGGCGCAGCTTGGCCGAGGTCGATGCCATCATCGGACGCCTGCAGACCTGTTTGGCACGGGAAGAAGTGACCAAGGCGGAGGTGGTGGCTGTGCTGCGGGAATACCTGCCGACCTTTGCCCATATCGAGACGGGCAAACAGCTCGATCAACGGATGTAAATAATTTACATCCTTGGTAATATACTGTATTAGTAACTTATGTTTATCAACCGGCAGGTAGAATTGCGGCGTCTGGAGCAGGTTTATCAGCGACCGGGCGCGCAACTGGTCGCCCTCTACGGGCGCCGGCGCATCGGCAAAACTACGCTGCTGACGCACTGGATCGGGCAGCGCGGCCCGACGGAAGCGGTGTATTGGGTGGCGTATCGCAGTTCGCCCAAGCTGTTGCTGGCACGGTTTGCACAAGCCTTGCAGCCGCTGCTGGGTGGTCAGGATCCGGATTTCACGTTTTCCTCCTGGGAGGTGGCCTTCCGCGAATTAGCCCGTGTGGCGCAGGACCGGCGTGTGATTGTGGTGCTGGACGAATGGCCCTATGTGCTGGAATCCGTGCCGGGGATCGCCACGGTCTTGCAAGCCATGTGGGATCAGGTGCTCAAGCAATCTCGTGTGATGCTGATTCTGGCCGGCTCACACTATCACATGATGCATCACGAACTGCTGGCACCCAGTGGCGCTTTGTACGGACGTACCACGGCCGATCTACGGCTGGATGCCATCGAGCCCGCCTGCCTGGAAGAGTTTCTGCCCCGCTACAGTGAGGCGCAGCGCATCGAGACGTATAGCATCATTGGTGGCGTACCGAAGTATTTGGAGATGTGGCACGACGGCTGGCCGGTATTCCGCAATATTGAGGAAGTCATCCTTTCGTCCGTGACCATCTTTCGACAGGAGCCCGCCTTTCTCATCCAGGAGGAGTTGCCGGAGCCCCGCACCTACTTGAGCATCCTGGAAGCGATCGGCACAGGCATGCAATCACCGAGTTGCATTGCCGAAACCGCCGGCTTGGCACTGCCGCATGTCGGGAAATATTTGCAGACTTTGCTATTTCTGGGTTTGGTCCGCCGTGAGATCTCGCTGGATGTGCCGGATCCGGCGCATACGCGCACGACGCGGTACGAGATTGCCGATCCGTATCTGCGGTTTCACTTTACGTTTCTGCGACCCGGCAGCTCGCTGTTGGAGCAGAATCGCATCGCGCCCCTGCTGCAGGTTATTCGCGCGGGCTTTGATGCGTATGTGGGGCGTACCGGCTATGAAGAGTGCTGTCGTCGGCTGGTCCTGACCTTGGGCGACACGCAGAATCTGCCATTTGTGCCGGAGCGCATTGGCCGCGTCTGGACACGTACGGCGGAATTTGACGTGGCCGCCATTGATCAGAAGCTTGAGGCGGTGTTACTAGGGGAGTGCAAATGGACCGCGAAGAAAATGGGGCTGGAAGTGCTGGAAAAGCTGGAACGACAGGCCGCACAGTGTCGACGACTCGAAGGGTACAAAATTACCTATGCGTTGTTTTGCCGCAGCGGCTTTGAGCGACCCTTGCTGGCAGCGGCCGCCAAAAAGGGGATGTTGCTGTTTCACGGCTTGACCCGGGTAGCGTAATGCGAAGCTAAACCGGTCCACGCACTGCGGAACCTGCGGCCTTCCACTCCATGACCCGCGTACTACATCTGATGATCCTCCTCCTGACTGCGCCACTCTGGCTGGTGCTGCTAGGTGCGACGGCCTTGGCGGTCTGGCTGGGCCTGGGGCGGCCGATCTTTTTCCGACAGGAGCGCGCGGGGGTGCAGGGCCGCCCGTTTGGGTTGATCAAGTTTCGTACGATGCGTTCTGGGGCTGGGACGGACGCCGAGCGCCTGACGCCTTTTGGGCGCGCGCTGCGGCGTACCAGCTTGGACGAACTGCCGGAGCTTTGGAACATTTTGCGTGGCGAGATGAGTTTGGTCGGTCCGCGCCCCTTGCCGACGCACTACCTGCCACGCTACACGCCGGAGCAGGCCCGGCGGCATGCGGTCCGCCCCGGGCTTACCGGATGGGCGCAGGTACATGGCCGCAACACGCTGGCCTGGGAAGAGAAGTTCCGGCTGGATGTCTGGTACGTGGATCACCAAAGTCTCGCGCTGGATCTGCGCATCTTGTGGGTGACCGTGTGGCAGGTGGCGTCCGGCCGCGGTGTGTCGGCCGCAGGGGAGGCGCCGATGACGGAGTTTGTGGGGGAGCCGGGGTCAGAGGTCAGAGATCAGAGGTCAGCACTTCGCCCTGGTTGACTTAGTCCATTGGCTTAGCTAATATGAACTGGGATGGGAACTGACATGGTGAACGTATGATAATTGTTCGAAACATGCATGCGGCGAAGACCGAGTTTTCGCAGTTGGTAGCGCAAGCTTTGGCTGGCAATACGGTGATTGTTGCCAAGAGTGGTCGTCCGATCGTGCAGTTAGTTCCTTGGCGTGAACCGTCCGAATCTTCCCGGATCCCGGGAACCGGCAAAGGAAGTTTTCGTATGGCCGAGGATTTCGACGCGCCATTACCTAAGGATGTGGTTGAGGGGTGGTACACATGAAGATTCTGTTAGACACGCATGCCTTTCTCTGGTGGATTTCGGACGATCCGCGACTGGGGCAGGCGGCGCGGGAGCGGATTGCCGATCATAGAAATGAAGTGTTTCTGAGTGTGGCATCGACGTGGGAATTGGCCATTAAGGTCAATCTGGGGCGGTTGGCGGTCAGCGGAGATTTCGAAACATGGCTATTGTCCCAGTTGGCAGGCAATCGCTTTGAGGTGCTACCGATTCTCCTGCCGCATGTCTTGGCACTTACGCGTTTACCGCCCCATCACAAAGATCCCTTTGATCGCATTTTGATTGCCCAAGCAATAGGGGAGACGATGACCTTTTTGACAGCGGATGCACACATTGCTCAATATCCGGTGGAGGTGGTTTGGTGAGCATCGCTCGTCAGCCAGAGCTAACACCGCCCGTCGGGCCGCTGGTTCTCATCGGCGCCAGCGGCCTAGGGCGCGAGATTCTGTGGGTCTGTGGCCGGGCCGGGATCGCAGTGGCAGGCTTCTGCGACGACGCGCCCGATAAACAGGCGGGCACGTTTGCCGGCCAGCCGTTGCTGGGGAGCATCGAACAGGCCGCAGCACACGGCAGCGGGAAGATCTGTTTTCATGTGGCGGTGGGCGACAACCGGGCGCGGCAACGGCTGGCTGAACGGGCCCTTGCTTGCGGTTGGTCGCCAGCTACCGTCATTGACCCCTCCGCCAGCCTCGCGCCGGACGCTGTGGTTGCGCCGGGGGTCTACGTGGGGATCGGCAGCGTGATCTCAAGCCTGGCACGCGTGGCGCCCTTTGCGATCGTCAACCACCACGTGACGGTCGGGCACGAGGCTGTGCTTGGTGCCTTTGCGCAGCTCTGTCCGGGCGTGCGTGTCTCGGGTAATTGTGCGCTTGGCGAGGGTGCCCTGCTGGGCTCGAATGCGGTGCTCCTGCCCGGCAAAAGCATGGGCGACTGGTCCGTGCTCGGCGCCGGCGCCGTGGCCGTGAGCGATTTGGTTGCTGGCGCGCACGTGGTGCGGGTGCGATAGTGCATGTGTGTCTTAGACGGATCTGACGGATCCGCCGGATCAATCCGATGAAGAACGAAACCGACCGTAACCCTCACCGTTTATACCTATCGCCGCCGCACCTGAGCGGTCAGGAGACGGCCCGCCTAGCGGAGGCGTTGGCCAGTAACTACATTGCGCCGGTCGGGCCGCAACTGGAGGCGTTCGAGCGGGCGTTTGCTGCGCAGGTTGGTCTGCCGTACACCCTGGCTTTGAGCAGCGGTACCGCTGCCTTGCATCTGGCTTTCCGCGCGTTGGGCGTCGGGCCAGGGGACATCGTTTTCTGCTCCACGTTGACTTTCATTGCCAGCATTGCGCCGGCGGTGCAGTTGGGAGCTACACCGGTCTTCATTGATGCGGATGCCACATCCTGGTGTATGGATCCTGATGTGCTGGGGCTGGCGCTGGCCGAGGCGGCCGCGCACGGGCGTTTGCCTAAGGCTGTCGTGGCGGTCGATCTATACGGGCAGAGTTGTGATATGCATCGCATCGTGGCGGCCTGTCATGCGTACGGGGTGCCGGTGATCGAGGATGCCGCGGAAGCCTTGGGGGCCACGTATCAGGGGGCGCCGGTCGGGCAGCGCGCCGACCTGACGGTCTATTCCTTCAATGGCAACAAGATCATTACCACTTCCGGTGGGGGCATGCTGGCTTCCCGCGATGGTAGTTTGGTGGAGAAGTGCCGCTTCTGGTCCACGCAAGCGCGTGATCCGGCTCCGCATTACCAGCACACAGAGCTTGGTTATAATTACCGGTTAAGCAATTTGTTGGCGGCGGTGGGGTGTGCTCAGCTGGCGGTCTTGGGAGATCGGGTGGCTGCCCGGCGCGAGATCTACCAGCGGTATGTGGCCCTGTTCGCTGATTTGCCCGGTGTCGCCTGCATGCCGGAAGCGGCCTATGGCGTGAGTTCGCACTGGTTGACCGTTCTACTACTGGATCCTGTACTAGGTATCCCGCCCGAACAGCTGCGCCTAGCTCTGGAAGTCGAGAACATGGAGGCGCGGCCGGTCTGGAAGCCGATGCACCTGCAACCGGTCTTCGCGGCGTGTGCAGTGTGGACGGCCCGTGGGCTCTCGGCCGGTGGCCGGCCGTCGCCCCACGACGCTGGTCCGACAAACAAGCGCAGCGAGGCGGTGGCGGATCGGTTGTTTCGGCAGGGACTCTGCCTGCCATCGGGATCGGCGATGACGGCCGCGGACCAGGCGCGTGTGATTCAGGTGATTCGGCGGATCGTGGGCGGCTCGTCTGTGCGGCGGCGATAGTTGGATCAGGGTGGTTGGGAGTACTATGAAGCCCGTGCATAGGCAAGCATCCATGTGGCGGCGGTGGGCGGTTACGCACGCTTTGGACCTGATGGTCATGGCGATCGCCTATATCGCCGCCTACGTCTTGCGATTTAATTTCAATGTTCCGGCCTTGTATGTGCGTGAGGGTGCATCGGCCTTTGCCACGGTCGTCCTTTTGCAGGTGGCGGCGTTATGGTCTTGCGGTTGTTATCGCCTCCTTTGGCAGTTTATCAGCGTGTGCGACGTGGCGCGTTTTTTACGTGCGATTGGCTCGTCTACCTTGGTGCTGGTGCTACTCCGGTTTCTTGTGCCGGAATGGCGCGGGCTACGGCCGCCGCTGAGCATTGCCCTGCTCAATGGCGTGTTGGTGCTGGGTGGCTTGTTGATCCTTCGCCTGGTTTGGCGGAGCTTTCGCGAGAACGGTTCACGCAGTGAGCGCGGTGAAGCGAGCACGTCGCGACGAACGCTGTTAATTGGCGCGGGCACGGCGGGGAACACCGTGGCGCGGGAACTGCGGCAACGAGGCACGGCCGCGCTGGAGGTGGTGGGGTTCCTGGACGATGATTCGGCTAAGCAGGGGACCTTCCTTCAGGGGGTGCCGGTATGCGGCACCTTGGCGGATTTTTCGCGGGTCGTGCACACGCTGCGGGTGCAGGAGGTTATTGTATCCATGGTGCAGGCGCCGCGGCACGTGGTGCGGCAGGTGGTGCATGCCTGCGAGGCGCACGGGGTACCCGTGCGCATTGCTCCTGGCTACTCGGAGATTCTGGATGGCTCGGTGAGCGTGAACCAGCTGCGGGAAGTGGATATAGCGGATTTGCTGGGGCGCGAAGAAGTGGACCTGGGTGACGTCGCCGCGTTGGCCCGTTTCGTAGGTGGGCAGCGCGTGCTGATCACGGGCGCGGGCGGTACCATCGGTTCGGAGTTGGCTCGGCAGGTGGCGCACTTGGGGCCGGAGACGCTGGTGCTCGTAGAGCGCAGCGAACATGCGCTCTACGAAATTGACCGGGCGGTGCGGCGCCTGACGCCGCAGGTGGTGCCGGTGGTGGCGGATATTGGCGATGGGGTGCGGATGCGCGGGGTGCTGAAGGCCCACCGGCCGCAGATCGTGTTGCATGCGGCGGCGCATAAGCACGTGCCGTTGTTAGAGAGTAATGTAACGGAGGCGGTACGTAATAATGTGCTGGCCACGCGGACGTTAGGTGAGCTGGCGGTCGAGGCGGGTGTGCGCGTATTGGTGCTGCTCTCGACCGATAAAGCGGTGCATCCGAGTTCGGTCATGGGGGCCACCAAGCGACTGGCAGAACTAGCGCTGCAAGATCTCAATGCCGCGGGGAGAACAAAGTTTGCCGCGGTGCGCTTCGGCAACGTATTGGGTGCTTCGGGCTCCGTGGTGCCGCTCTTCCGCGAGCAGATCCGCAAGGGAGGACCGCTGACGGTGACGCACCCCGATATGCGGCGCTACTTTATGACCGTGCCGGAAGCGGTGCGACTGGTCCTGCATGCCGCCTCCTTGGCCGCGGGCGGCGAAATCTTCATTCTCGATATGGGTGAGCCGGTACGAATTGTCGAGTTGGCCGAGGAGATGATTCGACTTTCCGGGTTTCAACCGTACGAGGAGATGGGGATTACCTATATTGGCATGCGCCCCGGCGAGAAGTTGTTTGAGGAGTTGAGCACGGATGCCGAGCATGCCGAAAAAACGCGGCATGCGCGCATCTTCATTGGAAAGATACCGGTCCTGCCACGCGCCGTGGTAATGGCGCGCCTGAGCAGCTTGCGGGCCGGCTGCGCGCAGAACGTGACGGACGAAGAAATGCGCGCGGAGTTAATGCGGGACGGCGTGGCCACGCCATGAGGTGGATGAGCAGCACATGACGAAAAGAACAGTTGATCGAATGCGGTGGGTTTGTTTTGCGCTGGCCGTCGCCGTGCTGAGCGTGCTCTTTCTGCCGGCGGTGCGGTTTTCCCTGGCGATGTTTGCCGATCCGCATGAGGATCTGAGTCATGGCTGGCTGATCCCTGTGGTCAGCGGCTATGTGATCTGGCAGGCGCGGGCGCGGCTGCGGGCGGCAGCGGGCCCCCCGGCTTGGCGCGGCGTGCTCGCACTGCTGGCGTGCATGCTGTGCTTCTGGTTGGGGAACCGCGGCGAGCAGGCGCGCTTGATGCAGCTGGGGATGATTGGCTGCGTGGTGGCGCTGCCGATGGTCTTTTGGGGGCCCGTGTTGGCGCGGCGACTCCTTTTTCCGGCGGTTTATTTGTGTCTGATCATCCCGGTCTCGTTTCTGGATGTGCTCACCTTCCGGTTGCGACTGCTCGCGGCCTGGGTCGCCAGTGGTCTTTTAAATGGCGTGGGGATTGCCGTGCAGCAAGTGGGGACGGCCATGGTCTCCGCAGATGGGGCCGGATTCAAGCTGGATGTGGCCGATCCCTGCAGCGGCATGCGGTCCGTCTTTGCGCTGGCTGCGCTGACCGCCGCGTATGCCTATTTCACGCAAACGACGGCGCTGCGCCGGTGGTTACTCTTTGCCTGCGCTGTGCCGCTGGCGGTGATTGGCAACATTGTGCGCATCGTATCCATCGGCCTGGTGGCACGCTGGCTGGGACAGGCGCAGGCCGTCGGTTTTTATCATGATTATTCCGGGTACATTGTGTTTGTGGTGGCGGTGCTGTTGATGATGCAGGCGGCGGTCTGGATCGGCAAGCTCGGGCGTACGCCGGTGGTGGCGGCGGAGGATGTGCCGACCGCACCGTCTGTGACGAGCGGTGGCGCGTGGCGCCTGCGCCACCTGGCGCCGTGTGGGCTGGCGCTGGTGCTGGCCTTCGGCTGTCAGGTCGTGGTCTGGCTGAGTCCGCCGTTGGAGATGGAGCCGGAAACCTTCATGGCGGCCGCGCAACCGCAACAGGTGGGCGAGTTTCGCGGGCAAACGCCGTGGTTCTGTCAGAACGATCAATGTTTGGCGAGTTTTGATGAAAACGAGGTGGTCGCGCAGGGCGTTTCGCCGACCCCGGCCTGCCCGCGGTGCGGGCAGGTTTTGGCCCGGCGGGCACTGGGGGAGAAAACCTGGCTGCCGGAGGATACGCGCATCTTGAAGTGCACTTACCGTTGCGAGGATGGCAGTAAGCTCGCCCTGACGGTGGTGGTAAGCGGGAAGTCGCGGCTGAGCATTCACCGGCCGGAGATGTGTCTGCCGGGGCAGGGTTTTCAAATTCGCTCTTCGCAGGTCCGTACGATTAACCTTGGTGCTGGGCGGGAATTGCGCGTGAATGTGGTGAAAGCGGCACGTACAGGGGAGCGCCCCATCGGGTTTTTATACTGGTTTGTGAATCCCCGGCGCGAAGCTACGTCGCACTGGGATCGGATCTGTAGTGATATCTGGGCGCGTTCGGTGCATAACCGCATCAATCGCTGGGGCATGGTGACGCTGTTTAGCCAGCAATCCGTGGATGATCCGGAGATGTGGCGAATGGCAGAACAGTTTCTGGCGGAGTGGTATCCGCAGATGATGGTCACCCCGGCGGGCTCGGCGGAGACAAGGTGAGTGTGTTGTTCTAACGGGGCGTCAATTGGTGATGCGCATGGGGAACTACTCGATACGTTTTCGAACGGGCATGCTGCTCGCGGCGATCTTGCTGGGCTTTTTGGGGCTCTATGCGCTCACGGCGCAGCGCGATCTGGCGTGGCAGGACAGCGGTGTGCGGCAGTGGCGGGTGTTGGTTGGCGATTACATTGGGGTGGACGGGACCGCGCTTTCGCATCCGCTCTATATCGGCATGGCGCGCGCCTTTGTATATGGCTGCCCGCTGGGCTCGCCGCTGTGGCGCGTAAATCTGTTCAGTGGTGTGGGGATGGCGCTGGCGTTGGTGTGTCTCGCGGTGCTGGTGCATCGCTTGACCGGCAGCCGGCGGGCGGCGGCAGGCGCCGCGGTGTTGTTGGGTTTAGCGCATATGCCGTGGTGGTTGGCCACGGTGACCGAGGTTTACACGTGGTCACTGGCGGGCTTCCTGCTGGAACTCGTACTGCTGCAAGCCCTGCTAGCCGCGCCATGCAGGCGCACGCTGGTGATGCTGGCGTTGGTCAGCGGCCTCGGGGTATCTATCCATGATCTTGCCTTGCTAGCACTGCCGGTATATCTGGTCGTCATCGTCGGGCTGATACGCGGTGGACAACTCGCGTGGCGCGCGCTGGGCTGGGGTGCCCTGGCGTATGGGGTCGGCAGCGCGCCATTCCTGGCGCTGGTGGTGCAGGACGTCTGGGTCCGACAGCGTCTGGGGGCAGCCATCGCGAGTGCGCTTTTCGGCGAGAGTTTTTTCCGGCAGGTGGTCGGATGCGGCATGAATAGCTGGGCGGTGGCGAACGCTGGCTTGTTCCTCTTGAATTTTGCCAGCCCCTGCTGGTTGCTGGCCTTGGTCGGGTTGCGGGTCGCCCGATATCGCGTCGCGCCGGCCTTCCGCCTCGCTCTACTAGCGCTGACTGTGATCCATGCCCTTTTCTTTATGCGATATTTTGTAGCCGACCAGGCGTTGTTTGCGCTACCCATTTTGGGGCTGCTGGCGATCTGGGCGGGCCTCGGGTTCGGGTGGCTGGTGGATGGCGTGTGGCGGCGGCAGGTCTGGTACGGTTTGGCGGTGGTGGCGCTGCTCCTGCCACCCTTGCTCTACTGGGGGGCGTGGCGCGTGGTGGTGGCGGGTGAGCTGGTGCCGCGGCGTGCGCGCGCCTTGCCCTTTCGCGATGAGGCGCGCTATTGGCTTTTGCCATGGAAACATAACGAGCACTCGGCCAGCGCCTTTGCCCAGGAGGTGTTTGCGCAGTGCGGCAGTAACGACGTCGTCTATACAGATGCTACGGTGGCGGGGCCGCTGCTGGTTACGCGCTGGATGAATTCGACGGGTCCGAGTGTGCCTTGGGTGGTTACGTATTATGACCGCTGGAACCCGGAGCGCGAGGCTGGGCACGAGCTCATGGATCGCCTGACCAATCGGGCATTCTATGTGGTTTCGCCGGTCGCTGGGTATATGCCCGCGGGATTATCCACAGGGGCGTATGCTTTTGTGCGAACGGGTGTCTTGTATCGGGTCGTGGCGCGAGGCACCGATATAAAGCGGTAAGGCCAGCGGAGGGAAGGGTGCAACCTAGAGCAGTAACTTGAACTCACCTTTGGCCGACAAGGCACGCGCGGGGAACTGGTTATAATGTGGGTCCGCGAAGCCATTTGGAACTGTCCGTGCGGATCTGGTGCACGGTCTTTATCCTGATGACGAAGAGATGCTCAACGTACGGTTCTAGGTTCAAATAAAGGCGGGAGGCGTACAGCCTCCCGCCTTTTTCATTTATCCGCACGCGGCGGTGTTTTGCTGCCCGTGGCGCAGTGGCGCCGGAGCGGGCAGGTGGGGCAGTGTGGGCGGACCGGGCGGCATTGGGTCTGGCCGAACGCGACGAGGTAGGAGTTCCAGGTTTTCCAGTAGCGCGGCGGCAGGATCTGGCGCAGGGTCATCTCGGTTTCCAGCGGGGTGCGCGTCTGTAGTAAGCCGAGGCGGTTGCAGATGCGGTGTACATGCACATCCACGCAAATGCCTGGTCGGTCAAAACCCAATACGACCACCAGATTGGCGGTCTTGCGCCCGACGCCGGGCAGCTCACAAAGCTCCTCCACGGTCTGGGGGATACGGCCGCCAAATTTCTCGTCCAGGACGGCAGGCAGTTGCTGCAGGTGGCGGGCTTTGGTCTGGTAGAACCCCACTGGATAGATCAGGCGTTGCAATTCGGCCAGAGGTAGTTGCCGCAGTTCGGTTGGTGTGCGTATCTTTTGAAACAGGCGTGTACAGGCGGCGGCCGTGGTTTGGTCTTTGGTGCGTGCGCTGAGGATCGTGCCTACCAGCACCAGGAACGGGTCGTGGGTTTGTGCTGCCACGAGATCTATAATGGGTGCCTGCGAGGCGGCAAAGGCACGCGCCAAGGCTCGATGAACCACAGGGATGTCGGCAATGGTCACGGCAGGTACTCGCAGGGAACGCGGCAGCGGGCTCCGGGTGGCTGGGCGTGATCAGCGCAGCATGTCGGCGGTGATGGCTTGTGCCGCGGCGCAGGGGTCGACGGCATCAAGGATGGGGCGGCCGACCACCAGATGGGTGGAGCCATCCCGTACCGCCTGGGCAGGCGTGGCCACACGCTTCTGATCGCCGACATCCGCACCGGCCGGACGCACACCGGGGGTCACCAGCAGCGCGGCTGGTCCCAGCAGGCGACGCATGGCCGCCACTTCCTGCGGCGAGCAGACGATCCCTTGGGCGCCGGCGCCGACGGCCAGCGAGCCCAGCGCGGCGACTTGCTCGGGCATGGGGCGCCCGATGCCGAGATCGGTGAGGTCCTGTTGATCGAGACTGGTCAGGCAGGTGACGGCCACGACGCACGGGGCGGCGGAGCCGAAGGAGGCGGCGGCTTCCGCCGCGGCACGAATCATGGCGCGCCCGCCGGAACTATGAATCGTGAGTAGATCGACACCCAGCACGCCGCAAGACTTAACGGTGCGTTCGACGGTGCGGGGAATGTCATGCAGCTTAAGGTCCAGAAAAACGCGCTTGCCCTGTCCTTTGACGCGCGCCACGACCTCCGGTCCGGTGGCGGCAAATAGTTCGAGGCCGATCTTGTAGAAGCTGACGGTGGCACCCAGACGCTTGACTACGGCTTCGGCTTCGCAGGCGGACGAAACATCCAGAGCGACAATTAATTCGGCCATATGCTTCCTTTACGCGGCGTGCGAGCCTAGACGTCCAGATTCCGGACGTTGAGGGCATTCTCTTCGATGAACCGGCGGCGGGGCTCCACTTCGTCGCCCATCAACAGCGTGAAAATGGCGTCCGCTTTGACGGCATCTTCCAGCATCACGCGCAACAGGCGGCGTTTGGCGGGATCCATGGTGGTGTTATAGAGCTGGTCCGGGTTCATTTCACCCAGACCTTTATACCGTTGAATCGCCAGACCCTTGCGTCCGCGCAGGCGGACGGCTTCCAGCAGTTCTGACAGGGCGAGTAAGGGAGTTTCGTTTTCGCCATCCAGCATGCTGGCAAAAGGTGTCGCCGTGCCGGCCACATGGTCAGCGCTGAAGCCATAGTGGGCGAGCTGATCGAGCTCTTTGCGTAGCGAGGTGGCGCGGAAGATTTCCATCCAGCCGAAGGCGGCCGAACTGTTGCGGTGGAAGGCGCGCACTTGCGTCGCGGCCAGGTCAATGCTGGTCTGCAGTTTTTGTTCCGCATAGACACGGATGGCGGCCAGGTCGGCGTCGTTGCAGGCAAAGCGCACTTCGCTTTCCTCGCCGATTTTTACGACGGCCATAAAACGGGGGATTTCGCCGGCGATGGCGGAGCGGTGCCGCAGCAGGGTTGCGACATCGACGCCGCGACGCGCAATGCTGGCGGCAGTCTCTTCGATCAGGACCAGGACATCGAGCAAGCTCCGCAGTTCGGTGGCCGTGAGGGTGCGGCCGTCGGCGGTGCGCAGCGCCAGTTCATCGCTGCCCAGTTCCAGCAGTTTGCGGGTGAGGGCGCTGTCGCTGTCCACGTACTCCTCGCGTTGTTTGCGTGTGATTTTATAGAGTGGCGGTTGCGCGAGGAAGATGTGGCCACGCTCAATCAATTGGGGCATTTGGCGGTAGAAGAAGGTTAGGAGCAGGGTGCGGATATGCGCGCCGTCCACATCGGCATCGGTCATGATGATGATCTTGTGGTAGCGGACCTTGGCCAGTTCGAAGTCATCGGTGCCGATGCCGGCACCGATGGCGGTCACCATCGTCCGGATTTCGTTGTTGCTGAGAATCTTGTCGAGGCGCGCCTTTTCCACGTTCAGTACTTTACCGCGCAGCGGCAGGATGGCCTGCGTCTCACGATTGCGACCCTGTTTGGCGGAACCGCCGGCGGAGTCACCTTCGACGATGTAGAGTTCGCATTTGGCGGGATCGCGTTCGGAACAATCTGCCAGTTTGCCTGGCAGGGCGGCGGAATCGAGCGCGCCTTTGCGGCGGGTCAGATCCCGTGCTTTGCGCGCGGCGGCGCGGGCCCGGGCCGCCAGCACGGCTTTCTCCACCACCTTGCGCGCCACGGCCGGGTTCTCTTCAAAGAAGCTGCCGAGTTGCTCGTTGACGATGGCGGCTACAATCCCTTCCACTTCGCCATTGCCGAGCTTGGTCTTGGTCTGTCCTTCGAACTGCGGTTGCGGCACCTTGACGCTGATGATGGCGGTGATCCCTTCGCGGATGTCATCGCCGCTCATGGCCTCATCGCCGGTCTTGATCAGTTTGCTGTCCGTGGCGTACTTGTTGACGGTGCGGGTCAGGGCGGAGCGGAAGCCGCTCAAGTGTGTGCCGCCTTCCACGGTGTTGATGTTGTTGCAGTAGCTGTGTTCGTTCTCGTTGTAGGATTCGGTATACTGTAACGCGATTTCGCATTCAATCCCCTCACGCCGCCCGGAGAGGTAGATGACATTGGGATGGACGACACTCTTGTTGCGGTCCAGGTATTCCACGAACTCAATGATGCCACCATTGAACAGGAACAATTCCTCGCGCCCTTTTTCCGTGTCGGAGAAGCGTATCTCTACGCCGCGGTTCAGGAAGGCCAGTTCGCGCAGGCGGGTGGCGAGGATATCCCATTCAAAACCCTGGCAGGTGAAGATGGTGTGATCGGGGAAAAAGGTGATGCGGGTGCCGGTGCCCTTGGTGTCGCCGACGATTTCCAGGGTGGTCACCGGATGGCCCCGTTCATACCGCTGGCGATAGATCTTCTCGTGCTGACGCACTTCCACTTCCAGCCATTCGCTGAGGGCGTTGACGCAGGTGACGCCCACCCCGTGCAGGCCACCGGAGACCTTGTAACTCGACCCATCAAACTTGCCGCCGGCGTGCAGTTTCGTCAGCACCACTTCCACGGCCGGCTTGCCCTCGGTCGGGTGCATATCCACGGGGATGCCACGGCCATCGTCGGTGATGGCGATGGAGCCATCGGGGTTGATGGTCACCTCGATATGCTTGCAATAGCCGCCCAGCGCTTCGTCAATCGAGTTGTCGACCACCTCGTAGACCAAGTGGTGATAGCCGCGCACGCCGGTATCGCCAATATACATGGCGGGGCGTTTACGCACGGCATCGAGCCCTTCCAGGACCGTGATGCTGCCGGCGGTATAGTCACTGGGGCCTGCGGCCGGTGTGTTCGGAAGTTGGTTCAGCGCTGTATCATCAGACATGGTTTTCTCGCGTTTGCAAAATACTGCCATACTGTAACGCAAACGGCTGCGCCACACAAGGTTCGATCAGCAATTCTAATTATGGACTTGTGGCGGTGGGTCCGGCGGCCCCGCCCTACCAATAACAGTGTGAAATCGAAGAATTTTGGCAGGTAGCGGGTCCGGCGGCCCCGCCGAGCCCCATAATTGGAATGGCTGCGGTTTGATCCCGTCGCGCGCCGCCTATTTCTTGGTCGCGGTCGCGCGTGGTTTAGTCGTCCGGCGTGGTTTGGCCACCGGCTCTGCGAGCGCGGGTGCCGACGCGGTGGCAGGGCGGGTTTTGGTGGCCCGTGGCGGCTTGGAGGCGGGCTCTGCGAGGGGCGGAATCAGCGCGGAGGCGGTGCGTGCCTTGACCGCCGGTTTGACTACGGGCTTGGCCGCGGGCTTGGCCGCGGGCTTGGCCGCAAGTTTGACCGCCGGTTTGACCGCCGGTTTGACCGCCGGTTTGACCGCCGGTTTGGCCGCGGGCTTGGCCGCACGTTTGACCGCCGGTTTGGCGCGGGATGGTTTCGGCCCGGCTGGCTCGGCTGGTACGGCCGGAGTAGCCGGAGTGGCCGGAGTGGCCGGAGTGGCGGCCGGTGTGGCAAGTGTCACCGGTGTGGCGGCTGGTGTGGCAAGTGTCACCGGTGTGGCGGCTGGTGTGGCGGCTGGTGTGGCGGCTGGTGTGGCGGCCGGTGCGGTGGCCGTTGCGCTGGCCGGTGCGGCGGCTGGTGCGGCGGCTGGTGCGGCGGCTGGTGTGGCGGCCACGGAGCAGGCGACGGGTTCGTCGGGCTTAGGCGGCGCCGGTTCCGCTACCGGGGGGCTGTCCTTTTGAAACAGCGCCTCAAAGCGGCTATGCGCGGAGACCTCGGCCACACGTTCCCGTACAGGGCTGGCTGGCTCGGGTTTGGCTACGAAGCGCGCACAGATGTCCGTGGCTTCGACTTCGCGCGTATTCAGGCCGCAGCGCTGATGAAAAGGGCTGACGATGAAATGCCGGCACCACGCGCAACTGCGACGCCGTTCGTCGGAGTGGAAGACCCGTACGGCGGCCGGTTTATCGGTCTCCGCGAACACCCGCGGCCTGCCATCGGCCTGTACAAAGGGCGTCTGTGCAGCCGACGGGTAGCGATGTTTGCAGGCCGTGCACACAAACGATTCCGAGGTTTTCTTGAAATCCTCATAAACCGGTTCGGCCCGTGCGAGCGCCAGCCGGTGGCACGCCGTACAACGAATTTCGAGAGAAGCAGCCATGGGGGTACAGAATAGCGCGCGCGGGCGTGCGGAGCAAGTGGCGACTATCGTTCGGATTGACTTTAGCGGGCGGCCGGGGCTACCCTACTGCCTCTTGAACTCAGGCGCTGCGCCACCCCGGCGCGAGTGCCCCTCGGACGAGGCTGCTCATGTCCGCTGCACGATTGCGATCGGTCATCAATGCTTGGGAGACAGTTCGATACGAACTGCTCAATACGCGTATTTGCGACCTTGGCCTCCGCCTGCAAGGTGCGCCGATCGTGCCCTGCCTGCGCCAGTTGGAAGCGGAGTGCAAGGCGCACGGCATTGTGTTTCAGCCCCGCTTTTATCTTTCGGACAGTTGGGGGTGCCCGGATGAAGTGCCGATCATCGGCATCCCCTTTTACTGGGCCGATAAACGGCTGATGCGCATCGAGGAGGAGCAGACGGGGGAGGCCGAGAATAGTTCTGATTTTATGCAGTATCTGCGCCACGAAGGTGGCCATGCCATCAATTATGCCTACCGGCTTTGGGAAGATCCGGAATGGACGCAAACCTTCGGTCGTTTTCACCAAGCGTACCGGGATGCCTTTGACCCCAACCCCTTCAGTCGCCATTTTGTCCGTCATATCGCGCATGGGCGCTTGCACCGGACGACCTATGCGCAGAAGCATCCGGATGAAGATTTTGCGGAGACCTTTGCCGTCTGGCTGACGCCGCGCTCGGGCTGGCGCCGGCGGTATCAGAACTGGCCGGCCATGAAGAAGCTGCTTTACGTTGAGCGGTTGATGCGCCGCCTGCGCCATAAACAGCCGTTGCGCACCAGTGGGCCGCTGGTGGCCCCGGTCACATCCCTGACCATGACGCTGGCGGATCATTATGGGCAGCGGGCCGAACGTTTCCGCACCAATGCGCAAGGTTTTGTGGATGACAAGCTGCGCCTGGTCTTCCCGGAACTGCGCGCCGCCACAGCTTCCATGCCGGCTCAGGTCTTTCTGCGCCGCCGCCGACACACCCTCGTCAAGCGTATCTCCCACTGGTCGGATATGGAGGCGGAAGAGATCGAGATGCTGTTGATCAAGCTGGAGGACCGTGCGCGGACGCTGGGGCTGCGCACCAAGACCAGCGAGGAGACCGAGCGTCTGGTGGATGTGGCTTCGCTGGTGACGGCCATGGCCGTGCAATTCAACAACACCGGCGGTTTTACCCTGACGACCTAAGGCCCGCGTATCAGGTCCGTAAGACCTTGCTGCCGGGCAGCATGGGGACATCCACATCAAACGGCGGGCGTTCCATGGCGGCGTCTAGAATCATTTGGAGCATCTTCGGGTAGGCGATGCCCGCCGCCGCGGCGGAGCGTGCCAGCGCCACATCCTCTTCGACACAGGGATTGCAGTTCACTTCCAGCACATACGGCTCTTGATTCTCGTCGAGCCGGATATCTACGCGCCCATACCCCCAGCCGCCGACTGCCCGGAAAGAGTCGATCGCCAGGCGTGAAATGCGGCTTTCCAAGGCGGGGTCTACGGTGGCGGGGCAAACGACGGAGGTCTTCTTAAATTCAACCGAGTTGGCCAGCCATTTGGCGGCATACGACATGATCGGCGGGATTTCCGGCGGAAGCTTCTCGTAGTTCACCTCGGCAAATGGCAGCACGCGGAGGCGCTTGCCGCCCAGCAGGCCGATGTTAAACTCGCGTCCCGGCAGGAAGCGCTGTGCCAGGGCTGCTTGTCCGTAATCGCGCAGAATCAGGCGCACCTGGTGGCGTAGCGCCGTGGCCGAGTGCACCACGGAGTCCCGGTTGAGCCCAATACCCGCGTGTTCCTGTGCCGGGTGTACAATGACGGGGTATTTCCAGCGGTTACGGCCGACATCCCCGATCCGCTCCAGGATACGGCTTTCCGGCGGCACCGGCAGTCCGGCGCCTTGCAGCAGGCTGATGGCCATATATTTGTAGCGGCAGAGCCCGAGCGCCAGGGCCGAAGAGCCGGTCATGGGGAAGCCCATCATCCGCACCAACGCCGCCACGCGCATCTCATACAAGGCGCCGTGCACCACGTCGTCGTATTGATTGAACACCACATCCGGCCGTAACCGCGTGAGCCGGCGTTGAAACTTCATCAGGTCGTTCGCGAGCGGCAACAGCGTCACGCGATGGCCAAGCTTGCGGATGACATACGCCAGATGGCGCACAAATTTGCGCAATTCATCCGTGCTGCCGCGGTCATCCGGCATCTCCGGCGCCGCTTCACGGTAGGCATTATATATCAACGCAACATGTAGAGAGTGACGAGCCATTTCTTTTATGTAACACCCGTATGAGGGCGGCACAAGTCAAAAACGTGTTTGGTGTGCGATTGAGCGGTCAAACCTGCCACGGGCGTTCCTGCACCTGGCCGATATCCGTCTCGGGGGAATAGGGTTTTAGACGCAGCGCACCGACCAACAGCACCAACAATAAACCGAGGAAGCCCAGCATCAGCAGCCAGAAGAGCCAGACTGGCAGGGGTTGGCTGTTCTGCAGCGCGGGCACGAACCCCGCCAGTGAGTGGGCTCCCGGGCAATGGGCCCAGACCTTGACCATCCAAGCGCCCGCGATGATGAGAAACAGCCACACGTAGTTGCGGCCAAACCGGCGGAAGAGCGCCTCCCGGCGACTGATTTTGAATGAAGGGAGCGCCAGATCTTCGGCCAATTGCCCGCGCCAGTTGAGTTCATCGCTGGGCGTCTGCCGCAAGACTGCGGGTTGCAGGAAGTGCGCCTCGAGCATGCGTACCCGCGCGCGGAAGGCATCATAATACCGGTAGCGGCGCGACTCGATAAATAGCAGGAACAGGCAGATAATGTTGGCAAAAAAGAAGACCAAATGGGGTGTTTCCGCGTGGCTCAAGGCGTAGGTGATAATGGCCGTGGTGGCGACAATGGCCCAGTTGGTAGTGAGATCCAGGCGCTGTCGCCAGAGCATGATGCGCCCCACTTCACCCCGGTAGAGGTGGGACATAACCATGTAATAGTCTTTTAAGTCCATCTCTTCCGGTCGGGTATTAGGTGTCTGCATGACGGTGATGCTCCTGCCATTGTTACGCCACATGGATAACGATAGGCCACACGGTGCGTGCTGCCAAGCTCCAATCTTCCGCAGTTTCACAGCAATTCTAATTATGGGGCTCGGCGGGTCCGGCGGCCCCGCCCTACCTGCCATAATTCGTCGATTTCACACTGTTATTGGTAGGGCGGACCCGCCGGACCCGCCGCCACAAGTCCAAAATTAGAATTGCTGGCAGTTTCAGGTTGCGCCTGCCCGTCTTGCTTCGTAATGTACAGCCGGTGTGGGGATCGGACGCAGGCGGCCTAGCCCCGCATCGTCCCACGTACCGCACTATTTCCGTTTGGAACTCCCATCATGTCACGATTTATCATCAAAGGTGGCCGTCCGGTCAGTGGCGTACACCGTTGTCCGGGTAATAAGAATGCGGCCCTCCCCATGCTGGCGGCCTGCTTACTCACCGACGAACCGGTCACGCTCACCAACCTGCCGTTGATTGCAGATGTGCGCACCATGCTGGAGTTGCTGGCCGGCATGGGTGTCGCGGTGCAACTCGATGAGACCGCGCGCACGGTCCGGCTGCAGGCTAGCCAGATTCGCACCACCCGTCTGGATCGCAAGCTCTGCGGTCGGGTGCGTTCCTCCATTCTGTTTGCAGGGCCGCTGGTGGCGCGCTGCGGGGCGGCGACGATCTATCCGCCGGGGGGTGATGTGATTGGCCGCCGGCGGCTGGACACCCATCTGGCCGGGCTGCAGCAGTTGGGCGTCGCCATCCGCAGTAAAGACGCCTATACCTTCCGGGCTCGGAGTTTGACCGGTAGCCGGGTGCTGCTGGACGAGGCCAGCGTCACGGCTACCGAGAATCTGCTCATGGCCGCGGTGCTCGCCAAGGGGTGCACCGTGCTCTACAACTGCGCGTGCGAGCCGCATGTGCAGGATCTCTGCCGTATGCTGGTGGCCATGGGGGCACAGATTCAGGGGATTGGCACCAACCTGCTGACCATCGAGGGGGTGTCACGCCTGCGGGGCGTGGCCGCGCGCATCGGCCCCGACTTTGTGGATGCCGGCAGCTATCTGGTGGCGGCGCTGGTGACCGGCGGCGAACTGCGGATCCAGGATGTGCAGCCGGCGGATTTTGAAGTCCTGACGCGCCCCCTCTCGCGCTTCGGTGTGAAATACACCCTGTCCGAGAACACGCTGCACATCCCCGCGCGTCAGCGGCTGCGTACGGCGTATGATCTGGGCGATGCCATCCCCAAGATTGAGGATGGCCCCTGGCCGGCCTTCCCGTCGGACCTCATGAGTGTGCTGATTGTACTGGCCACCCAGACGCGCGGCAGCACGCTTTTCTTTGAAAAAATGTTCGAAAGCCGTCTCTATTTTGTGGACCATCTGATCGGCATGGGGGCGCGTATCGTGCAGTGCGATCCGCACCGTGTGGTCGTGACCGGCGCCACGGCCTTGCGTGGTTCCCGGGTGGCCAGTCCGGATATTCGTGCCGGCATGGCGCTGCTAATCGCCGCGCTGTGCTCCCGGGGGGAGACCGTGATCCACAACGCGCAGAGTATTGACCGCGGGTATGAGCGCGTCGAGGATGAGTTATGCCGCCTCGGCGCGGCCATAACGCGCGAAGTCGAATAACCAGGATGCGAAGCGTACATGACCATCGAACTGTTTAAAGAAGGGGTTGAGACCTACGGGTACCTGGCGGTGGTGCTCGGCACGTTTCTGGAGGGTGACATTGCCTTGATTCTGGGCGGGCTCTGCGCGCAATGCACGGAGTTAAAGCTGGGCGGCGTGATTGCCTCCGCTTTTATCGGTGCCATTATTGGCGATCAGCTCTTCTATAACCTGGGGCGCCTGAAGGGGCTGCAGGTGCTCAGTTATTTTCCGCGGATCAAGCTGCGCGCCGACCGTGTTTTTTATCATCTCCGGCGGCATGGGTCGTTCATTACCTTTGCCTTCCGCTTTGTCTATGGGTTTCGCATTTTGACGCCGCTGTTACTGGGCGCCAGCGGGGTGGGGTGGGGGCGCTTCACCCTGCTAAACTGCCTGGGGGCGCTTACCTGGGCCACCCTGGTGGGCTGTTTGGGTTACGTCATGGGCGAGGCTCTGGTCCTGCTGCTGGAGCACATTAAGGCGGACATGCAGCACGGGATGCCCTACATTCTGGCGGGCGTGCTGCTGGTGGTGGCGCTTGTCCGGTTGGTGGTCTGGTATGTGCGGCGCCGCCGTGCCCAGCGCATGCTGGCGGCAGGCCCGAAGTCTGAAGCGTGCTAGGAGCAGGACGGTGTACACACCCAGTTCTTTTGATGGAGACGCGCGACCGGCCCCTAGCCACCTGCCCCCGCGGGTCGCGTACACCTGCCGCATTCTGGGTGTGGATACCGCGCTGCGCGCCACGGGGGTCGGGGTGGTAGATGTCTGTGGTAGCCGTCTTTCGGCGGTGCATTACGGCACCTTGCGTAATCCCGCCAGCCGGCCGCTCTCGGCCTGTCTGCTGGCCATTGAGGAGGGCCTGGCCGAGTTGCTCACGGCGCACCGGCCGGAGGTGGTGGCCGTGGAAGGCGTTTTCTTCGCCAAGTTTGCGCGCGCCGCCTTGCTGCTGGGGCATGCGCGTGGCGTCGTCATCGCGACTTGTGCCCGGTTAGGTGTGCCGGTGTTCGAGTACGAACCACGCCGCGTGAAGCAAGCGGTGGTGGGGCAGGGGGGCGCCGCCAAGGAACAGGTGCAACGCATGGTGCAAGCCATGCTGCAACTGCCGGAACTGCCGCCGGAAGATGCGGCTGATGCGCTGGCCATCGCCATCTGCCATGCGCAAAACCGCACGCGTCAGATAGCCTTGGGTACCGCGCCGCTCTAGGGCGGCTATGTTCGATTTTATGGGGCTTCCGGGTTTGTGTGGGGAAATTGTATGGGGCTGGATGTGATCGGGATGGGGTGAAAAGCCGGGTATCCGGTATAGCGCGGGCAGGAAAGCCCCTTTTGTGTTGAGGTATGGTTGGCCGAGAGCAGTCTCGACAAAGTCTTACGACGAATCGTAGACGACAACGTGTGGGACGAAGAAAGCGACGAAGTGTGGCGTGG
>CAIOST010000315.1 GCA_903861045.1 uncultured bacterium | reverse complement strand
GGGTTGAAGGTGAAGGTGTCGGATTTGGCTCGACTCCGCAAATCGTCCTCGTCCTCAGCGAAGCGGTCCTCGTCCTCGAATGCCGGAGTCGAGAACGAGGACGACGACGAAGTCGTCGGTGTCAAACTGCCGGCCTCCGCCATTCAGGTCCGCTATGCCGTGGCGGTCGTGCCTGGCGCGTTGCCGCCAGACGATCCCTCGGGCGGGCAATCCCATCTTCCTGCCCACCGCTTCGACGGCTTGTTGGATGTTATTCCCACAGAAATTCCGGTCAGCCAGGCGCCTGCGCCCGCGGACCGGAAGTCCCTGGTTGCTGGCGCGGTGGCGCCGTTGTGGTTCACGGTGCGGGTCCCGCGGGACGCGAAAGCCGGGGTATACCAAGGGCAGATTGCCATTGAGGTCGAGGGACTGCCGCTCACCAACGTGCCGTTGCGCGTGAGCATCTGCGACTGGGCCATGATGGACGCGAAGGATTTTCGCATGCGCAACATGGCCTATCATGATGACGGCTGTGTGGCCGCACACTACAAGGTCCCGCTCTGGTCAGACAAGCACCTGGAGATGGTCGGCCAATCGCACGCACTCATGGCCGAAGCCGGTTCGCGCCATTTCTACGTCCATCTGGAAAACTTCGTCCGCTGGATCAAGCAGCCCGACGGTAGTTTCAAGCACGACTTCACCATTTTCGACAAGTACCTGGACATGATTGCCAAGTCTGTTGGCAAACCGCAGCCCTTGCGCATACAGGCTTGGGGGGACAGAGCGGGCAAGGAAGGCAAGCGTAGAGGGAATTCCATGGCACTGGTTTCGGTTCTCGATCCGGCCACAGGGAAGACCGAGCCGTTCAAGTCGCCGAGTCCGATTACCGACGAAGCGGCTGCGCTGGCCTTTTGGAAACCGGCCTTCGACGGGGCTTTCCAGCGCATCAAGGCGCGCGGCTGGCTCGACGCGACGGCTTTTGGTTTTACCTCCGACCAGGAAGGACCGGACGATTTTCTCGCCACTTTCACAAAGCAACTCTGGCCGGAAGGCGCCTGGGTCCTAGTCTCGCATGATGTCACAGCCGATTGGAAAGATGCCAATAATCCCTGGGTCAAACTGCGCTACGCCTGCGGGGTCTATGACTTCGGCTACCCGTCCGTCCGCGGGTACAGCGCCTTGTTGCGCGACCGCCCCGTGTATTTCTGTAACGAATACCGCAGCAACTGGCGCAACTTCTCGCCGCTGACGCTTCAGCGCCGGGTCGGCGAAGATATAATCATGTCGGGTCGTGACGGTGTCAGCGATTTTGGAGCTGACCTGTTCATGTACAGGGATGCAAACGGGAACCTCCAGAGCCCCAACGGCCCCGGCTGGCCATCCGGCCCGGGCTGGACTCAAAATTCCATGCTCTACCCCGGCCCAGACGGGCCGGTGGGCACCGAGCGCTACGAGATGTTCCGCGAGGGCGTTGAGATTGCGGAGACGCTTCTCTTCATCGAGCAAGCGATTCAGGAGAAGAAACTCGGCCCGGAACTCCAGCAGAAGGCCGAGCAGGCTCTGGAAGCGCGGAGTAATGCCTTCATCATGGACTGGTTTACCATCCGCGACATGCCCGGCGCCGAGGAGGATGCGAAGCTGCTGGGCCTGGCAGGGGAGGTGGCGAGGGAGATGGGGAAGAAGTAGAAAAAGGGTCAGATCAGAAGCGAGCGAAGGAGTAAGGCAAAGAGGGAGATCAAGTAAGCATGAGCGGCTGGACGAATTATCATTGCCATACCAGCTTTGTGGATCCGGATGTGGACCGTGAGATGACGCCGGCTTATTACTTCGGGCAGCTCGGCGAGCGCATGCGGCGTGCAGTGGTGTTGAATCACGGCTACAACTACTATGTCATGCCCAGCCGCCCGGAGTGGGCGGCCGATGAGGTTGCCGGCAAGATACGGGAGGCTGGCAATGAACGCCTACGCGCGGCCATGCAGGCGGTGCGGGAACTGAACAACCCCGATATCTTCGTTGGCATTGAGACCGACCTGTCGCGGGACGGACAGCCGTTGCACGACACGCGGTTTACGGAAGAGTTTGATGTGATCCTCTACGGCGACCACTACCTACATTGGGTGGCCAAGATGGATTCGGTCAAGGACCGTGTGCGCGCCTGGTTGGATCATGTGGATGCTGTGCTGGCCCGTCCTGATCTGGACGTGTTTGCGCATCCCTTCCGGGAGTTGCGGGCGATCAGCAATGACGAGGTGCCGACGGAGGCGGTTGAACAGGTGCTGCGCTGGGCCGATGAACGGCGCGTGGGGTTGGAACTAAACTCGCAGGATTATGTGCCGGAGGCGGCCACAGTGCGCATGCTGAAGTTCGCGGCGGACCGCGGCCTGCCGGTCGTGGTCGGCACCGATGCGCACACCCGGGACCGGATTCTCGCTTTCGAGGTGGCCGAACGCCGGCTGGAATTGGCGGGCTTGACGACCGCGGATCTTTTCATGCCTCAGGTGGAAGATTTCATGGCCAGGAAGGGGCGGCGCAGCGACCCGAAATCGCGGCCGGCGCCCGGGCGAAGTGGGTTGTAGACGAGACGACTGCAATCGGGAGCAATCGATCAAGAACAGGAGCAACGGATGAACAAGAAGCAAAGCAAACATGGACTGGCGCGGGTGTGGACTGCAGTGATGATGATGGGGGCATGGCTTGCGGGCGGCGCGGATGCGTGGGCTGCTGAGCCAGCAGTCACGGCCGTTACGAATGTGGACGCCAGCGTGGTGCTGGACGACAACAGCCTCTGGCGGCACTTTGCGCTGTCGCGCTGCGCCTTGGCGCGCACGGCCGACGGCAAACTGGAGCCGTGGGATCTCACGCCGCTGGGGATTCCGTCGGGAGGGGCCGGAATATGGCCCGGCATCGCACCGAAGCCCGCGACTTCGACCGCGTCTTCCTCGCTGCCGCCGACCCATTGGGC
Source organism: uncultured bacterium (assembly GCA_903861045.1). Classification (GTDB taxonomy): domain Bacteria; phylum Verrucomicrobiota; class Kiritimatiellia; order RFP12; family CAIWXQ01; genus CAIWXQ01. Next base: position 847 of record CAIOST010000315.1, on the reverse strand, counting down.
CGGCCTTGACTTAGACGACGGAACGTGGCCGCGTGTTCGGTTGCCTCTGCCGACACCTGCCAGTGAGGGGAACCGTCCGCAAACGCGCTATGGCGCCACAGCGGCCTTGCTCGTGCGTGGCAAGTTCGAGGTGAAGGACCCGGCGCAGGTGAAGTCCTGCCGCCTCTCGCTGGCGTATCTGGGCGGGGTGGTGGTCTACGTCAACGGCGTGGAAGCGGTTCGCCGCGATCTGCCCGGCGACAAGCCGGATCTGCTGGCCCTGGCGGCGGACTACCCTGCAGAAGCATTCACGAATCCGAAGGGCGACTATGCGGATAAGCCGCCGAAACGCGAGCGCAACTTGCAGGACTTCGAGATTCCTGCCAAGTTGCTGCGGCGGGATGTGAACGTGCTGGCCATTGAGACCCATACCGCGCCGGTTACGGTGGCCTATGTCAAACGCGCTAGTCAAGATGCCCACAGCATGCTCCCCTGGGCGCCCATTGGACTCCTGCACGCGCGGCTGTCTGTAACGCCCGTCGGCGTGGCGGCAACCAACCTTGTGCGTCCAAGCAGCATCCGGATTTGGAATTGCGCGGCTTACGACACGCTCAGCGTGTTTGACTTCGGCGATCCTTGCGAGCCGCTGCGTCCGGTCGCCATCCAGGCCGCGCGCAACAGCGTGTTTTCGGGACGGCTGATGGTGAGTTCCGGTCAGGCAATCAAAGGGTTGAAGGTGAAGGTGTCGGATTTGGCTCGACTCCGCAAATCGTCCTCGTCCTCAGCGAAGCGGTCCTCGTCCTCGAATGCCGGAGTCGAGAACGAGGACGACGACGAAGTCGTCGGTGTCAAACTGCCGGCCTCCGCC
>CAIOST010000314.1 GCA_903861045.1 uncultured bacterium | reverse complement strand
TCGGTGCAGACCATTCATGTTGGCCACAAAAGGCACATAAATCACAAAAAACCGCTTTCTTTTGTGTCTTTTGTGCTTTTTGTGGCTAGATTCCGCCCGGCGGGGAGTCCACAGAACCAGGTCTTCAGGAAAAGACCATGGTCCACCCCCCGAAATCCATGGTCTTTTCCTGAAGCGACCCCTTACGCAGGCTGGCTGTAGCAAGTTTTTGGTGGTAACCGCAGCAGCCGCTTTTGTGTATGTTAAAATTGGGGCCTGGTGGGTGTGCGGAGGGCATGGGCATGGGCAGGATCGGCGCAGACAATTAAAGTTGGCCACCAATGGCACATAAACCACAAAAAAGCCGCTCTTTTGTGTTTTTTGAGCCTTTTGTGGCTATATTCCGCCGGCGGGGAGTCCGCAGAACCAGGTCTTCCTCCGCGCCTATTCCCGCCAGCCGCCACGCCTTAGCGCCGGCGCGCCCAGAGCCCGCGCCAGAACAGCCAGAGGGCAAAACGCCACCGCGCCCAGCGCGAGGGACGCGCCGCGGCGCGCCGCACCGCGGACGGTTGATCACGCATATATTCACGGTCGGAAAGGCTCATGGCGGAGCAAATGCGAAGGCTCAGGATTCCGTGGTCACGGCAAACCCCAGCCGCTGAAACTTCTGCTGCAAGGCGCCGGAGGCGTGCTTGAGGTGGACGGTGGTGGCCGCAAACTCCCGTCGCATGGGGTAATCCTTGCGTTGCCGGTCAAAAGCCTTGGCGCGGGCGGCCGCGTCCGCCACGCAGCTCGCCCGGAGACGCTGGTCATCGGCGCGGATATCGTAGACCGCCAGCACGGCCTCGCGTAGCAGATCCTCATCTGCCCGCCCCGTTGCATCACCCCGCCAGAGCGGCACCGGCGGCGCCGGGAGTTGCGGGCGAAACGTCGGCGCCACGCCCAGCACCTGACAGGCACGTTCATAGACCTGCAGGGTGCCATTGACCTTCCCCTCGTAGGAATGTCCGGCAATGTGCGGCGTAGCCAGGTCTACGCGCGCCATGAGATCGGGGCGGTAGTTCGGCTCCCCTTCCCACGTATCCATCACGGCATGCGCAACGCGTCCCCCCAGCTCCGCCAGCAGCGCATCCGTGTCCAACACTTCACCCCGCGCGGCATTGACCAGGATCACCCCCGGTCGCATGCGCGCGAACGCCGCCCGATCCAGCATGTGGTAGGTGCGGTCCACCCCCGCGCGCGTAAGCGGCACGTGGCAGGTGATCACATCCGCGTCCGTCAGGATCTGGTCCAGACCAACAAAATCACGGGCCGCGGTGTCCGCCGGATCGCGCTGCCGCGGCGGATCGCAGGCCAGCAGTCGCATCCCCAGGGCCTCGGCCTTCGCGCACACCTTGCGTCCGACATTCCCGACCCCGATCACGCCCAGCGTCTTCCCTGCCAACCGGAACCCATATTTTCCGCCCAGCCAAAGTAGCGCGGCGGTCAGGTAGTTGGCAACGCTCTCGGCATTACAACCCGGCGCGGCGCTCCACGGGATCGCGGCCTGCTCCAGATAAGGGATGTCGATATGATCCGTGCCAATGACGCCGGAGCCATAGAAGCGCAAACGGCTACCCGTCAGGAGCTCCCGCGTGACCTTGGTGGTCGAACGTGTAATCAGGATCTCCGCGCCCTGCAGATCCGCCGCGGTGATGGCGCGGCCTTCGCGCAACGCGACCTCGCCCAGCGTGCCGAAGGCCTCCGCCGCATACGGCATGTTGTTGTCACATATGATTTTCATCGGTGTCCTTTGCCCTAGCACCTGCCACCTCGCCCCCCTGTCTACGGCCTGGCGCCCCACTGCCCCTGATGCACGGCCTCGGCGCGGTAGCGGGTGCGGGGGGCGGGAAACTCTGCGGGGCGTCCCAAGGCAATGGCCGCAATCGGGAGGATCGTTGCGGGGATGCCGAACTGTTGCCGGATCGGCCCCATGCGCTCGGCATTGGGGTGCACCCCGAGCCAGCAGGCCCCGAGTCCCAGGAGCGCGGCGGCCAGTAGGAGATTCTCCACGGCTGCGGAGCAATCCTGCAGCAGGTAGGATTCGAGGTTACGGTGCGCACGTGCCGGGTCGCCGCAGACCACGATCGCCGCATCGGCCTCACGCAGCATCTGCCCGTTGGGGAGCACGTCGGCCAACTGCGTCAGCGCGGCGCGGCCGCGTACCACCACAAAGTCCCACGGATCCCTGGCCACGGCCGAGGGCGCAGCCATGGCCGCCTCTAGCAGGTCGCGGATCTCGGCGTCCGTTACCGTCGTACCGGCATAGCGGCGCACGCTACGGCGCGCCCACAGAGGTGCCAATCGGGCATTCATCAGTCACGCCCCCTTCCCGCATGGTTATTTACGCTTCTTTTCCAGGAATTTCGTCAACGTCGCAACCGGCACCTCATACCCCTTACCACACATGTGACAATAGATGGAGGCCGGTTTCTGCGTCATGGCGATCAACTCGTCCGGCCCCAGTCCTTCCAGCATGGCCTCCACGCGGGCTTGCGAGCAACGGCAGGCAAAGCGCAGCGGCCGCGCCGGTTCGAACTGAAGATCGGCAAAGTCCAGTGTCTCGCCCAGCTCCGCCAGGGTGCCGCAGGCTTCCAGTTCCTGGGCCACCGTGTCATCCTGGAACAGCGCAAAGAGGCGCTCCAGCTCCCCGTGGTCCGTATCCGGCATCCCCAGCGCCAGCAAGCCGCGCGCGAGGTCTAGCCTTCCGCCGTACGCGATGGCCACCAGTTGGACCGCGACGCGCCGCTGCAACGACTGCTCATAGAACTGCTGCACCGCGCAGCGTACGGAGGCCGGATGCGTCTCGAGGCAGGCGTGCGCCAGGATGTGCCCAGGCACGGAGCGGATGATCTGCACGTCGGCGTGGTCGCCAAAGGCATCCTCGCTCTCCAACTCCTCACGCCCGTCGAGCTCGTTGATCACTTTGCGGTTGGTGTAGCCGCGCAGGCTGCCATCCTTGGTCATCTCCACCAGCACGCCCTGCACCGGGCCGGACACCCGCATGCGCAGCGTGACCGCCTCCTCGGGGCGCGTCAGATCCGCACCCAGCAGCGCCACACCGGCCAGGGCCTCCGCCAATACCAAGCTGGCCGTGGGGCCGTTCAAATGACTGGCCTCCAGCCCACGCGCCGCATCCGTCACATCCACGAGTACGAACTGAATCCGCGCATGCGGCGAATAGGCTAGCGTCATGCAATCCATCGGCTTGGCCATAATCATGAATGCCCCTCATTCTTCCTAATTTCGCGTGCCAGCGCGGCCAGTGCCGTCAGCCCGCAAGCCACGGCCATCTCCTCCAGCGTGGTCGCCGCCGGCACCAGATAGCCGACAAACTGCCGGTGACCGAGCTGTGCCAGGCGACCAAAAGCCCCCAGCGCCTGCACCAACCGCTGCACCGCCGCCCACGCGAACGACGCCTGCACGGCCGCGCCCTGCGCCGGACAGAGCACCGCATAGCGGGCCAACAGGCGCGTGCGCACCGCCGGGGCGAGCGACACATACGGATCGCACAGCAGCGAGGCCAGATCGTAGGCGGCCGCGCCCAGGCGCATGCCCTGGAAATCAATCAACGCCACGCGCCCGCGCCGGCAGAGGACATTGCTGGACTGAAAATCGCGATGCACCACCACGGGCGAAGCCCCGGCCAGCATCCGGGCCGCGCAGCTCAACTCTTCCGCCACGCCGGCGGGGAACCCATCCATGCCGTAGCGTTTCACCAGCAGGTGGGTGCGAAAGAGGTCATGTTCCCAGTGGTACAGAGCTTCGTCAAACGCCGGTTCCATCGCCAGGCCGCTGCGGCACGCCGCGTCCGTGGCCACGGTATGCAGCCGTGCCGCCGCAGCCAGCACCGGTTCGTACAGGGCTTCCGCGTTGGCACCGCGCCGCTGCATCAGACGCGTCAAATCGGTATTGCCCCAATCCTCCAGCGCCAGGACGCGGGCCTCTGGCCAGTCCAACAGCACCCGTGGCACCGGCACGCCGGCGGCCGACAGCAGCTGCGCATGACCGGCGTAGCGCCCGTTTTCCGGGCGTTCCAGGCTGTAGCGCACCAGCATGGCACGCTGCGCCCCATAGCCGGCCCGCCAAAAACTGCGATTCGAGCCGCGCTCGCCCAGAAACGACAAGGCCGTCTCCGCCAGCGGCCACCCGAGCCGTTGCAGCGTCTCGGTTAGGGCGGGATCCGGTGCCGCGGTGGCCGGGATGAGGGCCGTATCATGCCACGCACCCGCCACGACGGCCCCACCGGCTACCACGACATCCTGCAAGCGCGCGCGCGGTGCGATCCGGGCGCCATCCCAAATCACGCTGCGTCGGGCCCGCAGCGGTGTGGCAGGTGTGATCGGCGCAGGTGTGGTCGGCGCAAGCGACAGAAACCCGCCCGACTGGGTTCCGCCCTGCGCATCATGTGCCGGCTCGTAGAGTTCGCCGCCGGCCTGGCCGCACCGGGCTCGACGGCGCACCTCCGCATGCATCCGCAGGTAGGAGGGGACCGTACCGGCATCCTCCCAATAACTCCGGGGGGCGCGCACACCTGCCACAGACCAACCGGCGGACGCCGCCGTCTCATACAGATCCACCAGACTGCAGACGGCCTGTGACGGCATGAAATCAAAGAGACGCGGTGATACCAGTTGCAAGCCGCAGAACGTGGCCGTGCCTGGCGTGCCGGGGTGCCCAGAGTGGTACGTGGTAATCCGGTGATTCCGTGCCGTCTCCACCGTCCGCGGCCCCTTGCGCGGTTCCAGCCAGGCGGCCGCCACATGCCGGTCATGCGCTTGCAAGGCTGCCTGGAAAGGCGCCGGCGCCACACTCGCTACGATATCCGCATTCACAATCCAAAAAGGGGCCTCCTGCAGCGCGGAGCGCATGGCGCGCAACGCGCCTCCGGTGCCCAGGATCTCCTGCTCCGGGAAGAACTGAAACCGCGCCGGCCCGACATGCGACTCCAGGCAGGCGCGGATCTGCTCCGGTCGCCAGTGGAGGTTCACCAGGATCTCCCGCACCCCCCAGCGTTCCAGCATGGTCACCAGCCGGATGATCAGCGGCTGTCCCCAAAGTGGCACCAGCGGCTTCGGCTGCACCCAGGTCAGGGGGCGCAACCGCGTCCCCAGCCCGGCAGCGAGGATCACGGCTTTCTGTGGCAGATCATTCAGTGGTTGGTCATTCATACGCAGCGCAAGAGTATGCGCACCCCGGCCATGGCTGGCAACCGTAATTTTCCATGCGACCGGAGCTTGACAGTCGCGCGTAAACCCCCGAAACTGCCGCGCCTATGCATCAAATTATCAGTCGCACACAGCTCTCGGCCGAAGTCTTCCGCATGGAAGTGGCAGCACCACTGATTGCAAGGGAACGCCAGGCGGGACAATTTGTGATTGTCCAGGTCGATCTGGACTGGGGCGAACGCGTGCCGCTCACCATCGCCGATGCCGACCCGGTGGCGGGTACCATCACCCTGATCTTCCAAAGCGTAGGGCGCACCACGCATCTGCTGGCCGACAAGCAGGTTGGCGACACGGTGGCCGCGATCCTAGGGCCGCTGGGCCAGCCCACACACATCGAAAAGCTCGGCACCGTCGTCTGCGTCGGCGGCGGCATCGGCGTGGCCCCCATGCACCCGATCGCACAAGCCATGAAGGCCGCCGGCAACCACGTCGTGATCATTATGGGCGCCCGCAACCGTGAACTGCTCATCATGGAAGAGGAGATGCGGCGAATCGCCGATGAGTTGATCCTGGTGACCGACGACGGTTCCTACGGACGCAAAGGGCTGGTCACCCAGCCGCTTAAGGAGTTGTGCGAACGGGCCCCCAAGCCGGACTGCGTGGTGGCCATCGGCCCGCCCATCATGATGAAGTTCTGCGCCGAAACCACCCGCCCCTATGGCGTGCATACCCTGGTGTCGCTCAACACCATCATGGTCGATGGCACCGGCATGTGCGGCGGCTGCCGCGTCACCGTGGGCGGCAAAACCAAGTTTGTCTGCGTAGACGGCCCCGAATTTGACGGGCATCAAGTTGATTTCGATAACATGATGAAGCGCCTCCGCTCCTACAAAACCCGCGAAGATGCCGACCACCACCAGTGCCACCTCGACCTCGAACTGGCACGCAAGGCGTAACCCCATGAGCCACACCACCCCCGCACAACTTCAGGCATCCGCCTGCATCAAGCTAAACGAACTGCTGGCCCTTGGCCGCCCGCTCACCCCCAAGGACCGCCTGGCCATCCCGGCGCAGGAGATGCCCAACCAGGACCCCCAGGTGCGCAGCGCCAACATGCAGGAAGTAGCCACCGGCTATTCCCCCGAGCAAGCCCGCCTGGAGGCCATGCGCTGCCTGCAGTGCAAGAATGCGCCCTGCGTCAAGGGGTGCCCGGTCGCCATCGACATCCCCCGCTTCCTGCAAGCGATCGCCGACGGCCGCGACGCCGATGCGATCGCCGTAATCCGCGAAACCAGCCTGCTCCCGGCGGTCTGCGGACGCGTCTGCCCGCAGGAGACCCAGTGTCAGGCCCCCTGCACCCTGGGCAAGGCGCTTAAATCCGTGGATAAGTCGGTCATGATCGGCCGCCTTGAGCGCTACGTCGCAGATCTGGAACGCGAAAGTGGCCAAGTGCGCGCACCAGCCATCCAACCGTCCACCGGGCGCAAGGTCGCGGTGATCGGCACCGGGCCAGCCGGCATCACCGTGGCCGCGGATGTGCGCCGCGCCGGCCACGCTGTCACCCTGTTCGAAGCCTTCCATAAGCCTGGCGGTGTGCTGGTCTATGGCATCCCTGAATTCCGCCTGCCCAAGCGCATTGTGCAACAGGAGATTGACGCCCTGGTAGCCATGGGGGTGAAGCTCGACACCAACTTTGTCGTCGGCCGTACCCGCAAACTACAGGATCTGCTGGACCAGGACGGGTTTGACGCGGTCTTTGTCGGCACCGGTGCCGGACTACCCAAGTTCATGAACATCCCCGGTGAAAATCTGGTCGGCGTCTTCTCCGCTAATGAGTATCTGACCCGTGCCAACCTCATGCGCGCCTATGACCCGGACAAATCCCATACGCCCATTTTCCGCTCGCGGCAGGTGGCGGTACTCGGCGGCGGAAACGTCGCCATGGACGCCGCGCGCATGGCCATCCGCTTGGGTGCCGAGTCCGTACACCTGGTCTATCGCCGCACGGAAGTGGAGATGCCGGCCCGCGTCGAGGAAGTCGGTCACGCCAAGGAAGAAGGCGTGCAATTCCACCTGCTCCAAAATGCCAAACGTATCCTGGGCGACGAACACGACTGTGTCCAGGGGATGGAGTGCGTGCGCTACGAACTGGGCGCACCCGACGCCTCCGGACGCCGCAGTCCGGTAGAGGTCAAGGGAAGCGAGTTCGTGATGACGGTGGACACGGTCATCGTCGCGATTGGCAATGAATCCAACCCGCTCATCCGCCAGACCACCCCCGGACTGAACACTAACAAGTATGGCAACATCACGGTGGATGAGACCGGCAAGACCTCGCTGGACCGCGTCTTTGCCGGTGGCGACATTGTACTCGGCGCCGCCACGGTGATCCTCGCCATGGGCGAAGGGCGTCGCGCGGCGGCAGCCATCAACAACATGCTCGCCGCCCTCCCCCTCCGCCCCTAATCACGCACACCCCTTTACCGCATCAACACATTCAAGAGGAAACCAGCATGTCAGCCAAGCTCGACCCCCAAGCCGCCACCCTGAACCAGGTCATCGAAACCGCCAACCCAGCGCTGCTGAGCATGCTTTCGGAGCGGGGGCGCAAGATCTACTTCCCCAAGATGGGGATTCTCGCGCAGTCCGCGGAAGCGCGGGGCAAGGAGATCAACGCGACGATTGGTACGGCGCTCGACGAGAATGCCGCCCCGCTCTGCCTGCCGAGCATCGCCGCGCAGATGAACCTGCCCAAGGGCGCAACCTTCCCGTACGCCCCCAGCCCGGGGTTGCCGGAGATCCGCGAACAGTGGGGGAAGATGCTGCTCCAGAAAAACCCCGGCCTCGCCGGTAAGCTGATCAGCCAGCCGGTGGTCTCCTGCGCGCTGACCCACGGACTCAGCACCGCCGCCTACCTGTTCTGCGACGAGGGGGACGTGCTGCTCACGCCGGATCTCTACTGGGAGAACTACGACCTGATCTTCGGCGTCTCGTTCGGGGCGGAGATCGCCACCTACCCCGCCTTCAACGCCCAGGGCGGCTTCAACCTGGAAGCCCTGCGTCAGGCCATGGCCGCACGCAAGGAGCAGAAGCTGATTATCTCGCTCAACTTCCCGAACAATCCGGCCGGCTACACGCTGCTGGAGCAGGAAGTCCCCGCGCTGAAGCAGTTGCTGCTGGCCGAGGCGGCGCAGGGGCGCCAGTTGGTGGTGCTGCTGGACGACGCCTACTTCGGCCTGGTGTTTGAGAAGGGTGTCTACACGCAGTCCATGTTTGTTGACCTGTGCGATGCCCACCCGAACATCCTGGCGGTCAAGCTGGATGGCCCGACCAAGGAGGACTATGTCTGGGGGTTCCGCGTGGGGTTCCTCACCTTTGGCAGCCGCGGCGCCACACCGGCCGTGTACCAGGCCCTGGAAGGGAAGTGCGCCGGGGCCATCCGCGCCAGCATCTCCAACGCCTCCATGCCGGCCCAGTCCATGCTGCTCGCGGCCTGGAAGAACCCGGCTTATGCGGCCGAAAAGCAGCAAGCCTACGAACTGCTACAGTCGCGCTACACGGAGATCAAGCGCATCCTGGCCGCACACCCGGAATATCAGACGGCGTTCGAACCGCTCCCCTTCAACTCCGGCTACTTTATGTGTGTCCGGCTGAAAAATGCCGACCCCGAGAAAGTCCGCCAGACGCTCCTGACCAAGCACTCGACCGGCGTGATCAACCTTTGCGGCATCCTGCGCATCGCCTTCTCGGCCACACCCACGGCCAAGCTGGAAAAGCTCTTCGCCAACCTCTTCGCCGCCTGCCAGGGGGAGTAGACGCCCGGCAAACCGTAGCCCCGGCCCGGGACGCTCGTTGGACGTCCCGGCGCCATGGCACGGCCGCGCCCTACCATCCGCTGACGCGGCTGCGCTACAGGCGCTGCCGCAATTTGAGGCGCGCCCACGACTCCATGAGTGCGGCGCGCTCCGAGCCATCCAACCCGACTTTATGCGCCCACTCCCGTGCGCGCGCCAACCGCTCCCGTCGGCCCACACCGCGCAACTGCAGGCCAAAGGCAATGTTCTCCGCGACCGTTAAATGCGGCATCAGCGAATACTTCTGGTCCACCATGCCGCGATCCGAGCCGGGCTTCTCAATCAACTTGCCAAACACATACGCGCTGCCTGAAGTGGGCGGGAAGTGCGGGCGCAACCCGGCGATCAGACGCAACAAGGTGGACTTGCCGCAGCCGGAAGGGCCCACAATGCTGATGAGCTCGCCGGTGTTGGGCAAATCATGCACCACAAACGAGACGTCCTGAATGGCGATCTTCGCCTCCCTGCCGGAGCCGAACGACTTCGTGACATGCTCAAAACGTACCACTTCCACGGGTTGCCCGGACGCCGCCACCTTCGTTACTGCTTCTGCGCTCATGCTATTTCCGGTTCGTGTAAGGGAACAGCCAGCGCCCGCCCAACCGCCAGAGTTGGTCACAGGCCACCGCAATCAGCACAATCACAATGATCACAGCGAAGACGGCATTGGTGTGCCCCCGCCGGTTGGAAATATCAATCAAGTACCCGAGCCCACGCTCGGCGTTCACGACTTCCGCCAGGATAATCCAACCCCAGCCCACGCCATACACGCCCCTCAAATGATCCCAGATGTCCACCTGCGCCACCGGCAGCAGAACATAGCGGACCAATTGCCACTGCGTGGCCCCCTTGGCGATCAGGTCGCGATGGGGCAGGACTGGATGACGCCGTTCTCCGGGGGCAGAGAAACCAGGGGCGGTGACCGCCAAAATGGCAGGGGGTCCAGGTGCGTTCGATTGTCCACCTCGCTTCCCACGCCCCCACCCCAGCCGGCCACGCGGGGGTCTTGCCGCACACGCCGCCCCCACCCCGCCCGGGCAGCCTCCCGCCTGGTGACATTCTTACCACCTAAAAGCGCCTAAGCGGGAAAAATGGGCAGCGACCGGAAAAACGGCCGGAACAGCGAGCAAGCCCATATTTACAGGCTTTTGCGTCGTGGTGCTCGGGGGGGGACTTGAACCCCCACGCCTTTCGGCACATGCCCCTCAAACATGCGTGTCTGCCATTTCACCACCCGAGCTCAGGCGCGAATGGCCAAAAAGATATACCACCCGCGCGCCGCATGCAAGCAAATCACGTCAGCATCCTCGCATCGCATGGTCTTTTCCTGAAGCGCCACCTAACGCAGGCTGGCTGTAGCAAGGGCTTTGTGGTAACCGCAGAAGCCGCTTTTGTGTATGCTAGCAGTGGCGAGGTATTGGTTGGCAGAGG
>CAIOST010000313.1 GCA_903861045.1 uncultured bacterium | reverse complement strand
TCGCGCCCTTGCGACCTTGCGCCTTGGCGTTAGAATCACAGTAACTACTCAGGCACCCGCCCGCGGCGTGCGAGTTCTAGGTTCAACAACCAACGTCCAACATCCAAGTGAGGAAGAAACCGCGACAGGTTGCACGATGTTCCGTTGGGCGTTGGGCGTTGGGCGTTGAGTGTTGGGCGTTGAAAAAACCTGTTGCGTTCCCGCAGCTGCGGCGGCCGCCCTACCACCTACCACCTACCACCTACCACCTAACACCTAACACCTACCACCTACCACCTCTTCCGCCCCGGCGGGTCCGGCGGCCGCCCTACCACCTACCACCTGCCACCTCTGCCGCTCCGGCGGCCGCCCTAACACCTACCACCTAACACCTACCACCTTCCACCTGCCACAAGATATCTGGCATTCCGCACGCGCTTGCGGCATAATAAGGCCCCGTTATTTTCATTGCTGAGTTGCCCTTGTACCGAAAACGCACACCATGACCAAAACTACCGTCACCCGCGAAGAAGTTCTGCAATTCCACCTGGGCGGCAAGGTGGGGCTCGCCCTCCCCCGGCCGGTCCGGTCGCAGCGCGATCTCTGCCTGGCCTACACCCCCGGCGTGGCCATGGCCGTCAAGGAGATCGCCGCCAACCCGGCCAGTTCCTTCGACATCACCGCCCGCTCCAACCTCGTGGCGGTGGTCTCGGACGGCACTGCCATTCTCGGCCTAGGCGACCTCGGCGCGCTGGCCAGCGTGCCGGTGATGGAAGGAAAGGCTGTGCTCTTCAAGTCGTTTGGCGATGTGGACGGCTGGCCGGTACCGCTCGCGCGCTGCCGCCAGGGCGGCAAGGACACCGGCCCCACCGATCCGCAGCGCATCATTGACTGCGTGGCGGCCATGGCCCCCATGTACGGCGGCATCAATCTGGAAGACATTGCCGCACCAGCCTGCTTTGAAATCGAAGATCGTCTGGATGCCATGCTCGACATCCCGGTCTTCCATGACGACCAGTGGGGGACGGCGGTGATCACGCTGGCCGGCCTGATGAACTACGCGCTGCTCACCGGCCGCAAGCTGGGCGAACTGCGCGTGGTCATCAACGGCGCCGGCGCCGCTGGCATCCGCATTGCCGACATGTGCAAAGCCGCGGGTGTGCAGGAACTGGTGATCTGCGATACCAAGGGAACCGTGCGCCAGGACCGCACAGACCTCAACGACCACAAGCGCCGCCACGCCGTAACCACCAAAGCGAAAACCCTCGCCGAAGCCATGGCCGGCGCGCACGTCTTCATCGGCGTCTCCGCGGCCAACTGCCTCTCCGCTACAGACGTACTCGCCATGGCGGCCTACCCGGCCATCTTTGCCATGTCCAACCCGGACCCCGAGATCAAGCCCGAGCTGGTAGCCGAGGCCTTTGCCGGCAAACCGTACGTCATGGCCACCGGGCGCTCCGACTACGCCAACCAGATCAACAATGTGCTGGGCTTCCCGTTCCTCTTCCGTGGCGCGTTGGATGTGCGCGCGCGGACCATCAACACGGCCATGAAGGTTGCGGCCTCCGAGGCGCTGGCCAAGCTGGCCCGCCAGCCGGTCCCGGCCGAAGTACAAGCACTCTATCCGCACGAGAACCTAGTCCTGAGCGACGGATATATCATCCCCAAGCCGTTCGACCGGCGCCTCTTTGTGGAGATCTCGTTTGCCGTTGCGCAGGCGGCGGTGACCTCCGGCGTGGCACCGGCCACCGACCTGACCGCCGTGCGCGCACGCCTCGAACGCCGCAATGCCGAGCGCGCGTAGCCCACACCCCCTGAACGAAAACCGATCATAAAACACTAAAGGATTCCCCATGGCCATCGCGAAGAAAACCACCACGCCTGTGAAACCCGCCGCCAGCAAGACGGCCAAAGTCGCGCCCAAGACGACCTGCGGCACCAGCGCCTGCGCCTGTAGCGCCAGCAAGCCCGCCAAAGCGACGGAAACGAAAAAGCCGGCGGCCACGGTTGCGCCAGCCAAAAAAGCCCCGACGGCCGCGCAGAAGCCAGCGGTAGCGCCGCCCGCAGCCGCGCCCGCTCCGGCCAAAAACGCCCCCACCACCAAGCGCGTAACCTTTACCATCCGCGCCGACCCCGGCAGCCTGGTGACCATCGCCGGTAGCTTCAACAACTGGGATTCCATCTGCAATCCCTTGACGGACGCGGCCGGGACCGGCACGTTTACCACGACGATCCCGCTGGAACCCGGCGTGTACGAGTACAAGCTGGTGCTCAATGGCACGTGGTGCGTGGACCCGAACTGCCCCGACTGGACGCAGAACGAGTTCGGCACCCTCAACAGCGTGTGCAAGGTGTAACACGCCGCGCCCCGCTTGTGCCATGCGCCCAACCCGCCTCGGACTGACTCTGGGTGATCCTGCCGGCATCGGGCCGGAAATAATTCTGCGCTGGCTGGCCACCCCGTACGGGCGTGGCCAGATCATCCCGGTTATCTACGGTAATGCCGTGCTGCTGCAGCGCGTCGCCCACGCCCTGGGCCTGCCTTGGCCAGCGGACCTGATCATACAGCCCGCCGCGGCGGGCGTGCCCGACACGGACGCGCCGGTACTGCTCGACTTCCCCTTCCCCGCTGCGGCCACGGTAACACCCGGGCGCGTGCAAGCAGCTTGCGGCCAGATGGCCGCCACCTGGATTGAAGCCGCCACCCGCGATGCCCTAGCCGGTCGCATGGCCGGCATGGTCACCGGCCCCATCAGCAAGGAAGCCACCCACCTCGCCGGCGTCCCCTACCCCGGGCATACCGAGATGCTGGCCGCGCTGACCGGTGCGCCACGCAGCACCATGCTCTTCTGGAGCCCGGATCTGATCGTCAGTCTCGCCACGATCCATGTGGCGCTGCAGCAAGTACCCACCGTCCTAACCAGCGCACGCTTGCTTGACACCATCCGCCACACGGCCGCGGCCTGCGCGCGTTTCGGTCGCGCCGGCCAGCCGATTGCGGTGCTGGCGCTCAACCCGCATGCCGGCGAGCACGGCCTTTTTGGCGACGAAGAGGCGCGCCTCATCCTCCCGGCTATGGCCGCGGCGCAAGCCGAGGGGATTGCCATGATCGGCCCCCTCGTGCCGGACACGGCTTTTCTGGCAGAGCGCCGCGCCAACGTGGCGGCGTACATCGCGATGTACCATGACCAGGGGCTGATCCCGTTCAAGATGCTGGCCTTTGCCGAGGGCGTGAATGTGACACTCGGGCTACCGATCGTGCGCACCTCACCCGATCATGGCACGGCCTTTGACATTGCCTGGCAGGGGCGCGCCGACTCCTCCAGCTTCGCCGCCGCCGTCCGCTGTGCCGCGCTACTGGCGGAGCGGTCCCTTTGACAGTGCTCCGTCGCCCCCTGCCGGTCCCCGTTCGCCTTGGAACGCACGACGCAGGCGACGATCCGAGGAACTCTCTGGGCGGCGGGTCACGGGTGGCCCCACGCGTGCGGCTACGGCCTTACGCGCCATTCGACTGGCTTGCCATTCCTCCCAGGTCCAGGACGTCTTAAGAGGCGTTGGCACGGGCGGCCTCCCGCTTGAGTTCTTCCAGTTCGCGGGCCACGTTAAAAGAAGATAGCGCCGCCAAGCGGGCCACCTCGTTCCAATCCACCGGCGTCGTTCCCGCCAGACAGACCGCCATGAACTTCCGGGCCACCGCGCGCGCCGCCGGATCCGGCTGCGGATAGCAGGCCATCAAGGTGCGCTCCACCAGCGCCAATTCTGCCGGCATCAAACTCACCGGACCATACGGCGTCTGCACCGTTCGCAGCGGGGTTTGCGCCTCATTCTCAAGCAATCCCAGCAGATCCACAAACAGCCCGGCCACCTTCCAGCTACGCGGGCCACCGGTCGCGCCAAGCTGCGCCATGAGATCCTGCGCCTGCCGCAACGGAATCGGTGCCAGCGTCCGCCGACAGAGATCAATATCGCCAGACATGTAGGCGCCTTCCGTGTAGAACTCCACGGCCGATCCGCCCACGACCACCAACGGCCAACCCGCCTCGGTAAAAATACGCGTGACCAACCCCGCCAGCTTGAGCGCCCTCTCCAGCAGATTGGAGGTGCCTTCGATTTCCTGCAAAATTGCCGCCATCCCACTCATGCCAAGAGTCTAACATGCCGCGGCATGGCAGGCAACCGTGGGCGCCGCAATGGCCATGGTCTTTTCCTCTTTTCCTGAAGTGCCACCTTACGCAGGCTGGCTGTAGCAAGGTCTTTGCAGCAATTCTCATTATGGACTTCTGGCGGCTGTTGGAACCGCGAATGAACGCGAATGGACGCGAATGAAGCATGCCTGCCGGCCGGTAGGGCGGGGCCGCCGGACCCGCCGCAGTCAGAGGAATGTGACGGAAAGGGGAGCGATGCGCCTGTTGGAACCGCGAATGAACACGAATGGACGCGAATGAAGCATGCCTGCCGGCCGGCGGGGCGGGGCCGCCGGACCCGCCGAGTGCCATAATGAGAATGGCTGAGGTCTTTGTGGTAACCGCAGAAGCCGCTTTTGAGTATACGAAAATTGGGGTAGGTTTAGTTTGCTGAGGGTATGGACATGGGCAGGTTCGTCACAGACAATTATGGTTGGCCACAAAAGGCACATAAACCACAAAAAACCGGCTCTTTTGTGTCTTTTGTGCTTTTTGTGGCCTTCTTGGAGCGCCGGGTTCCACCCCGGCCGATCCGGATCGAGTCTCTTCGATGGCACTAGCGGCCGCCCGCAGCCGCATAGCCGAACACGGCGCAAAACTCCCGCGCCACAACGGCCTTCACGGCCGCCAGATCCTGCGTGTGGCCGGTCACGTGCGCCAGGGAGGTCACGCCGGCATCGCGCAGGCCGCAGGCCACGATCCCCTGATAGTCCTCCAGGCGCGTATTCACATTCAGTGCAAAGCCGTGCATGGTGACTTGGCGCGAGATCCGGATGCCCAGCGCGGCAATCTTATCGTTGCCGATCCAGACGCCATGGTTGCGCGCATCGCGCTGCCCCACCACCCCCCAGACGGCCAGCGTGCGGATCAGCACCTCTTCCAGCGCCTGGATATAGTCGAGCAACTTCAGGCCGGCTTCGCCCAGGTGGATAATCGGGTAGCCGACCAACTGGCCGGGGCCATGATAGGTGACATCCCCGCCGCGCGTGGAGGCCTGGCGCACAATGCCATGCTGCGCTAGATCCGCCTCCGTCCATTGAATGTGGTGGTCCTTGCCGGAACGACCCAGCGTATAAACCGGCCGGTGTTCCAGCAGGAGCAGGGTGTCCGGTACACTGCCAGCTACGCGGCCAGCCAGCAGGGCTTCCTGTAGTGCCACAACGGTGGCATAGTCGGTATCGCGCCCCAGGTCGCGTATGTCGAGATGACGCATGGGCAAAACGAAAACCGCGCCCCGGCAAGGTCTTGCCGGATGCGCGGTGCCTACCGGCATCAGCCGTTCGCCACTTACGCCAAGGCGTTCAAGCGCAACTGAATGCGCGACTTCTTGCGGCTGGCATTATTGAACTTCAAAATGCCCTTCTTGACCGACTTGTCCAGATCAGCCGCATACGCCATAAAGAGCTTGCCGGCTTCGGCCTTATTGCCGGTCTCAATGGCTTCCAGCAATGTTTTCCGGGCGGTGGAAACCGTACTCTTCACCGCACGATTTCGCGTATTGCGCTTGGCCGACTGACGGACGCGCTTGCGTGCACTTTCGATATTGGGCATGAAACAAAACTCCTTGATTCCTCTACCTGCAAACAGAACGGCTTATGATAGCAACTTCGCGCACGGGGTCAACAGCAAATCACAACAAGACGACGGATGCGCATGGTCTTTTCCTGAAGCGCCACCTAACGCAGGCTGGCTGTAGCAAGGGCTTTGTGGTAACCGCAGAAGCCGCTTTTGTGTATGCTAGCAGTGGCGAGGTGTTGGTTGGCAGAG
>CAIOST010000312.1 GCA_903861045.1 uncultured bacterium | reverse complement strand
CTTTTTCTTCTCAAACTTGAGAAAATCGCCGTCTGCCGCTCCCCTCGCTCCCTACAGCCGCTTTTTACCTGCGAAGAAATTGTTATTTGGAACCGCTGTTAGGCGTCTTTGCGTCTGACAGTGGTACGAGGATGCTAACGCCAAGGCGCAAGGGCGCGAAGGTGGAAAGGTGTCGGGTGTGTGGTGGTAGCCGGAGCGGGACCGGATAGGCAATCGCGTCCAGGGTTCCCCGAATCATCTTCACCTCTGCCGCCGGCGTGTCCACCCGCCAGCAGGCTGCGCGCCAAGTCCCAATTCAGGCGCCACCATACGAAACGCGCTGAAACGTTTTTCCTGGGTACTGACCCGCAGCAGCGTCTGTTTCCCCTCCGGAAAACCAGCCCCCATCCGCAACACCCCTCCATCGCACGCAGCCGCAGTCCCCCATGCAGGTCAGACTTCTCCAGGTGCTCGATCGTTCGCACCAGGGAAGGTCCGGCCGCCGGTTCGGCAATCTGAGAGAGCGTCAGAATAGCTCATTTCTTACCTTCGCGGCACGCTGTCCCGTCAATTGCCTCTACCGCCCCGGCGGGTCCGGCGGCCACGCCCTGCTCGTGCTCTTTAAAAATGAACATAGCAACTATCTCGCTGCCTTCTTCGGCTATCCAGCGCTTGGCGCATGCCGCAGCCAGTAGCCCCGGCCCGCCCCGGGCCGCGGGCAGCGCGATCCAAGGTGGCTATGATCAGGACAACGATCGTGACAAGGATTTTGTACCGGCCCGGGATAGCAATCCGCCCTCGGCCCGGGGGCGGGCCGGGGCTACTGACAGCAGCCTACGACCACCTGCCACACCGCGTTTAGACGTCCCGGCCGCGGCTCTTGCGATAGCGGCGGATCAAGGCGTTGGTCGAGGCATCATGCTGTCCGACGGGGGCCTCGGGCGACGTCAGCTCCGGCAGGATCTTATCGGCCAACTGCTTGCCGAGCTGCACGCCCCACTGATCAAAGGAGAAGACATCCCAGATGATCCCCTGCGTGAAGACCTTCTGCTCGTACATGGCCATCAGCGCCCCGAAGGTGGTCGGGGTCAACTCATCGGCCAGCAGCGAGCTGGTCGGCCGGTTCCCCTCGAAGGTGCGATACGGCACCAGCGACTCCGGCACCCCCTCGGCCCGACACTGCTCGGCCGTCTTGCCAAAGGCCAGCGCCTCGGTCTGCGCAAAGAAGTTCGCCATGAGCTTGTCGTGATGATCGCCCAACGGGTTTTGCGAGTGGCAGAAGCCGATGAAATCGCAGGGAATCAAGTGGGTCCCCTGGTGAATCAACTGATAGAAGGAGTGCTGGCCATTGGTGCCGGCCTCGCCCCAGACGATCGGCCCGGTGGTGCCCACGACGGCCTGCCCCTGACGGTCCACGGCTTTGCCATTACTCTCCATGTCCAACTGCTGCAGATACGCCGGCAGACGGGCGAGGTACTGATCATAGGGGAGCACGGCGAGACTCTCGGCGCCGTAGCCGTTGTGGTAAAGGATCCCCAGCAACGCCAGCAGCACCGGCACATTCCGTTCATACGGCGTGGTGCGGAAATGCACATCCATGGCGTGATAACCGGCCAGCATGCGGCGGAAATGCTTGGGGCCAATGGCCAGCATCACCGGCAGTCCGATCGCCGATGGCAGCGAATAACGGCCACCCACCCAGTCCCAGAACCCGAACATGTTCGCCGTATCGATGCCAAACTTGTCGACCTCGGCCGTGCTGGTCGAGACCGCCACGAAATGGCGCGCCACCGCCGCCTCGCCCAAGCTCGCCACCAGCCACGCCCGCGCCGAGCGTGCGTTCGTCATCGTCTCCTGCGTAGTGAACGTTTTGGATGCCACGATAAAGAGCGTCTGGGCCGGTTTCACCTGCCGCAGCACCTCCGCCAGATGCGTGCCGTCAATGTTCGAGACAAATAACAGCTTAAGCGCCCGCTTGCTATAAGGACGCAAGGCCTCACACGCCATGGCCGGGCCGAGGTCCGAGCCGCCAATCCCGATGTTCACCACATAGCGGATGTTCTTGCCGGTCTGTCCGCGCCACTCTCCCTTGCGCACCTGATCCGCAAAAACGGCCATCTTATCCAACACCGCGTGCACCTCCGGCATGACGTCCTGACCGTCCACCTGTACCGGCTGATCCGGCGGATTGCGCAAAGCCGTATGCAGCACGGCGCGTTGCTCAGTGCGGTTGATGGCCTCGCCGGTGAACATGGCCTCCGTCCAGCGCCGCAAATCTGCCGCCTCAGCCAAGGCTACCAAGCGCTGCAGCAGAGTCGGCGTGACCCGGTGCTTCGAATAATCCAGCGTCCAGCCGGCGGCCCGGACCGTCATCTTATCCGCCCGCCGCGGATCCTGCGCGAAGAGTTCACGCAGATGCAACGGCCGCGTCGCCGCGATTTCCTCTTGTACCGCCTGCCAGGCAGAAGTATGCATACGAATTCCTTGCTATCGATCAAAACACTCGCCCATGGTCCCTAGGCGCAAAGAATAGCTGGTGAACTGCCGCATGCAAAGCATTTCTACCCGGCACCCTTGCCGCCGCCCTTACGCGGCGTTTGCTACGCCCGTCACCCCTCCTTCCACCTCATAACCAAACTGCCGCCACCCCTCCATGCCCCCTTCCAATTCCATCATGTGGAACCCTTTCGCGGCAAAGTGCAGGCAGGCCTCGGCCGCCAGATGGCACGGTTGCGAATAACAATACACCACGTTCCGCCCCGTAGTGCTAAGCCCCATGTACATATCCCAACGATCTTTCGGCACGCTGATCGCCCCAGGAATATGCCCTTTGCGATAATCCTCCTCCGCACGCACATCCAGCACCCTGACATCGTCATGATCCGTGAAACGATGCATTAATTCTGCCGGTCCCAGCGTAAACTCCAGCTTCTCCTGAAAGTAACGCATGGCCTTTTCTCTTTTTTTCATATTCATGACACGCTCCTTTCGAAACAGGCACTATATCTAATATATGTGCACGCATCCGGCATACCATGCCCAGTGCGCTGCGTCAGGAACGCCATTCCAGCCCCGGCATATGCCGTTCCCCACTTGTAATCCGCCCATGCCAGGCCCAATCAAACCGGCGCATGTGTCCAGTATGTGTCGCATGACTCACGGATGGGACACCTGTGGCACAGCGGCGCCGCTGCGATTTAACAAGAGCCTGTCCCCAAGCCTCCCTTTTGCTAATATGGAAGCCCTCACGCCTGTTGATCCTGCGCGGTCACGATCCATCCCAGCAACGGCACCATGCTGGCGGGCGTGGAGCACGCGCCGCCCCTGCTCTTCGCTCATGGCAAAGGCGGAGAGGCGCAGAGCGCGGAAAAGGTAGTGGGAGGAAAAAATGGAGCCAACGATCCGGATCGAACGGACGACCTGCTCATTACGAATGAGCTGCTCTACCAACTGAGCTACGTTGGCGCGACGGGGAACACAATAGCTTTTTGCCATGCCGGTCGTCAAGCCTCCCGTCACATCACATGGTCTTTCCCTTTGGCCCGCCAACCGCTATGCGAGCGTCAATATTCCAGTTTTGGCTAGACACACCTCGCCGGTTTTGCTATCACAGGGTGGGATGAAAGCAAAAAAGACTAGATCAAATCAAGCGATGATGCCGGTT
>CAIOST010000311.1 GCA_903861045.1 uncultured bacterium | reverse complement strand
GGCGGGGCCGCCGGACCCGCCGATTGCCATAATGAGAATTGCTGAGTTGCTTGACATCTGACTGATATTGCCGCATGTTTGTTGTCATAAGCAGGCCGACATGTGCAACGCTAAGGCCATGGCCGATGCCGCAGTCATGGGCATGAAGCTGGTCAGGGGTTGATGACGGCACTGGGACTGCGGCAGTAACTGCATGATCTGTTCACGGTTTAAGGAGCAAACAATGAGAAACCAAGCCGCATCGCATGCCGCCTGCCTGCTCATGCTCGCGGGGTTGGCGTTAGGAACAGGAGGCTGTGTGACAGGTCGTATTCAGGAAGCCGCCTACACGGTGGAACGGACTGACAAAGATTTCCAGGTGCGCCAGTATGCGCCCCAGGTGGTTGCCGAGATCGTGGTCGACGGGACGCAGGAGCAAGCCGGCAACAAGGCCTTCCGCCCCCTGTTCAATTACATCTCAGGGGCGAACCAATCGAAGAACAAGATCGCTATGACAGCGCCCGTGGCCCAGCAACGCGAGGGGGAGAAGATTGCGATGACCGCACCGGTGGGGCAGGAAGCCATCAGCAACCGGTGGGCCATCACATTCATGATGCCAGCCCACTTCACTCTGGAGACGCTACCGACGCCCGCGGATGAGAACGTTCACCTGCGCGCCATTCCGGCACGGCGCATGGCAGCGGTACGGTACTCCGGCACATGGAGCCAGCAACGCTATGAGCAAAATCTCGCGCGGTTGCGGGAATGGATGAAGGCGCAAAGCCTGACACCCGTTGGCGATCCAATCTGGGCAAGGTATAATCCGCCCTTTACGCCGTGGTTCCTGCGCCGGAATGAGGTCCTCGTGCCGCTTCCAAGCCCGTAGAACTGGGCGATGGCCGGCAGCTCCACGTGAGCCGCAGCGCTGGCACTTTGGGACTCCGATCCTCTGGCCCGCCCACAGATCATGCTATTCATAATCGAGCCAGAGTGAATGGAACACCACCTCTGCACGTACGGCCTGCTGGCCGGTATGGCGCTCATGGCCGTGAGCCTGCTGTTATTCCTGAAGTGAATTGCGGTTCAGCGCCTTCTATCCTCCAAGAACAAACAGTTGTGCACCCTCGACACCTGCCGGAAAACGCTATCTTCACGGAAAGGAGGACGGCTGGACCTTCCAACTCTTCGTTCGCGAAACCAAACGCGACGCCTATCGCGCCTTGGGTCCAGTAAGTCTCGTGAGCGCCCAAGGCGAACGCCGATGTCAATGACCTGGCAACTCCAAATCCATCTGCCCGCCGCACTCTTTCGGCGATACAGTGTGTTGCGCGACGCGTAGGATGACTGCAACCACCTAGCCACCATAACGCGACACGAACAGGTGATGCTAATCACGACTTCTTCCCGCCGGGGAGTGTCTTGCGAGCCTTGGTTTCCAGTTTTTTGACACTGGGGGCGACGGGCAGGTCTTCAGGCATGGTACCTCCAAGATCCTTGATGGTCTGCCGGACCTTGGCGCCGACTTCCCGGTGGGCGCGGTTGGCCTTGTCCTTGCCGGTGATTCTTTCCCGACGGAGCTTTTCCTCGGCCTGGGTGGCGCGGAAGAGGTTGGCGGTGAGTTCGGTACTGCCCATGTCGATCATATCGGTGATATCAACGAAATGATCCTCGACACGCTGGCCGCTGTTGAAACAGGCGGTGCGGGCCTTTTCGATGACGGCCTCGAAATTGCGGTAATGGCCATGCCGACCGTCTTTACTGTCGACCGGCAAGCCTCGTTCGGAACCACTTCTCGATCTCCACCACGGCAAATACGATGGCACCGGCAGCCAGAATCCGCAGCCAGGACTGACCGGAGAGCGGCGCGGTATGAAACACGCGATTCATGACCGGTAGATAGGTAAAGAGGAGTTGCACAGCCATCATGGTGGCAATGCCAATGTTGGCCTGCTTGAGAGCAGGCGCATCGTTGACACCATCTCCAGTCATGGCCACCACGTGACCGCGGGCCTGCAAGGCTTCAACCAGGCGGAGCTTCTGTTCCGGGGCGACACGGGCGAAGACCACGGTGCGTTCCGCGGTTTCGCGGAGTTCGTCGTCCGTCAGTCGTTCCAAGTCCCTGCCGCTGACAGCGAAATGCGCGGCATCTTGGCCGCTGTCCCAACCAATCTGCCTAGCTACGGCTGACCCGGTGAGAACATGATCGCCTGTGATCATTTTGACAGCAACACCGGCCTGCCTGCACTTTTGTACGGCGGCGATGACTTCCGGACGGGGCGGATCAATCATCCCCTGCAAGCCCAGGAAAATGAGGTTTTCGGTCACGTGGTGGTGGTCGAGGGACTGCAGGTCGCTGGGGGCCGAGCGCCGGGCGAACGCCAGGACGCGCAGTCCCTTGGATCCCATTTCCTCCACGACCTGATTTACGCGGAGCTTATCGAAGGGTTTGATTGCTCCGTCGTCCTGTAAAGCCACGGTACAACGATCAAGGCGGCTTCCGTGGGATCGCCCTGGACTTTCTGGCGGCCGTTCACGGTCACGACCTGGGAGTCGTTGCACAACAGACCGCATCGCAAACATTCCGCGAGAGCCGGATGCCGGCACTCCCGTTTGGGCAGATGCCGGTCACGGTCGGAGGAGCGGCAAGGGTTCCCACGTAATGAACGGCGCGATCCGACGCTTGAACCGGCCGAGGTCCGCGTAGTGCAGAACATCAAAGACATCCTCCGCAGTCCAGGCACGCTGATTGGCCCGGTGCAGCGAAGCGTAGGCGGGCACGATGCCGATCGTGTCCTGCGCCAGAAGCCGCTTGCGGACCCCTTCCGAATGCGCGATCGAGATGGGCAGACCGGCAGACTGAATGGCTAGAAACATGCGGATCGTCTCCACCATCCTCCCGCTCGATTCCCCGCGCAGTTCGACCTTGAACCCCTGCGTGACGCCCGGCAACGGACGCATCGCCGCCAGGTCAATGTGGGTGGTGTTGCCGCCGCGTTTGATCTCCCACGGGTGCCCGCCCCCCGTCCGCTTGGGGTGCTTCCCATCGATCCAGTCCGCGAACTCCTCCGGCGAGTCCGGGGCGATATCGAGCAGCCCCTCATGCCGGCCATCGGCGTAGCGTGCGTACATGTCGCGGCCGGACAACGCGGCATCAACCTTGTCCTCCTTGCGCCGGGCCGCGATATACGCGATGCGGCAGTACTCGAAGAAGCGCGCGGCGGTCAGGGTGTCGACTTCCGTGTGTTCCCGGCGCATAAACCAGCCCTGCTCGACCAGACCCACGAACTTGCGCGTCCCCGCTTTCCCCAGTTCATTGTCCGATTCCGTGATGAAGCCCCGCACTTTACCGCAGTTTGAACGGCCTTTGATGCCTTCGTTGAATTTCTCGAAACACGCCTGAAAGTACAAGAGCATGCGGCGTAAGTCAATTGCATCCGCCGTTTCAAGTGCCAGTGAGGCGGTCAAATATCCACACCATGCAGGGAATGGTGACCGCCGCCGCGACATAGCTGGCCAGCAGCAACTGGCTGGCGAACGCCACGTTGCCGCCGCTACGCCCATGATCGGGGCGGCGGTGACGGGCGGCATGGCCGCCTGGAGCAGGAGAAGAAAGCCCGTCTCGCGGAACAGGTTCAGGTGCGGTGGCGCGACATCCAGTGCGATGGCATAAGGACCGGTAACTGCGGCATCATTTTGCCGGATTTTCGACTTGGGCTTCGTTGACGATTGGGAGCTCGCGGCGCGCTGCCCATTCCGTCCAGCCTGCATCGTACCAGCGCACATTCGAGTACCCCAGCAGGTGCTTTAGTACGAAGTAAGTCTGGCTGGCCTGGTGGCCGGTGCGGCAGTGCACAATGACTTCCGTATCCCTCGACGGGATCATCCGGGCGTAGGCAGCCGCGAGGGCATCCAGCGGCTTGAAGGTGACGACCTTGTTGGTCCCCGCAACGACGTCCTCGGTGTACGGCCGGTTGAGCGCGCCGGGAATGTGGCCGGCGCGGGCTTCGTCGGACTTCTTGCCCGAGAAGAAGTCCGACGGTCGCACATCGATGATCACAGGTGCGGGTTTGCCGAGCCCGGAGGCGACGGTGCGATAGCCCACGGTGAAACGATCAGCATCCCGGAGTGCCGGGAAACTCGACGGTGTTACAGCGGGCAACGCGGCGTCTGTGGGCCGCCTCTCTTGATCCCACTTGGCGTATGCGCCGTTCAGGACGGCGAAGTTCAGGTGCCCCAACCGTTCGAACGCCATGCCGGCCAGGTTCGCGTCGTGAAACTTGTCGCCGGGAACGAGTACGATCGTGTCCGAGGGATTAAGGCCCAGAAGGGAGAATTGAGCCGCCAGCATGGGGGTGGGCAGGAGCATGGACGGGACGCCCTCGACGTTGCCGCGGAGGCTCTCCACATTGAGGCTGAGCGAGCCGGGAATGTGCGCGGTGTTGTACTCTGGCTGGGGGCGTAGATCGATGATCTTGATGCTTGACGCCCCAAGTTGGGCGGCAAGCCGGTCGGTCTCGATAGCGCGAGGCTTGGTGCTGCTCGCCGGCGCGGCGGCAACGCCCGCTTTGGCGGAAACAGCGGGCGCACTGAAGAACGCGCGCCAGGCGGTGACACGGGCCGCGGCGGCCGCGCTCAGCGGCTCAGTCCGGAGCGACACGGGCTTCAGGCACCGATCCCGGAACCCCTGTAACCCGTCGGTCAGCAGGTACACATTGTCGAACGCCTGGCGCTGGAGCGAGTCGCGCGCCTGGGCGGGATGTGTCATCCCGTTCGAGTACAGCACGATGGTTCCCTTGTTCCTGTGGGGCTGGAGGGCATCGGCCAACTCCGGCAGCGCCACATTGATGGCGCCGGGGATATGAAAGGCCCCGAACTCCGACACGGGCCGGACGTCCACCACCACCAGATCCGGATCGCCGGCCATCAGGCGGTCCGCCAGGTCTTCCGGTTCGATGTGGTCCCCGGCCTGGTCCACCTTGGCCAACAGCGCCTTCTCGTCCGATGCCGCGGGCGCGCCCTGCCCCATGCCCGCGCCGCCGCCCGGAAGGACGAACAAGCCCGCGGCCACCGCAATCAGCGCCACGCTGAACGCTTTCAGGAAGGGAGACCCCAGGTACGGGCCGCGCCCCATGCGCGCTTTCTCGGCCCATTCGGCCAGCCAGAACGCCGCGACGGCGACCAGCGTGAAGACCAGGGCGAAAGCCTTCCGCGACATCCCGAGATTCTCATAAGCCATCTGCACTCCGCGATCCCCAGCGGTCATGAGCGGCCCGATCACGGGGAACAACTCGTTGAACAGGACACTGCCACCGATGGCGCCCAATAAAAACACCAGCGCGTCCATCCGGCCCGCCGCCAGACCGGCAGCCGCCGTGCCAGGACACCACCCGCCCATGACGAACCCCACCCCAAACAGAAGCCCGCCGACAATCTCAGCGCCGTAGATGGTCGGCATCAGAAAGATGTTCTCCAGCCGAACCCATCCCAGTGCCACCAGATACGACAAACCCAGCATGGCCGTGATGAGGGCGGTGAACATCACTTTCAGGACCGCCATGTCGGTGAAATAGAACACGCCCGCCAAGCGACGCGAACTGCTGAACCCGGCTCGCTCCAGGGCGAATCCGAATCCGCTGCCGATCAGCAGCGCGAGAAAGAACGCCAAGGGCGTACCCAGGGCGTCGAGACTGTAGAGCGTATTAGTCATGCCACTGCCTCCTGACGAACCAGGCAGCCGCGTATCCGCCGGCAAACACGCACAACATGAAGACAATGCTGCCGGTGAGCAGCAGGGCGCCACCGCTCAACGCCTGCCCCGAGGTGCAGCCCTGGGCCAGGCGGCTGGCGAACCCGACGATCACACCGCCCGCAAGTGCGTAGCCCAGCCGCAAGCGCACGGAGGCCTTGGCGCCACGCTCGACCTGAATGCGCACACGATTGGCCAGCAGCGCCGAAATCAGCGCCCCCACCAGCGTCCCCGCCAGCATGAACACCAGATAGTACTTCAGCGGTTGGTCACCCCACTTGCCGAAGTATTCGCTGGCCAGCGTGTGGGGCGCGAAGCACCACAAGGAGCACGCCGCCCCCAGTCGCGCAATACCGGACGAGGCGCCCAGCCCCGCGCCAAGAACAACAAAGGAGGCGAGCAGGACGAGTCCGAGCAAGAGGCCCGCCAGATAAGGGTTGGAATAGGGTTGAGAACCTGTGTTGTCTTTGTTGTTTTTTGTTTTCATGTCACCTCCGTTTCAGGATGCCAGGTGCCAGGTGCCAGGTGTCAGGTGTCAGGTTTCAGCCCAGATTCTTCCTGAAACCTGAACACCGACACCTGGCCACTCTTCTCAGCATCCCGCACTTTTCTTCTTTGGCGGCTGGGGAGCCGCCGGCGCCGACGCGGGGGTCGTGGGCGACGGACGGACCGCAGGGGCCGGGGCGGGAGCCGAGCCTGCCGGCGGCACGGGCGCGCCGGACTCGTTCCAGTATGCCTCCAGGCCACCAAAGAGTACCTTGATCGGTCGCGCTGTCTTTTGGGAAATGATGCCGCCGACGGCCATGGCCAGCGAGCCGTCGCGGTCCACGAGCACGAGCGGAACCGCGCCGTTCAGGTAGGCAGGATTGGCGATCACGTCGGCAATGTCCGCGTTCATCGAGCCGTGGATGTTGAAGTCCGTGAACTGTGCCGGCGGTCGCACGTCCACGATCTCGAACGTGCCGGGCAGGTCCATGAGCAAGCGCTTCAGGTCGGCGGAGCCGATGCGGTCTGGAAGCCTGACGGTCCGCGCGGGTACGGCAGCCGCACCGTGCCCGCCTCCGGTGGCGCCCAGAGTCGGCAGGCCGGCTGCGATCCAAGCCTCGCTGCCACCTTCCATGTTGAACACTTCCTTGAAGCCCTGCTTGAGCAGGACCGAGGCGCCCATGCTGGAGCGGTAGGCGGAGTTGCAGACTGTCAGTACCGGCATGTCTTTGGAAAGCCGCTTGCTCTCGGCAAACATCTTGTTAATCGGGATGTTGAGCACATTGCCGATGCGCAACGCCATCCATTCGCTCGGGAGGCGCACGTCCACGACGATCGGCGCTGCGCCGGCCTGCATCTGCTGGTACAGATCCTGAGGCTTCAAGAGTTTGAGTGATCCGGCAGGCAACTTCGCCTGTTTCCAAGCATCCACGCCGCCCTGCAGAAAACCGGCGGGCGCATCGTAGCCGATCCGTTTCAGGCGGAAAGCCGCCTCGCGGACCTCGTCGTTCGATCCCACCAGAACGAAAGGTTCGCCCCACGGGATCATGATGCCGGTCCACGTCTCGAATCGGCCCCGTATGCCGATGCTGAGCGCGCCACGCGGATGGGCCGCGGCGAACGCCCTGGCGTCGCGAACGTCGATCATCCAAGCGCCCTTCTGGCTCAGGGCGAGCACATCGGCAGCGGGAAGGGCCGGCGGCGTGGTTTTGTCCCAATCCACGAGGGGCGGGCCATCGTGATTCATCTTGGCGTTGTGCTTGAAATACTGCGGGGCGTCGGGAAGGCCATCAATAACGGCCATGACATAGGAAAGTAGGTCCTTGTGCTGAAGGTAGACGTTCTCCCGGCGCTGTTCCCCGATGGTGGAAACCGGCTTATCGCTCAGATGGGCGCCGCAGAGGGATCCTGCGCCGTGGGCCGGGAAAAACTTCGTGTCGTCGGGGAGTTTGGACAGTTTGTCCTTCCAGGAATGGAAGCCCATCTCGGCCAGCGCGGCGGCACTCATGCCTTCGCCCATCAAGTCCGGACGGCCTACGCTGCCGATGAAGAGCGTGTCGCCGGTGAGGACAAACGAGGGTTTCTTTTCGTCGGCGGGATGGTGCACGTAGAGGCATGTCCCATCGGGGGTATGGCCGGGCGTGGTCACGATCATGCCGCGCACCTTGCCGAACGAGAAAGAGTCGCCATCCTTCACCGGCTTATGCGGGAAGCCCGCCTGGGTGGCCTCGTTCATGATGATCTCCGCGCCGGTCGCCTTGGCGAGTTCTGCGTGTCCAGCCACAAAATCGGCGTGGGAATGAGTTAAGTACACCCGCGTGATCTTCAGACCTAGTTCCTGCGCGTCTTTCAGGTAACGGCTGATATCGCGGGCGGGATCGATAATCAGCGCCTCGCCACCACTGCCGATCAGGTAAGAGTAGTGCGAAAGCACCGCCAGGTTGTACTGCCGGAAGACGAAGTCCGGCGTCTTCTGTTCGGTTTCCTTGACCAGTTGAACGCTGGCGGCCTCGTCACCATGTGTTGCGGCCTCCGCGTCCCCGGGCAGGCCAGCCGCCCAGGCAGAAGCAGCAAACAGAAGAAATAGTCCCACCGATAGACACTTGACCAGATCATTCCTTTTCACACAGACCTCCGCTTGGTTAAAGTCAAGACACGCTTCGACAGACACCTACCTAAGGCCGACAGGTTCCTAGGGCGAAATGCCTAATTTCTGCTTGGCCTCCTTGAGACTGCCTAAATCTTCAACATTCTGGTAGCCCAGCTTCAGGAGACTCTCGCGGGCGATCTTTGTGCGACGACCACTGCGACAATAAAGGGCGATGGAAGCAGATTTGTTCGTCGTCACCTCGACAATCCGCTCTTTGATCTGGTCGTAGGGGATCAGGATCGCGTCTTGGATATGCCCCTTTGCCCATTCCCCCTCCGTTCTGACATCAATCACGTACACGCGCTTGTTCGCCATGACGGCACTACTGGCCACATTGGTTAAGCCCGACGCGAAAGACGGCAGGCCAGGCCAGAGGAGCAGGCCGATTGACAATAAAACCATTCTCGATCGGCACCGGATCGTACGGGGTGGAAACATGCTAATCACATTCTGAGCGGGTACATTCATGCTGGGAGTGTGCCGGACGCGGCCATATGCGTCAAGCGTAATGCAGCAATTCTCATTATGGACTTGTGGCGGCTGGTCCGGCGGCCCCGCCCCAATAACAGTGTGAAAACGACGAATTGTGGCAGGGGCGGGGCCGCCGGACCCGCCGATTGCCATAATGAGAATTGCTGAGCGTAATGGGTTGTGGAGGACGCAAGTCAGAGTTGACGGGGTTGTGACTTGCGTTGTGCTTGAAAGGTGGCCCGTGCGTTCCGCGCGCGAGCGGTTGCGGGCCAGACGCTGTCTTCGGCATCTGCCCGCACGCGGAGCGCACGGGCCACCTAGGTTCGATCCAGAAACGATTGCATAATGAGGTGCGTATAACCGGATCGTCAACTTTGAAGTGCGCCCGGTCGTGGGGTGCGATTTTAGTTAGTGGGGAAGCGAAAGCATGCGTTTCCACCACGAAGAACACGAAGGGCACGAAGTTGGCTTCTTTTGTGGGAGAATCTGCAAGTACAGCGCTGGCAGGCATGGCCTATGATGCACGGACGGCGCGCGATTCGTGTCTCCCGCGTGAAGACACACAATTGGATTCCACCGCACTAATCACACAATTTCACGACTTCTTCGTGGTCTTCGTGCTCTTCGTGGTGAATCTAACCTTTCTCCTCCCCTAACTAAAATCGCACCCCCGGTCGTGGGGCACCATGAACCACGACATTGCATGCGCGAAAAAATAGTGATACGTTCAATGCAATTACCAACCGATAAGGGGCAACAATGTCGATCGTCCGATTCAGTGTATCGCTCGACAAGGAGCTGGTGACCGAGTTCGACCGGAAGATCAAGGCCGAGCGCTGTCCGACCCGTTCCAAGGCCGTGGGCGACTTGATCCGTGCCGGCCTGGTGCAGACCGAATGGCAGGCGGGAACGCAAGTCGTCGGCGCCATCGTGTTGGTCTACGACCACCACAAGCGTGACATCCTGCAAAGACTGACCGATGTGCAGCACGACTGCCACGCTGTCATTATTTCTACGCAGCACGTTCACCTGGATCACGACAACTGCCTGGAGATTGTGGCCGTGCGCGGGAGTCCCGCCGAGATAGATGCCATCCTCAAACGCCTGAAGGCTGTGAAAGGATTGAAGCACGTAGCGCTCGCCGCCGGAACCACCGGCACCCGTCTGTCCTGATCACTGCGGTATTCGTGCGGTCCCTGAAGTCTCATTTTTTGTGGTTGCGACGTGTTACGTTTGCGTGATAAGTATTACTCGCTCTTTGCCTGCGCAGGGAGGATAACCCGAAAGGAGCGGTTTAGATGAAGAATGCGAGCGTGTTCAGATTGGCAGCTGTCGCGGGGGTGGTCGCCATGGCCAGCATCGCGTTGGCCGGGCGGCCACTGGCCATTGACGACGCGGACCCGGTGGATCCCAGGCAATTCGAAATCGAGGCCGGTACCGCCTACGAACAGAGTTCCGACTGTAAGCATTGGGACTTCCCGTTCGGCCTGACTTACGGGTTGTTTCCCCGTATCGAGATGGGCGTCGGGTTCGGTGGTCAGTTCGAGAAACGGACTGAGCTTCTTGCAGAGAGCGGCGCGGAAGAATGCGTCCGGGAGCACGGCGTCGGCGACCTCGGGGTCGGCGCAAAGTGGCAATTCATACCGTCTTGCCCGCTGGGAGCGCGGCACGCCCTCGTCCCTTCGGTGAAGTTTCCAACCGCTGACGACGGGCTTGGGAGCGGTGAGACCGATTACGATCTGACATGGATCGCGTCCCGGTCCATCGGAGAAAAGGCGGGCGTACACGTCAATGTCGGGTACTCGTGGATCGGCGGCCCGGATGACGACGTGCTGCACTACGGCGTGGCGCTGGATTACCAGATTGTGGACTCGGTGCAATGGGTCGGTGAGGTGTTTGCCGAACGCGAGTTGGCTGACGGCGCGGACACTGTCGCACAGTACAACACGGGTTTCCGGTGGAGCCCTGTCGAAAGCCTGACGTTGGACATTGCCGGAGGATCGAAGATCTGCGGCGATGCGCCGGACTTCACCGGAACGGTGGGATTGACGTGGGCGTTCGGATTCAAGAACAACGGAAGCAAATAGGAGGAACCAAACATGCATATGGCCGACGCTTTGATCTCTCCCGCCGTGGGCGGGACGTTGTGGGTTGTGTCGGGTGGTTTGATTGCCTTCTGCGCCCGAAAGGTGAAGCAGTCCATGCGGGACAATCTGGTCCCCATGATGGGCGTCCTTGGGGCCTTCATCTTCGCGGCGCAGATGATCAACTTTTCGATTCCCGGCACCGGGTCGAGTGGACATCTCGGCGGGGGCCTGATTCTGACGGTGTTGCTTGGCCCTTACGCCGCGTTCCTGGTCATCTCCTCGGTACTGACCGTGCAGGCGTTCTTCTTTGCGGATGGAGGCTTGCTGGCCCTGGGCTGCAATATCTTCAACCTCGGGTTCTTCCCGGCGTTCGTTGCCTATCCGTTGATCTACCGGATCATGGCCAAGGATCAACACGGGACATCGCGTGCCTGGGTGGCTGCGCTCGTCGCCGCTGTCGTGGGCCTGCAACTCGGCGCGTTCAGCGTGGTGCTGGAGACCAAGGCGTCAGGCATCTCCGAGTTGCCTTTCAGCACGTTTGTGCTCATGATGTTGCCGATTCATCTTGCGATTGGCGTGGTTGAGGGTTTGGCTACCGCCGTCGTGATATCGTTCGTTGCCCGGGCACGCCCGGAAGCACTGCCTACGGCGTCGGCGTCCGGGGCATCGGTCAGTCTGCGGCCCGTGTTGATTGGGCTGGCAATCGCCGCTGTCGCCACGGGTGGCGTTGTAAGTTGGTTCGCGTCCACGCACCCGGACGGCCTGGAATGGTCCATGGCCAGGGTGAGCGGCAAGGAGGAACTTGAGAGCCCCGGAGCTGGTATCCACGAGAGTCTGGCGAAGGTCCAGAAAGAGACAGCCTTTCTGCCTGACTACGGGTTCAAGTCGACCGAGGCCGCACCAGAAACCGCCGCGCCTGCGGAAGATGCCGCCGCACCCGCACCTGAACCGTGGCCTGCGGTCAGCGCCGGGACTTCGCTATCGGGAATCGTGGGCGGGCTGCTGACCCTGGTGTTGGCCAGCCTGACGGGGTTTGCGCTCAGGGCACGTTCGATCCAACGTGCGCATGGAAACGGTTGAAGGATCGACGGGAGTGCTATGGGGGTAGCGGACTGGATCGAAATCGGACGGATGGACGAGCTCGGACGGATGGACACGCCCGCGCATCGGCTGGATGCGCGGGCCAAGGCGGTCGTTACCGTGGCGTTCATTGGCGTCGTCATGTCGTTTCCGCGACATGAGATCTCCGCCGTGACTCCGTTCCTGCTCTACCCGGTTGCGCTCATCGCCGCAGGTCACATCCCTGCGCGGCACATCCTGATGAAGATACTCGTGGCGGCACCCTTTGCGTTAGTCATCGGCATCTTCAACCCGATCATGGATCGGCAACCGGTCGCCGCCATCGGGCCATTTGTCGTTACCAGCGGCTGGGTCTCGTTCGCCTCGATCATGTTCCGCTTCGTCCTGACGGTCGGGGCGGCGTTGGCCCTGGTCGCCTGCACCGGGATGTACCGTCTTGGCGCGGGGCTGGAGCAACTCGGCGTCCCCCGTGTGTTTGTCATGC
Source organism: uncultured bacterium (assembly GCA_903861045.1). Taxonomy (GTDB): domain Bacteria; phylum Verrucomicrobiota; class Kiritimatiellia; order RFP12; family CAIWXQ01; genus CAIWXQ01. The sequence continues at coordinate 8,248 of CAIOST010000311.1, read as the reverse complement.
AACTGCTGTTTCTCTACCGGTATTTATTTGTCGTGGCCGACGAGGGCCTCAAGATGATGCGGAGCGTGGAACAGCGATCGGGCAGGAGACGTTCTCTGCAGCTTCGTGTATATGGCTCTCTGATCGGCCACCTGCTGCTGCGGTCCATGGACCGGGCTGAGCGCGTGTACCGTGCCATGGTCGCCCGCGGATTTGACGGTGAGATCCGCGTGCTGCGACGATCATCGTTCTGCTGGTCGGATTGGGCCTTTGTCTGTGGATGCCTGGTCTTCTTCGTTGCCGCGCGTACCTGGAATCTGGCAAATGGGCTGGGACGGCTCCTGATCGGGATCGCGCCATGAGTTACCACATCGTTGAAGTCCGCGACTTGTTCTCGGCAATCCTCGTTTTGATCTGATCGTAAGGGATCAGAATAGCGCCCTTGATGTGCCCCGCCTTCCATTCGGCCTCGGTTCTGGCATCAACAACTTACACGCGATTGGTCTCCATGACGGCGCTGTTGGCGGAATTGGTGCCGCCCTGAACATGCGGCGGTCAGGCCAAGCATGAGAAGCATGCAGATCGATAAGCCATGAAAAGTCATGAAGCCATGCCTGCCGCGTAAGGGGGGCCGGATCAACCCCACTTACCCTTGCCCATGTGTCCCTGAAGCTCCGCCATGGAGAGTTTCATGATCTCGTAGGCGTGCGCCAGCGACTTCTTGAACACATCCACGCAACCGGCATCCAGGTTGTCCTTGATGCCGTCTTGGCAAGTGTGTTCCAGTTCGCGCGCCAGGGCAATCATCTGCGCGTGCAGCATGTTGGTGTGGCGAGCACGCTCCACGAGATTGGCCGCCGCATCATCCAGCAGCGCAAAGGTCTCCTTCAGTGCCCCGCACTTCGGGCACGTCTCCGGAGCGCTGTCGCCGTCATGAACAAAACCACATCCGCCGCATTTCCATTTCTTCATTTACCATGACCTCCTGTTAAACGTATCAAAACATACCTGAAAGACAGCCGAAGATACGGGAGCATGCGGCGGAAGTCAATATCCCAAACCGGTTCAATTACCGGCGAGGCGGACGAACAGCCACACCATGCAGGGAATGGTGACCGCCGCCGCGACATAGCTGGTCAGTAGCAACTGGCTGGCGAACGCCACGTTGCCGCCGCTACGACCGACCATGATCGGGGCGGCGGTGACGGGCGGCATGGCCGCCTGAAGCAGGAGCAGAAAGCCCAGATCGCGGGACAGGTTCAGGATCGGAAACGCGGCGAGAAAGAGCAGCGGAAAGACCACGTTGCGGATGCCGATAAAGGCGACGATCTCGCGCCAGTAGATCGGCCCGCGATTCTCGAAATCTTCGCGAATGCGCGCGCCCAGCAGGATCAAGAGCAGCGGCACGGACACCGCACCGATTTGCTGCAGGGCTTTAATGAGCATGTCCGGCACCCGGTTCGTGACGCCCGCGAGGCCGATCAACACGGCGGCCACGGTGGTTAGCAGCACCGGATGCAGCGTCTTGCGCCAATCCAGGCGCGGACTCGCTTGGAAGAACATCCCGCACGTATTGAAGAAGAACGCCGGGAAGAGCAACGTCATGAGGAACAACTGGGCGATGGCTTGGGAGTCCGCGCCGAACATCGCCGTCAGAATCGCCAATGGAAAGAATATCGCATTCTGGTAGAAGCAACACAGGCGGAATTCGCGGCGCACGGCCGGACGAGCCGCATAGCCCGCCGCCAAACTGAGCGGCAGCGCGGCCAGCGTAAAGAGAACCCACCCGAGCGGCAGGCGGTACCACCCCGGCATGTCGGCGGGGTGAAACCGACTCAGGATGACCGTGAACACAAGGCAAGGCAGCGCGACGTCGAGCGCGATGGCGCTCAACGCGGGCATGGCCGCCGGCGTGACCACCCGGCGCGCCCGAAGCACCCACCCGAAGGCGCTCATCAGAAACAGAATCAGCAGCGCTTCAATCGCCGCCACGGCCGACTGCATTCATAGCCTCCGATGCCCGGATGTTCTTAAACCAGCCGGCTTGCGGCAAGTCCGGTTTACCGCACGCCGTCAGTCCGGCAGCGACCGCCACTGGGTGATTGCGACCAAGGGGCAAGGTCATGTGTCTACACCACTCTGGGCAATCAGCGCCTGTCCCAGGCCAGGTCTATTTGTCTTGCTCCGCAAGCGCCGCCAGAACTTTGTCCAGTTTCTCATGCAATGCAGTCACCGCGACGTGGTTCCGGTAATTCATGAGGATAATCTTGACTGATACCAGGAATATCCCCGCCTCGAGGAATAGGTCATGACTCAGTCCCTTTGCAAACAGCGCGGCAATAAACAGCACGAGCGTAACGGCTGCCACAAGCATCGATCCGGTATCCATGAATCTCTTCATAATCCTCCAAAGAGCCCCTCTTACGGGACGTCACATCGGCGCCCTGAGCGCCTGCTCCACAGCCGCCATGAGTTGCTTGTCGTCGGGCTTCGTGCGGCTGCCGAAGCGCCCGAGCATCGCGCCATCCCGCCCGATCAGGAACTTGTTGAAGTTCCAGGAGATCGCGCCGCTGAAGTTCGGGTTGGTCTCTTGCGAGGTTAGGAACGCATAGAGCGGGTGGATGTGCTTGCCCTTGACCGAGATCTTCGCGAACATCGGGAAGGTCACGCCATAGGTCAGCGTGCAGAAACTCTTGATTTCGGCCTCTGTTCCCGGCTCCTGTCCGAGGAAGTCGTTCGCCGGAAACCCGAGCACGGCGAAACCGCGGTTCGTGTAGGTGGTGTAAAGTTTCTCCAGTCCCGCGTACTGTCCGGTGAATCCGCACTTGCTGGCCACGTTGACAATCAGCAGCACCTTGCCCTTGTAGGCCGCTAGGCTTTGCTCCTGGCCGTCGATATCCCGCATCGTGAAGTCATAGATATTCGTCATAGCCGCCGCCCCGTGCATGCAAACACCCGTTACGATCCCCCCAATCGCCAATCCGATCTTCAGCAACTTCCACATTTCCGTCCCTCCTGAATCCCGCGACTCTGACAGAATCTCCCCAGCCGTGATACTACCGCATCCGGCAGACTGATAGAAGCGTTTCTTGAATTAGCGGCCTGCTCTGATGGACTCTTAAAGACCATGAAGTATAAAACGTGAACTTATTCTTGCGCGGGTCCTAATGAGAATCGCTGCACCACCTGCCACAGCAGCCCCCCTCTGCACTTTCCCGCCCACTCCCACCACCCGCCACTCCCACCACCTGCCACTCCCACCTGCCACAACTTGGCACGCCATTCAACCTATACAGAGAGTTGACAGGGGCTGACATCTCTCCAACGTCACGGCTCTGCGGCGGCGCGTAGCGACGTACGCAGAAGCGGATGGTTAGGCTGTCTTTTTAGTAGGTCAGTAGTTCCAAGATTTCCTCGACATGGGTGTGCTCGCCTTCGGGATACCAGATGGCGCTGAGTGGGCGTCGGCGAGGCGTTGTTCGAGTTTGCTCCTTCGGGCGGCATCCGTCGGGCAAGGGAGAATGGCATAGTGGTGCGGGAGGGAGTCGGCACCGACGTCTTGCGCTACCTTGGTGAAGGTCTGGATGGTACGGTCATAGGCGAGGCTGCATCCGAGAAAGAGGAAGCGGAAGCTGGTGTAGAGGCGTTCGTCATCAATCACCGCATCGAAACGGGGATGGCGACCGATGCCGGCGATCTCCTCGACGGTGGCTTCGGGATCGAACTTAAGCGGCGGCATGGGACTCCTTTCCGACGGTCAGTTCCGCGACGAGGGCGGTAAGGAGCTTCTCCCCGGCGACGCGGGAGGCGGCGAGTTGCGCTTCCAACTCGTCTACCAAGGCCATCAGATGCTCCACCTTCGCCACGATCCGGCGCTGTTCGGCGAGGGGGGGGGGCCGGGACGGCAATCGCGTTCAGTTCCATCTGATTGATCTTAGGCATTGCGACTCGGGTGTCAGTCTTCACCGCCTGCACAAGAAACGACTCCGAGAGCATGTAACACTGCAGGTAAAACGAATCGATGAGCGCATCGATCGGATACATGTCGGCACTGCACAGCCCTTCGAAACCGACGACAACCACCTTGGCCAGGTTCGGGCGGATTTTCGAATAGATGATTTGCCCCGGGTAGAAGCGGTGATTTGAGCTGATGACCTTGTCTTCGCGCACAGTCCTGCATGGCAACAGCACGCCGTTTCCCTTTTCGATGTTGTCTGGGGCGAGGTGAGTGAAGTCCAGGAAGTCGTCGGGCTTCACGAGGTTAGAAGCAATAATTGCAGCGTCACGAAATCGTGCCCATTTCCAATTTTCAGGCAGTTCGTATTGTAGCGACTCTTTTGAGAGCGGCGCAAGCGGGGGCGACTGTTTGCGACGTTGCTCGGGAGTCAGTTCGCGCGCGAGGCGTGCAAGCAGCTCTTCGGCCGGTTCGTCGTTGGGGTCCTGCGGAACGAGTTTCCCTTGGACGGCGAGGGTGAGGATGGTTTTGCGGAGGTCGGCGGGGGAGACGAGGTAGGCGGCAGGGCTTTGTGCCTCTGTGCCTTTGTGAGAGACAGTTTTTGTTTTTCTCACGGAGGCACGGGGGCACGGAGAGGGATAGAAGAGCAGTTCGAGGTTGGCCGGCGTGGGCGCGTCAGCAAAGCGGGCCAGCGCCGCGCGGGCCAGCGCGGCCTTCCTTTCCGCCCGTTCCTGCTGCTGCGCCTCCAGCCGATCACACAACGCCATCAACTCATCCACCTTCGCCACAATCCGCTTCTGCTCGGCGAGGGGCGGGAGGGGAAAGGGAAAGGCCACGACCTTGACCTTTGATAAGTTTGGCTGCGCTCCGCCCTCACTTGCTTCGTGGAAAGCGGCTCGTTGTGAAACCAGATAGTTGAACAGGTAGCGGCTTAAAACGCCTTCAAATGGCGTGCATCCGCACACCGCCTGATTGGTCACCGCAGGTTCGGCAAGAATCGCAACCTTCCCGATGGTTGCTCCATACATGGCGAATAGAACGTCGCCTGGCTGATTGCGCCTGAACGATCCAGTCTTCAACGCCAGCTCCGTAACGGTTTCAGAGGAACCGGCGAGAGCCAGATTGTCGTTCAGTTCGCCGGACTTTAGCCAAGTTATTCCGCCATCGTAAAGGTCGTGGTTTCCTCGCGGGGGAGTTGAACCGGAACCCCAGTCGCCAATCTCTCCGAGCCGCGTCCACGCCCAAGATTGCGGAATGGGAAAAGGTGCGGAGTCGCAGTCGATAGAGTCAGTTTCTTGTCTGCGGATTGCACGTTCTTGAATCAGCCTCTCTTTGGCCTGCTGGATTCGCTCAAGGAGCCTGCTAGCTGGTTCGTCGCTCGGAAACTGCTCGACTAACTTTCCCTGTACCGCCAGTTTCAGCACCAACTCCCGCATCTTCGCCACGGCATTGGGCGCGTCGGCGAACTGGTCGAACTTTTCGAAGAATGTTTCGAGCTTCATCGCAATCCTTTTTTCTCACAGAGGCACAAAGGCACAGAGAGGGGCTGGCACCTGGCGGTTGATGGAAATTGGCGTGTAGATGCGGGGGCTTCTTCCGGGGCAACTGGAAGGCAATCGTGAACATCCGGTTCCAGAGGCGACTGTGATGGGCAGCGGTGTTGCGCACCACGTTCAAATGGTGCCGCAGCGAGCAAATGTGAGATATTCTGGGCTCCGCACTGGGAACGCGAGGCTCCGCACTCGCAGACTCCGAAACAAGGCGGGTACGGAGCCCCGCGCTCCCGGTAGATTGCATCTTCGTCACCGCATTGGGCGCGTCGGCGAATTGATCGAACTTTTCGAAGAAGGTTTCGAGCTTCATCGCAATCCTTTTTTCTCACAGAGGCACAAAGGCACTGAGATCATGATTTGCCCGCTCCTCCGCGCCTCTGTGCCTCCGTGAGGGATGTCGCACGCTCCTCCTGCGTCCATTCAAGAAGCTTGGCTTTGAGCAATTCCTTCGAAGGGAGGTAGAGCTGGTATTCCTTGGCGTGGATATTGGCGTCCTTGGGGAGCGTCAGTTTCACCACGGCGTCTTTCTTCTCCTTGCACAGGAGCAGGCCGATGGTGGGGTTCTCTTCCGGCAGCTTCACATGGCGGTCGTAGTAGTTCACATACATCTGCATCTGCCCGAGGTCCTGGTGCGTGAGCTTGTCGAGTTTCAGATCAATGACCAGATAGCAGCGCAGGAGCCGGTTGTAGAAGACGAGGTCGAGAAAGTAGTGGTCGCCGTCAAAAGTGAAACGCTTCTGGCGGGCTTCAAAGAGGAAGCCTTTGCCCAACTCGAGGAGGAATTTTTCCAGGTGGGTGATGATGGCGGACTCCAGATCGGATTCGGAGTAACCGGCCTTTTCTTCCAGCCCGAGAAATTCGAGGACGAGCGGTTCTTTGAGGAGGTCGTCAGGCTTGCTGATGATCTGGCCTTCTTGCGCCAGTATGCGGATGCCCGCCTTGTCGCGGCTGAGCGCCAGCCTCTCGTAGAGGCAGGCGGCTTTCTGGCGGCGAAGTTCGCGAACATCCCAGCCTACGTTGGCCGACTCGATTTCGTAAAAACTACGTTCGTCGGGATCTTTGATGCCGAGCAGTTCGACGTAGTGGGACCAACTCAGGGTGAAGGGGGTTTTGAATTTGCCAGACGATGTCTGGGAAATCCCTGCCTGCCATGATTTTTCAGGCAGTGTCTGAAAAATGTTCCCACTTGCCAATTTTTCAGACGGTGTCTGAAAAATGTTAACCCGCTCCCGCCAGAGCAGATAAAACTTTTTCATGTAGGATAGGTTCACGGCGGAGAACCCCTTCCCGAACTCATCCGTCAGCCGTGCCGAAAGCTCCTTCAGCACTTCGGCGCCATACTCCGCCCTCTTCTCGCCCTTTTGCTCGTGCTCCACGATGCGGCGACCGATCTCGAAGTTGGTCAGCACCTGAAACGTATCCACCACAGAGGCCACGCCACGGCGGGCGGACCGAATGAGTTCCCGCACCTCGGCGATGAGCGGGGCGAGGTCTTCGGCACCGGCCTTGGCACGTTGGCAAACCTTGTCTGTCGAATCTGGCGAGCGCATTTTCATCCTGCCTTCATCCTTTCCGCTTCGCTGTCCCACATGCGACTCAAAGTTGCCCCTTTGTGCCTTTGTGCCGCCGTGAGAAATATCCTTCTTCATCGGTTCAGCGCCTCCATAAGCTGCACTTTCAGCTTGCCCCTTGTCTCTGCTATTTGCGCCAGCAGCTTCTCGTATTCCGGCAGGAGGTGGTCCACGTCGCCGGGGCCTGCGTCGGCGTTGTGCGGGTTCTTGAGGTCGAGGTTGAAGTTGCCGGCTTTGATGGTGTCGAGGGAGACTCGCCAGGCGCGCTCGTTTTCGACGCGAGCCTTGAAACCGTCGGCTTCGTCACCCCACCAGGCGCGTTCGCCCTCAAACTCCTCGATGCGGATGGGTTTGCCCTTGTTGTAGCTCTTGGCGCCGGGCGGATACGGGTGCTCGTAGTACCAGATGTGCTCGGTCTTTGGCCCCTTGGTGAAGAAGAGCAGGTTGGTGCGGATGCCGGTGTAGGGGTTGAAGACGCCGTTGGGCAGGCGCACGATGGTGTGCAGGTTGCACTCGGTGAGCAGGGCCTCCTTAATGCGGGTCTTGACGCCTTCGCCGAAGAGGGTGCCGTCGGGTAAAACGAGTCCAGCACGGCCGCCGGGTTTGAGGATCTTCATGAGGAGCACGAGAAAGAGGTCGGCGGTTTCGCGGGTGCGGAACTCGGATGGGAAGTTGGACTCGATGCCGTCCTCTTCCATGCCGCCGAAGGGCGGGTTGGTGACGATGACATCCACGCGCTCCTTGGGCCCCCAGTCGCGCAGGGGGCGAGCCAGGGTGTTGTCGTGGCGGACGTTGGAGGGCACGTCAATGCCGTGCAGGAGCAGGTTGGTCATGCAGAGCACGTGCGGCAGGTGCTTCTTCTCGATGCCGGCGAAGCACTCCTGGATGGCGCGTTCGTCGGCATCGGTTTTGGCCTGCTGGCGCAGGTGTTCGATGGCGCAGACAAGGAAGCCGCCGGTGCCGCAGGCGGGGTCAAGGACGGTCTCGCCGAGGCGGGGGTTGACCTGTTCGACGATGAACTGGGTGACGGCGCGGGGGGTATAGAACTCCCCGCTATAGCGCTCACTAAAATGGAGCCGCCCGTGCTCAGTTAAATGGAGCCACCCTGGTGTTTGATCCGGGGGCGGAAGGAGAAGTCCTCGTCCTACCACTGGACATGCACCCGCATGTTGCGGTAAGACGAGGACATG
>CAIOST010000310.1 GCA_903861045.1 uncultured bacterium | reverse complement strand
AACCGGCATCATCGCTTGATTTGATCTAGTCTTTTTTGCTTTCATCCCACCCTGTGATAGCAAAACCGGCGAGGTGTGTCTAGCCAAAACTGGAATATTGACGCTCGCATAGCGGTTGGCGGGCCAAAGGGAAAGACCATGCCCCCCCCAGCGGCTCCCCGAGAATTGGCTTGTACGCTCAAAGCGTTTGGCTTAAAAAGGTGCGTCTATAGTTGGCGGGGACGGGGCGGATGGGGGGGGTGTATGCATCATCGTAGGGGCATAATAGGTTTACTTGTCAGCTTACTGCTAGCCGGCCTGCTGCGCAGTGCGGCAGCGGACGCTGGCGCCCCCGTCCTTTCCGGCTGCGAATACGACTACCCCCCCTTCTGCGTGACCCGGGGGCAGCAAATCGCCGACGGCTTTGCCGTGGAGCTGTTGCGCGCCGCCCTGGCCGCCACGGGGCGTGAAGCTACCTTCAAGGTCGCCCAGTGGTCGGAGCTGAAAGACGACCTCGCCCAGGGACGCCTCAAGGTGCTGCCATGCGTATCGCAAACGCCAGAAAGAGAATCGATATATGATTTCACAGCGCCCTACCTGACCATGCACGCTGCCATCGTGGTGCGGGAGGGGGAACAGCGCATTCGTGATATTAGCGACCTGCAGGGTCTGCGGGTAGCCGTCCTCCAAGGCGACGCGCTCGAAGAATATGTCCGCCGCATAAAGCTGCCGGCCGACCTTGTCGCCACGCCTACTTTCGTGGACGCCTTACGTAGCTTGGAGACCGGCGCGTGTGCGGCGGTGCTCATCCCGCGCCTGCTCTTCGCGCACTTGGTCAAGCAATATGACCTCAAAGGACTGGTCTGCCTCAACACGCCGATCAGGGGGTATACGCAAAAGATCTGTTTCGCGGTACGCGAGGGGGACAAGGAGCTATTGGCCACCCTGAACGAAGGTTTGGCCATTGTGCAGGCTGATGGGAACTTCCGGCAGTTATATGCCAAGTGGTTTGTCCCCATGGCTCCGGTCCAGTTAGGGGGGGCGCGGATCAGGGTGGGCGGGAGTGGCTACTTGCCACCGTATGAGTTTCTAGACCGGATTGGTCAACCGGCCGGGTTGGACGTGGATGTAACGCGCGCCATCGCTAAGCGGCTGGGGCTGCAAGTGGATATCCAACTGGATGTATGGGCCAGAACCGTGGCACGCCTGCGCGCCGGCGAGCTCGACCTAGTGCAAAGCATGGCCTACTCGGCTGACCGGGCGCAAGGCATCGAATTTTCGCTGCCACATCACCGTGCCGATACGGTGCTGGTGACCCGCCAGGGTTCACCGGCGTGGCACAATCTGCAGGAGCTCACCAACCAGACCGTGCTGGTCCGCCAGGGTGACCTCCTGGAGCAAGTGGCTACGCAGGCCGGCCTAGAGCCGCGGCTGATACGTACCGCTACGATGGAGGAGGCGCTCCGCCGGCTCGCCCACGGCGAAGGGGACGGCGCGCTAGTGGATCGGATCGCCGCCCTGAGCATCATCAGCGAACAGGGCTGGCATAACTTGCAGGTGGCAACCAAGAATATCTTTACCAAGGAGTATTGCTTCGCCGTCAAGGCCGGGAATGGCGAGCTGCTAGCCCAGTTTAACGAGGGGGTGGCCGCCGCAGAAAAGAGCGGCGAGCTGCGCCTCATCCGTGAGAAGTGGCTCACGCCTTATGAGCAACCGGCACAGAGCACGCGTCAGGTGGTCGCGATCATCCTCTGGATTATTGGACCGCTGCTGGCGATCCTGGCCATCGCCCTAGCCTGGACGCAGACGCTCAAACGGCAGGTCCGCCGTAAGACCGGGGAGCTGAAAGAGAGCGCGCAGCGCTTCCGTAGCATTGTCGACGCCTCACCGATCGGGATGCATTTCTACCGGCTGTCGCCAGACGGGCAACTCATCCTGACCGGCGGCAACCAGGCGGCGGAGCGCGTGCTGGGCGTACAGCATGTTGCCTTGCTGGGCAAGACGCTGGAGGAGGCCTTCCCGAAACTGGTGGCCACGGAAATACCGGCGCTGTACAAGCGCGTGGCGTCCGGCGAACTTGGACCGCAAGCCTTTGAAATTCCCTACAGCGATGAGCGTTCTTCCGGCCTCTACGATGTGCGCGTCTTCCGCACCGGACCAGCCGCGATTGTCGCGAGTTTCTTGGACATCAGCGACCGCAAGCGCCTCGAGGAGCAACTGCGGCAGTCCGAGAAGATGCAGGCCATCGGCCAGCTCGCCGGCGGCGTGGCGCACGACTTCAACAACCAGCTAGGTGGAATCATGGGGTTTGCGGAGATGCTGAGCGAGGGGTTGGCGGACCCAACGTTGCAGGGCTATGCGACCAAAATCATGAGCGCCGCCACGCGGGCCGCCGAGCTGACCCGCCAACTACTCGCCTTCAGCCGCAAGGGGAAATACCTGAGCGTGGCCATGGATGTGCATCAGGTTATCACGGAAGTGGTGGAGCTGTTGCAGCGCAGCATCGACAAGCGTATCGAGATCACGCAACAGTTAGACGCAACGCCCGCCACCGTGCTAGGCGATCCGTCGCAACTGCAGAATGCCATCCTCAATCTCGGGCTGAACGCCCGGGATGCCATGCCAGCAGGGGGCGTACTACGCTTCGCGACCGGCGTGGTGAGTTTTACGGAAACCCTCCCCTCCGAGGAGCTGGAACCGGGGCGCTATCTGCAGATCAGCGTCACCGATACGGGTATTGGTATGGACGCTAGCATCATGAAGCGGTTATTTGAACCGTTCTTCACCACCAAGGATCTAGGTAAGGGAACGGGGTTGGGGCTGGCATCCGCTTACGGGACCGTCAAGAATCATGGCGGCACGATCCGGGTGGTCAGCGCACCAGGGCGCGGCAGCACCTTCGACGTCTATCTGCCGATTTATGAGGTGCAAACACCGCCCGAAAGCGCGCCCGCGGCAGGCCGCGGCGTGCCAGCTACCAACCGTGGCCGCATCCTGATGGTGGATGACGAAGCGGTCATTTTGGAGATAGGGCAGGCCATGCTGCACAAGCAGGGGTATGACGTGTTGACCAGCCAGGAGGCGCAGGAGGCGCTGGCACTCTATCGCCGGGAATGGCGAAATTTGGACGTAGTGATTCTGGACATGGTTATGCCGCGCCTGGGGGCGCGGGAGCTGTTTCTGGCCATGCGCGCCATCAACCCGCAGATCAAGGCCGTCCTCTCCTCCGGCTTCACCATTGATGGCGAAGCGCAGGCGATTCTTGACCTGGGGGTGCTGGGGTTTATCCAGAAACCGTTCCGCATGGTTGACCTCTTACACAAAGTGGCCGAGGTGCTACCGCCGGCCGTGTCCGCCGCCACCAAGGTGGGGGGCCGGTAATGGCCCTCAGCGGCAAACACGGAGCCGTTCACACCTCGACGGGGGGGCAGCTGCGTTTCGCCACCCGGCTCCTGCTGTGGTCCGTGGCCGGTGTGCTCCTCGCCGGCGGGTTGCTGGCCTGGTGGTTGATGGTGCAGGCCGACCGAGTGATGCGCACGGAGTTGCTCCAGCAAACACGGCTGGTAGCCGAGTCCATCAACCTGGACCGGCTCCAGTCGCTAACCGGCACCGCCGCGGATCTGAACACGCCCGTCTATCAGCGGCTCAAGGCGCAGTTTATCGCGTTGCGTGCGGCCAATCCGCAATGCCGCTTTGTCTACCTCATGGGGCGCCGGGCCAACGGCGAGATCTTCTTCTTTGTCGATAGTGAGCCGGCCGGCGCCGTGGACGAGTCGCCACCGGGGCAGGTGTATGACGAAGCGACGCCCGACGAGCGCCGCGTGTTCGACACGGCGACCGCCCGGACCATGGGCCCCTACGACAATCGCTGGGGCACCTGGGTTTCCGCGCAGGTACCGCTGCATCTCCCGGCGTCGACGTGCACCGGGACGCCGGCCGCAGCGGCCGTCCTGGGGATGGACATAGAGGCCCGTGACTGGCACGGCCGCGTGATGTCCCACGCGCTACGCCCCGTCGGCCTGCTGGTCCTGACACTGATCGCCGCTCTCATCCTCGGCACGGTACAGCTAGCCCGGCGTGGGCACCGGCCGGGCGCGCTACCTCGTCAGAACCGCCCGCCGCAGCCGGCGCTCTCCGTGGCGATCGGCTTGATCCTAACGGCCTTTGCTGCTTGGCTGGCGCATGAGCTCGAATCCCATACCCGCCGGGTCTTCTTTCGAACCCTGGCGGAGTGTCGCACCGCCTCGGTCGCCGAAACCTTCCGGGATCTACGCAACGTGCAGCTCGATGACCTGACCCAGTTCTACCAGGGCGGCGACGTGGTCACCAGCAACAGATATCACCAGTATGCCCAGCACCTGCTGAAGCACGAGCCGGTGGCCAACTGGGCCTTGATTCCGGCGATCCCTGCCGCCGACAAGCAGCGCTTTGAAGAGCTGATGCGCCGCGAGGGCTTACCGGAGTTTATGATCTGGCAGACCGACAGCACCGGCCAGCGTACACCAGCCACAGAGCGTGAAAGCTATTTCCCGGTGTACCGGGAGGAGCGGCAGGCCGGCCACGCCTCTCTGCTGGGCTTTGATTTGGGATCGGAACCGATTCGCCGCGCGGCGCTGGAGGAGGCTCTGCGCACCGGCCTGCCGACCGCCACCGCACCGGTTGTGTTGACCACGGCAGGCGACGCCCAGCAAGGGGTGCTGATCTTCTGTCCGGTCTTTCGCGACGTACCGAGCCGAACACTACAAGGGTTTGCGCTGGCGGTGTTGAGCTTGCGCGATACGCTGAGCGCCGCCAACCTGGATGCGCTGCTCGACCTGGAAATCAGCCTGGTGCGCCCGAGCGGCGAGCGCGTCGCACTAGCCCACTCTTGGGCGGAGGGGGCTACGCCGCCACGCCTCGGCCTGGCGCTGGATCGCCCCATGCTGGCGTTCGGCCAGACCTTCCTCCTCACGGCCCACGCCAGACCGGAAATCCTGCGGTTGCACCCGACGCACGCCGGCGTGCTGGTCGGCGTCATCGGGTTGCTGTTTACCATCGTAGCAACCGCACGCAAACGTGCCGAGCTGGCCATACAGGCCGGCGAGAGGAAGTTCCGCCAGATCATCGAGACCGCACCGGATGCCATCCAGCTCTACCGGCGCGAGGCCGGCGGACAACTGGTTCTGCGTGGCGCCAATCCCGCAGCCGAGCGCCTGCTGGGCGTGCCGCACGAGGCCTACCTCGGCAAACCGCTGGCGGAGACCTTCCCCCGCTTCCTCCCCTTGGCCATGCAGGAGCTCTGCCGCCGGGTGGCAATCGGCGAACTCGAGGCACAGGCTTGCGAGACGTCCAGTACGGATACGTCACAGCCAGGCGTTTACGATTTGCATCTATTCCAAGCGGACGAGCAGTTGCTGGTCGTGAACATCCGCGACATCAGCGCACGCAAGCAGCTCGAGGAACAACTGCGGCAGGCGGAAAAAATGCAGGCCATCGGCCAGCTCGCCGGCGGCGTGGCACATGACTTTAACAACCAGCTCGGCGGCGTCATGGGGTTTGCGGAACTGCTGGCCGACAGCATCCACGATCCGCGCCTCAAAGGGTATGCCCTCAACATCATAAAGGCCGCCACCCATGCCGCGGAGTCAACGCAGCAACTCCTGGCCTTCGGTCGCAAAGGGAAGTACCTGAACATGCCGACCGATATCCACCAGGTGATTGCCGACGTGGTGGCCCTGCTGAGCCGCAGCATCGATAAATGCATCGAGATCCGGCAACAGCTCGAGGCCACACGCTCCACCGTACTGGCCGATCCGACGCAACTGCAGAACGCCATCCTGAACCTCGGGCTGAATGCCCGGGATGCCATGCCCAAGGGGGGCGAGATCGTCTTCGCGACCCACCTCGTGCACGTCACCGCCAGCGAGGGCGATGTTGATCTTGTGCCCGGACACTATATCCAGATCACCGTAACCGACACCGGGCTCGGCATGGATGCCGAGACGAAAAAGCGGCTTTTCGAGCCGTTCTTCACGACCAAGGAGGTCGGCCAAGGCACCGGGCTGGCGCTGGCGTCCGCCTATGGTGCGGTACGCAACCATGGGGGGCTCATCCGTGTCGTCAGCGAACCGGGCCGGGGCAGCACCTTTGCCATCTACTTGCCACTCCACGGCGCGCCACCTGCCGAGCATGCCATCGCGGACGCGCCGGTGGCACCCGCCACCGGTGGCCGGCGCATTATGCTCGTGGATGACGAGGCGCTGATTCTCGATCTGGGCGTGATTATGCTGCGCAAGGGGGGGTACAAGGTCGTGGCCTGTCGCGAAGCCACCGCCGCGCTGGAGCGGTATCGCCGGGAGTGGCGTCAGATCGACTTGGTGATCCTGGACATGGTCATGCCGCGCATGGGGGGGCGGGAGTTGTTTCTGGCCATGCGCGCGATCAACCCGCAGATCAAGGCCATCCTCTCCTCCGGCTACAGCTTGAATGGCGAAACGCACAACATCCTGACACTGGGGGTATTGGCTTTCGTGCAGAAACCGTTCCACCTGGCGGAACTGCTACACCAGGTGGCAGAGGTACTGAGCCCCCCCATGGGGCCACTATGATCTGGGCCACGCTGGCGGCCGTCACCGCTCGTTACTGGCCGGGATAGCAATCCGCCCTCGGCCCGAGGGCGGGCCGGGGCTACTGCCGCGGTGCCCCTATCGGTAAAGCCCTGCCCTTTACACACAAAAATCTCTGGCCAAAAGGACGGAAGCGCAAACCGTACCATTTTGTCCTAAGTGAACCGAAAATTGCCGAATATCGAGGTCCGAATCATGAAGGGAGGCACTTTCGCTGGTACAGTTGCTTGCGCGCGTTCGCGTTTCACGAGGAACTTCGAGATTCTGCCGTTCGAAATTCGTCAATTTGCGGTTCGACGGGTCAATTTTATCGCGTTTATGGCCGTGGTATTTGTCCAGAAGAACTTGTGTGTAAAGGCCAGCGCAAGGCCGCCGGGGGCGGCGGGTCCACAGCTACCACCACACACCTAACACCTTCCCACCTTCGCGCCCTTGCGCCTTGGCGCCTTGGCGTTAGAATCACCTTAACGAATCAGGCACCCGCCCGCCGCGTGCGAAGCACCTGAGTAGTGACGCCAAAGAGATGCTCACCTTACGGATCTAGGATTATGGCAGCCGGCGGGTCCGGCGGCCCCGCCCTACCACCTAGCACCTACCACCTGCCACCTCTGCCGCCCCGGCGGGTCCGGCGGCCCCGCCCTACCGGCCAAGGCACCACTCGGCCAAACCGCACCATTCGCGTTTATTCGCGTGCATTCGCGGTTCCGCCCAAACACCTCGCACCTGCCACCTTCGTTTTCCCCGCTCAGGGATCAAGATTCTCAAGCGCCAGGGTGTCGAGATGAATACGACGATAGTAGCAGTTGCGCGGTTCGCCCTGGCGGTTCTTGGTGTGGCAGATGCCGCTGCGGCGGGGGCGCACAATGTAGAGCAGCGAGTTCTGCTCGCAGTTGACGCGCGCCTCCAGCAGGTCGAACGTCTCGCCCGAGGTCTTACCCTTCTCCCATAGCTCGTTGCGCGAGGTGCTCCAGAGGATCAGCGTGCGTTCGGCAAAGGCTTTGCGCATGGCCAGCTCGTTGGTGTAGGCCACCAGGATCACCTCATGCGTATCGGCGTGCTGCACCGCCACGGGGATGCTGTCCTTGCACTTCTCAGCAATCTTGGCAATCTTGGCGAAATCCAGGGTCAGGCTGGTGCCTTCTTCAAGCTCTTTCATAGCATGCTCCTCTGCGTGTGTGGCAGGTGTGGGTGGAAAACTGGTAGCCGCCGGCTAGTGCATGCTGCCCATGTTGATCGTTACGTTGGCGCGCTCCTCGAGGCGTTCGAGCTTGCCGTCGCGGATCCAGGCGATGCGATCGGAGATGTCGAGCATCTTGGCGTCGTGCGTGGCCGTGATGACCGTCACCTTGTGTTCGGTCTGCAGGCGCTTGAGCAGCTCGATGATCTCCGCACCGATCTTGGTGTCGAGGTTGCCGGTCGGTTCGTCCGCCAGAATCACGGCGGGCGCATTGACCAGGGCGCGGGCAATCGCCACGCGCTGGCGCTGACCGCCGGAGAGCTGGCCGGGGAGGTGGGTGATGCGGTGCCCCAGGCCGACCTGTTTCAGCACCTCGGCGGCGCGTTCGTGCGCCCGCTCCAGGGTCGCCCCCTGCAGAATCATCGGCAGCGCCACATTCTCCAGCGCGGTCATGACCATGACCAGGTTGAAGGTCTGGAAGATGTAGCCGATCTTGTTGCAGCGGATCCAGGCCTGCTTCTCCTCCGGCAGCGCAAAGAGGTCGGCCCCCATAAACTCAATCGTGCCCGTGGTAGGGATGTCGAGCGCGCCGATCATGTTGAAGAAGGTGGACTTGCCCGAGCCGGACGGCCCCATGATCGAGAGGTATTCCCCTTCGTAGATATCCATGGAGATGCCGTTGAGGGCCCAGACAATCTCCTCGCCGAGCTTATAGCGGCGGGTGACATCCTTGGCGCGCGCAATGATGGAGGTCTTGTTCATAGTGGCTTCCACTGGGCCGTGCCCGGCACTTTCAACGCCAGCATGTTCATAGTCATCAGTTTCTTGGTGAAAACAATCACGCCTTCTTCCACGATCTTCCGATCGCGGCCCGAGGCGCTGATCAGTTGATCCGCAATGGTGCGCAGGGTATGCGTGCCATTCACGAGGGCATAGTACCGGGTGCCGTGCTCATCCAGTGCGATCTTGCGGCTGTAGTCATAGCCCAGCCACGTCGCCACACGCCGCTGCAGGCTGCTCAGCGGCGGGAAGCGACGCAGATGGATATGCCCCTGGCTGTCCCGGCGCACCGTGACGTCCTCCGGCTGCAGCGGAATCACGGCAAACGGATCGGTAATCGCTGGCCGGGGCGGCAACGGTTTTTTGCGAAACCACGCCATTTAGTGAATCTCCTGCACCTGGATATCGAGCGCGTCGGCGGTGGTGACGCGGGTGATCAGCCCATCCTCAATCCAGACAATGCGGTCGGAGGCTTTCAGCATCTTCAGGTCATGCGTGGCGGTGATGATGGTCACGCCCAGCTCCTTGCGCAACTGCGAGAAGAGGTTGATGATCTCCTCGCCGGTGCGTAGGTCCAGGTTGCCGGTGGGTTCATCCGCCAGCAGGATATCCGGGGTGTTGGCTAGGGCGCGGGCAATGGCCACACGCTGCTGTTGCCCGCCAGACATCTCTGCCGGCTTGTGCAGCGCGCGGTCCTTCAGGCCGACCCGCTCCAGAATGCCGAGAGCCTTCTCGCGCGCCTCCTCATCATCCATGCCGGCAAACGACATGGGGAGCGTCACATTCTCGAGGCAGGACATCACCTGAATGAGGTTGAAGGACTGGAAGATATAGCCGACCTTGCGGCAGCGTAGCCAGGCCAGTTCGTATGGGTCAAGCTGCGCAATATCCACCTGGTCCATGTAGACCTTGCCGGAGGTCGGCTTGTCGAGTCCACCGACCATATTGAAGAAGGTGGACTTGCCGGAGCCGGAGGGGCCCATGATGGACATGTACTCGCCGCGATGGATATCGAGCGTGGCGCCGCGCAAAGCATGCGTCTCCGAATCACCCATGCGGTAGACTTTTTTGACATCCACCGCGCGAATGACATAGCCATGCTTGTCTGCCGCACCTTCGGCGGCGAACAAATCCGAATTGCTCATACCGTACTCCTCAAGGCGGAGGCCGGCAGCATCCGCGACGCAATGGTAGCCGGATAGATGGCAGCCAGGACCGCCAGCAAGGTGCCCACCACCGCGGAGCCAGCGCCGGCCAGCATCAACCAGCCATAGGGCAGGGAACCCAGCACCGTGACAAAGGAGTAGGTGAACCCATACGCCAGGAGCGGCAGAATGGCACCCGCGACCACACCCATGAGCGAGCCCGCCGCACCGATCAGCGAGCTCTCGATCAGGAAGAGCAGGCGGATGAAGCTCGAGAGCGCCCCCAGGCACTTCATGGTACCGATCTCACGGAAGCGCTCGGTCACGGACATCAGCAGCGCATTCGAGACACCGATCACGGTGACCAGCAGCGAGATCACCACAATCCAGAGCGTGCGGGCGTGCGCCTGCTGGGCCTCTTTCGCCATGCGGGCCTTCTGCTGCTCATGCTGGGCACCGAAGAATAGTTCCCGCCGCACGGCGGAAGCCTCCGCCTCGAGCGCCGCCTTACCGGCATAGGTGCGCGCCGCCTCGGCCTCGAGCACGACCTTCTGGGTCATCCCCTGGGTTAGCTCCTCCAGCGCGAAAGCCCCGCTGGGGGCGTCGCCAAGCACCAGCAGCACGCCGGCCCCTGCGCCCAAAGTGGACGGCGTGGCCGGTGTGACCCCCTCCTGCGTCAGGCCGAGGCCGCGTAGCTGGGCGGGCTTAGCCGCCACAATGGTGCTGAGCAATTCCGTCTCATACGGCCGCAGCGTGCCGCAGACCAGCACCGCCAGATTTTTATCGCGGACGTCACCGATCTCGGCGCGCACCATGGCGGCCATCAAGGTGGCCTGCTGGCGCGCTTCGCGCTTGGCGGCCACGCCATTTTTGATGAGCTGACCGGTGAGGTTGCTCATTAGGAAAGCAATCCCCAGCACCACGCCAGAGACCGTTACCAGCGAGCGCCCCAGCCGGATGCGAATCCCCTGCACGGAGATGCGGAAGGCCGTGCGGAAGGGCAAGCGGACCTGGGAGCCAATGGACGATTGCTGATTGAAGATTGAAGATTGGGGAGCAACAGTCGCAACACCTGCTGATCCACCGGTGTCTCGTTCTGCCATCCGCTGTTTCTTTTCACGCATAACGGCAACTCACAATCTCAAGCTTTCAATGACTCTGCGCTCGTTTTACGGGAAGCGGCGAAAATGAGGGTGAGCTCATTTGCTTCCTGCAGTACCGGTCCGGCCTCATGCGGTGCGAGCAGCGCTTCATCCAAGGCAAACTCCAACCAGAAAGCCGCTTCATCGGCCTCTTCCAGAACAATACTAACTTTCGTAACAAAGGCCGGCTTCGTCTGGGCCAGGCAAGCAGCTCGATAGTTAGCCGCCACGGACGTGGCACACCGCATGAGTTGCCCGGTTATAATCCGGCCAAGTTCACACTTTGGCATTGCTGCCGCAAGTTTAACACAGCGGTGCGCAAATACCTTTGTTCTCTCTTTTAGTTCCGCGCTATTCATGACAGCCTAGTCTTCGATCATCCTTTTCAATCTTCAATTTTCACTCTTCAATTATCACTCTTCACTCGCCTAGAATGGAGCCGACGACACCGCGCTGACGATCAAATTGGCGGCCACACCGAGCAACGCAATCAAGCCGACGCCCGTGCCGTAGCCCGCCAAGAGCACCGGCATGATCTCCAGGAAGCGTTTGCGTCCGAGCTTCTTGTCAAAGTAGAACTTGCCGATCAGCGCGCCGATCACGGTCGGCACAAAGGCGTGCGGCATGCCACCGACCCCCTGTACGAAGCCGTAGATCGCCATGGTCGGGAGGTTGAAGATAGACAGCAGAATGAACGTCACGAGGGAAAACGCAAACGAGCCGCCGATGACGGAGGGGTGCAGCGACTGGAAGAAGAGCGACTGCCCGCCGCCGTTGTCGAGGGTGGCCGTCCACATCACCACCGTCTGCTTCGCGCCGAGTTCCCACATCTTCTGCACAAAGGGGTACTTGTCCGAGGGGATCGCCCCGGACTTCCAAATGAACGCCCAGAAGAGGAAGCTCAGTACGAAACTCAGCGGCACGATCAGGCAGGTGGCCTTGACGTAGGACCAGAAGTTGGTGCCCGTCAGCTCGTTGGTGCGGAAACTCTGCGCCGCGCCCCCCATGTTCTCAATGGGGATGGGGGCCAGCCAGATTTCGACCCCCTGATACCCGGAGAGGATATAGGCGCCCTCGCGCAGGTACGGGATATCCACCTGCTGGCCGCAGATGCCGACCAGGCGCGCATTGATATAGGAGATCAGCGGCGTATAGAGAAAAACGAAGAAGATCAGGAAGATCACCGGGAACTTCGGCACGGTGAGGTGGCAGACCCAGATGACCAAGGCCCCGCAAATGCTATAGAGCGCCAACGCAATCCAGAGCGAGAAGTCCCCGCGGCCGGGCGGCGTGGCCCAGAGGTTCTCGCGCGGCCGGCTGGCATCCTGCGCCGTGCGCTTGCGCAGTTCGCGCAGCTTGAGCACCAGGTCGCGGCCGGTCTGGTAAAAGCCGATCAGCGCAATGGCGGCGGCCACGCCGAAGCCAAAGCTCATCCAGAAGTCGAGGCTGTTGCTGAACGTGGTCGCAATTGTGTCCATACCGGGCTTCCAGCGGGTCAACACCCCCCAGTGGTAGAGCAACGGGTTCATGATCATGGTCAGCACCAAGGCGGCGGCCGAACCCATCACGGCCCAGAACGGCGCCACCATACCGGTGATGAACAGCCCGAGATCGATGACCAGCCCGGTGGCCGTGGCGGGCAGGAGATTCTCCGTGAGCGTGGTGGAGTCATACCACGGGATCGGTATCAACTGGAGCGGCTTGGTCAGCAGCGCCCCCGTGATCAGGGGGATGCCGATCTGGATGGCACCGAAGATCAACCCCAGCATGGCCCCCAAGGAGAACATGCGCCACTTCCAGGTGGTCTTGCGTTCGCCGGACTCCGCCAAGGCCATGGAGCCCTGCGCGCCGATGGCGGCGAACGGGAACGGCAGACGCTCCACGTCCGACGTGATCCGGAAGAAGAAGTACGAAAGCGTGTAACTCTTGATGCTGCCAACCACGGTCAGGAAGACCACCAGGAGGATCGGGATCAGCCAGTCCGCATGCCAGAGAGAGCGCTCGGTCAGGGCGGCGCTCCCTGGCAGGGGGGCGAACCAGGTCGGTAATTTGCCGAGGAGCCCGACGTCGCGGACGGCGTCGCTCTGGACCAGGAACTGGCGGTGGATGAAGCCGGCGAACGGGCCGCCGCCGGCCATGGATCCGGCCACCATCAGCAGAATGATCAGCTCCTGCTTGCTCATGGTGCGCATGGCGCGCCGGCTGATTTCGGAGAAGATGATCATCGTGACCCAGGCCGCCGCGATGCCGCCGCCGGTCATGAGGCTCAGGTAGATCGCGCCCGGCATCATCAGGAAGCCGCAGAAGAGCGCGCCCGCCACTGCCACCCAGGTGAAGCCGTTCTTAAACTCCGTGGGGGTCTCCAGCACGGAGCGGTACATCTCCAGCTCGGGGTCGAGCACGATCTTCTTCCGGTCGTCTTGGGGTCGGTCGGCCATATCAAGATTCCTTCTTCGCCGGGGCACCGGCCTCGAGCATGCGCTTGGCTTCGGCGAACAGCTCCGTGCGGTCCGCCGGCGTGGTTACCCGCCAATTGAGGAACTGCTTGCGCAGCGTGCTGAGGAACGGCATGACGCGGCGCTGCCAGGTGGTGACATGGCCGCTCAAGCGCGTGAAGGTGATGCGCGCGATGTACTCGCCGGTTTCCGGATCCGTGGGGAGCGCGATCTCGACCCGCTGCGACACGCCCAAGTCATACGGCTTAAGCCAGATCGTGGTGGCGAGCACCGGCACATCCTCCAGCCCCTTGGTGCCAATGGTCTCCTTACGAATGCTGGTTTCCGGCGCGGAACAGTAGAAGGTGCCGGAACTCCCCATGCCGTTGGCATCCAGCCAACGGTAGAAGTAACTGATCACGGCAATGCGGTCATGCGCCGTGAAGGTGAAGGGGAGGTTAAACTGCATCACGTCACCCTGAGCCTCGGGGATGGTCCAGTGGGTGGTGTCGGCCGGTGAGGCCATGCGGGCCGCATCACGCGCCGGCAGGATGGTGGAAAGCAGCGTGGCGGCCATGATCGCCAGCGAGGCGTAAATGGTCTCGATGGAGCTGTAGTCCATGTTGAGCCCGCCGGTCATCCCCAGCGAAGTCAGCAGGCGGCCGGTCCCCTGGCTCAGCAGGTACCCCATCATGGCACCGACCACCGCGTACACACAGGCCTCGGCCATGAAGATGAAGAAGACGTGATTTGGCGCCACACCCACAGCGTTGTAGACGTAGATCTCATCCTTGCGCTCATAGACCGAACCGCGCATGGTATTGAAGACGGTCAACGCCGCAATCAGGATCGGCACCAGCAACTCCAACAGGCCGGCAAAGCTCTTGGAGCGCTGCCGCGAGCCGTAATACGCCACGCCATCCACCGCGTAGAAGGCCGGCTCGCCAATCCGCTCCAGATACTCCAGCACCGTGCGTCGCTGCTCCTTGTAGTCGGCGGGCGGCTGCTCCGGCGCGGAAGTTTCCAGGCGATACGGCTGGCTGGGGAAGAGGATCGAGCAGGCGGCGGTCAGGTGCCCCTCCCCGTTCTGGCCGGGCGGCAACTGGTTGACGATCAGCACTTGCTGGGGACTCAGGCGCCCCACATCCTCCGGCACCACCAACTCCTTCCCCTTTGTACCCATGGACTGCACACTGTTGATGTCATACGGCATGATCGACCGGCCATCCAAGCCGAGCGTCTTGGAGAGCTTCACCGTGTCCATAATACCAAGGACCTCGTATTCGGCATCGCGGATGGTAACAATCGGATGGCCGGTGTTCACATCCTCCACGCTCAGGCCCAGTTCCGCGGCAGCACTGTCCGGCAGGATCACGTAGTTTTTCTCCTTATATCCCTGGGTGGCGGCCGCCAACCGTTCCGCGCGAGTCTGCGGTGGCCGCGGGAACCAGCCGTTGGTGGTCAGGAGATAGCGATCAATGCCGGAGAACTGCGGCTCATTCCAGTCCAGCGCCAGGCAACCGCTGAACTTGATGCGCTTACTGTTCTTGATTTCGCCGATCTGGAACTCACGATCCACGTGGATTTCCGGATTGGCCAGCGTCATGCTCGCCACGCTCAGGGAGGGGACCAGCCAGCGGCTGGTGGCAATGGGATAGCGATCGCCATAGATGCGCCGGATGCTGGCCAGCTCGGTGTCTGCCAGCGTAGTGTAATTCGGGTTGCGCAGCATGATGCCGTTCCAGTTGGACCGGCCGGTCGGGAACTCGATGTTGACCAGGTCCGTGGAGACCGACGTGAAGCAGATCATCACGAAAGTGATCAGGATCAGGGTGATACAGGTCAGGCCGGTGCGGACCTTGCGGCGCCGCATGTTGTTCAGACCGAGCATAAAGGCGGTGCCCACCACGCCGGCGCGGTTGATGTCGGCCCCTTCCACCTGCCCTTCCCGTTTGCGCAAATCCTTAATGTTCTGCTTGAACTTGCTGGTGACCATGACAATGACCAGCACCGTCAGCAGGGAAATGACGAACCCCAGCAGGATCATCAGCGAGGAGCGCACCATCTCGAAGGCGGGGTGGAAGAGGCGCAGCAGCACAAAGACCACCACGAAGATCACGCCGCAGGCCAGGATCTGGCGGCGGATGTCCGCATAGCCGAAGAGCAGCTTTTCCGCAAAAAACACGAATGGTACCAACAGGGCCAGATACCAGAGGATGCCGATCACGGCCTGCGAGATGCGGTCGCGGATCACCGGATGGTTAGTGATGGCATAGGCCAGGCTGGTGCCAGCGGCGATTACGGCTTGCGCCGGTTCGTTGGCCGCCAGCTTGGCCCGGGCCGCTACCAGCCGCTCCTTGGACCGTTCGTGGAATGCCAACATCTGTTCATCCGCCATGCCGAAGCGCTTCTGCAACTCGAGGCGCTTCTCATTGGTGCGCAGCATGGAGGCAGCGGCGTCCAGGTGCGGCAGGGCCAGCACGGGGGTCTCCTCAGCCAGATACCCCCGGCCCTCCAACTCCGACTCCCCCGCCAAGTTCGTGCTCGCCTGGGGGTCAATGTTCAGCATGAAGGCCCGGTACTGCAGGATCTCCTTGTTGCCCGCCGCACCATCCATGAACCCGACATGGAAGCGGAAATCCGGATCCATGAAATCCACATTCCCGGTGCGATACACGCGCGGCGGCGCGGAGAGCCCCTGGCGGTCCAGGTAGGAGACGCCCTGGAAGGACTTGAGCGTGCGGGGGTTGCCGCGGTCGAACAACGCCACGCGGCTGCACCGGAAGACCGGAATGTTGACCAGCTTGGGGGGTTGCGACACGCCCGCCAGAACCTCGCTGCCGGATAGATTGGTGTTCCGGTAGTTCCCCTGGGCCGCCACGGAGCTGTCCTTGAAGTACACCAGCCGGCCGTCCCCGTCAAACCGCGCGGCATTCACGCTGAAGACGCTCCAGCGCGCCATGCCGAGCACGATCGGGTACTCGTACTGGCCATAAGGATCGGTCAGAACCACGGGGCAGAGATTGACGCCCCGTTTGGCCGACGGCAGCGAGACCTCCGTCAGGATCTGAGCCGCCGTGCGGATGGTCACCGGATGGGTCGGCACGAGCGAAGACCCGCCCGCGGAGGCATACACCGCCCCTCGCACGGCCGTGATCCCGTCCCGCGTCGGCGGAATGCTCTTGAACGGCACCCGGCCATGCGCCACGGCCAGCAAGGCCCGGCCAATGACGGGGACCTGTTCATGCAGCACATCCAGCGTCAAGCCCTCCCAGGTGTCTTCCGGCGTGCAGACCTTGGGCGGGAAAAACTCATAATTCAGCACCGTGAAGGCGGAGCGGCCGCAGGTGTGCCAGGCCACGGATTCCATGACGGGGCCCGCGCCGTTCGGATTAGGCTGGCCGGGGCCGCCAGCCCCGTCGCGCGCCCCCCAGGACACCAGTTTCCAGGCCGGCTTGCCAGCCACACGGGGGATCTTCTCTGAAATGGCGGCCGCCAATTCGGAACTCTGCGGCTCGACGACCGAGCCGGGATCCTTCAGACCAACCAGCATGGAAAGATCCTGCTTCTGCTTGACGCCACCCGAATAGAGTTCGAGGTTGACGGTCAGGGTCTTCTCATACGGCTGGAAACATGCGCGTAGTCCGGCCTGATCCCGCAACTGCCGGATCTGCCGTTCATGAAACGCCGCCAGTTCATGGAAGCGGCCGCGGGCCTGCTCCACCACCCGCCAAGCGGTCATGTTGGTATTGGCCGCCAGTTTCCACAACGGTGTGGACATCATATTGTCGGCATCGGTCACCGTGCGCCGGGCCTGCAAATACGCATTCAGCATCGCATGCGTATTGGCCGGATCCTTGCGATCCTCGTCCGTAGAACGGGTTGGCGAAGGGTCAAACCCCTCCCGATAAACGGGGCTACCGGCGCGCTGGTAGGCCAGCTTGGCCTTGCGCGCACGCTCCTGGAAGTCTAGATTGTTCTCACCTGTGACGACCCCCAGGCCGGCCTCGAACCAGGTGCGGAACCCCGCCTCCTCTGCCAGCCAGCGCGCCGACGTCAGGACCGGGGTGTTGGTACGGGCCGTGTCGCGCGCCAAGTCGTCCAGCACCCCCTGTGCGCGGCGGGTATAGTCGAGGAACCGTTCCTGCTCGCGCATCCGTGCATCCACCGGCCGATAATCGCTCTGTTGGCTGGTGAACGTCTCGATGGCCTCCATCAGC
Source organism: uncultured bacterium (assembly GCA_903861045.1). Classification (GTDB taxonomy): domain Bacteria; phylum Verrucomicrobiota; class Kiritimatiellia; order RFP12; family CAIWXQ01; genus CAIWXQ01. Next base: position 5,846 of record CAIOST010000310.1, on the reverse strand, counting down.
CGGATGGCGCCGGCCATGGCCTGGGCATGCCCGGCCGTGGCCACGAAGATCAGGTCCCGCGACAACTTCCCGCGGTACGGGGCGAACCCCTGGGCATAGTCGAGCAGGGCGGCCAGCGATAACGCCTGTTCCGCACCCGGCGCCAGTTCCGGCACCAGCGAGTTGCTATCGTAAAAGGCATTGAGCACCAGCGCTTCCCGCGTGGGGCGGTCCGCGCGCAGCACCCCTAGCACGTTGCGCACCGTGCGCGTCTGCCAGGTTACCTTACAGCGGATGGTGACCGCTTTGCCGGCCGCCTGTTCAATCGGCCCGCGCGCCAGAAACCGGGGGAAGCCGACTTCCGACAGGCTCGTCAGATCCTGCCAGGCACCGGCCAGGTCCGGGGAGGCCCGCAGCCGCCGGACCAGCTCATCCTCGCGGACAATCAGGGCCGGCACCCCGATGCCAGCCAGCGATGACCAATCGCGCGCCGCGTCCAGATAGGTCAAGACAATCGTATTGGAAGGCGCCTGACCATTCAGGCTCTTCATGTCCGTGCTTTCCGTGGCCACGAGCTTGCCACGGATACCTTGGGGCGGCAGGATGGTCGGCTCAAGTGCCGACGGCAGGAATGGATAAAGGGTCACCCCCTCCAGCGGCCGGCCAGCCTCGTCGAGCAGCTCGCAGTATTCGGTCACAGGCACCGTGACTTGGAACTCCTGCGTGGTCACCGCCAGCCCGGCCGCGCGGAAGGCCTCCACGATGAGCGCCTCGGTCCGATAAAAGCCCGGGCTGCCAGTATAGCGCCCCTGCCAGCGTTCGCCGGGACTGGTACCAGCCGCCAGGATGGCTTGCACGTACGATTCCAGCCGGTTGGTAGTCAGCGCTGCGAGCAGCGGCTCTTCGGCGTAGTTCCCTTGGAACGGTTCCCGATGCGTCCGCGCCGGACGCTCACTGAAAGAGACGAACCAGTATAGGAGCCCCGCGCCGAGCGCCGCAAAAATAGCGGCGACCACCAGTTGGCTCCCCCAGCCGTATGCTTTTTGTGCGCTCATGTGTCTTGTTTGCTCACGGAATCTTCGAATATACGGTTTCAACACCCTGCATACGCATGCAGATCGCCACCACGTCGAAAATCACGATGCTGGCGATGCAAGCCAGGAACATGCCAATACAGAAGGGGATCAGGCCGCGGCGAATGCTATGCGCACCGCCCACGCGGAACATGCACAAACGCACGGCCCAGGCGATGAACATGATAAACCAGCACCCCTTCATGAAGTTACTCGACGCCAGCACATAGCCCAGCGGATGGAACGGGAACCAGGCCAGCTTGGCGCGCAATAAGGCCAACGCACCCGTGATCACCGCACCGATCCCCAGCCCCTTGGCGTCCACGTTGCGCACAAAGTTCAGCGGCTGCAGATCCGGGTTCGTATACAGGGTGCCAGCGGCCAGGGCCCGGTCCGCTGCCATTTCACCGGTCCGGAAGCTCTGGAATGACCAGGTCTGATCATAAAACCAAGGCGTCTTCAGGTTGTTGGCGCCGAAGCCGTAGGCCCAGCAGAGAAAGACAAACCCGCCAATCAGCAACCCGCCCAGCAACCCCAGCGTCAGGCCAGCACCAATGTCGCGCGGCCGCACCTTGAAATGCCGCCCCAGCTCCATCATCTCCACCTGCGCCGGCGCAATCAGCAGAAAACAGGTCGGACAGATGAAACAGGCGGCAATACTGGCCACCAGCATGCCGGTGGACTGGAAGATGGCGAAGCCGCCGATAGCCCCCACAAACTGCATCCCCCAGTACGGCGTCAAATACCCATACGGTGCGCCCATCTCCGCGCGGATCTTGCTGGCGGCAAAACCGCACAGCAACATGTAGCCAAAAAAGAGCAGGCTGGCCATGGCCCCCATGCGCGTCCAGAGCCCCCACCCCACGAACAAGCCCAGCGAGACCGCCACCATCAGAAAGGCCGTGCGATACGAGGTAACTTCCTGCCCCTCAATCAGCGAGCTCTTCCGGCCCAAGGCCGACCGCAAGGCCTGCCACAGGTGCAACCGCCCGACCACCACCGCCAGCATGGCATAGGCAATAAAGCCGCCCATGGCCTGCTGCGACTCCCAGGGATAGCCGGGATAGCGCGTGCCGTTGAAAATCACGCCGCACAGGTTCCAGAGCTGGAAGATCAGGAACGCGGACCAGAGCGCAAAGAGGATGTCCGTCTCAATCAGCAGGGCGATCGCCAGCAGGCAGAAGGAGAAGCCAATGCCACCCATGGTCCTGCCAATCCCCACATCTTTCAAATAGGCCTTGATCACAGGGTTGGTAAAGTATTCGTCAAACCGCACCTCCGGGGTGACGCCAAAGGCCGGGAACTGGGGGATGTAAAAATTAATCCCCTTGGCCAGCACGAACGGGATCGTACAGGCAAACCCCAGCCACATGATCCAGTTGCGGAAGATCACCAGACGGTCGTTCTCCATGGCAAAAAGCTGCTTGGGTAGAATGGTCAACGGGAAGCTGAAGCGCTCGTTCTCCACCCACTGTTTCCGCATGAGAATGTTCAGCCCCAGGAACCCCAGGAACAGGGCGGCCACCAGGGTGCCCCATGCCAGGATCGGCTGCACCCATTGCTCCAACGGGATATGCCCAGCCAGGAGATAGCGCAAGCCCGCCAGACTGAACATGTTATCCGGACGTACGCGCAGGAATTCGCGCTCATTGGCGTCGAGAGTCTTCAGGTTCTTCTGCTGCACAAAGTTACGTCCGGTATACAACCCTTCCACCGCTTGCACATTGAAGAACTGCAGGTCCTGCACCAGCAACTGCCCCTGGCCAACAAACCCGATGTCCAGCGTGAGCTGCCGCTCCAGCGACGTCGGCAGAATCACGGCATTCACACCCACCCGCTGGAACCCTTCCGGACTGGCTAGCGATGGCGCCGTCTCCTGCATGCTGGCCAGTAGGACGGTTTCGGACCCGGGTGCCGTGCTCATCCGTAGATGATAGGCGGAGCCTCTGGTAAACCCAACGGTCTTGACCAGCAGGGAGAGCAGATAGTTCTCCCCTGGCACCAGGATTTCACGCCCACTGGCATCGTAGCGGTCGAGGGTAAACGCTAACCGGCAGAGACCATTGCTCTGCGTGTTGTGCTCGTTGCTCAGCATGGGCGTGCGCCAAATCCCCTTGCTGCCACGGTTGATATTGGTCCAAGCGACGCTACCGCCGCCCGAAAGTGTGAAACCGCCTAAGTCGCTACGGAACTGCCCGTTCGTACAGAGGTTCGGACCATGCGGCCAGAGCATGGGCGGCAGGCTCTCGTACGACTTAAAATCGCTGTTATGCGGGATTGCGGCCACCAGCCCATAGAGTCGGTGCCACATCCCCTGCGTCATAAGCGGTGCCGCCATTACCAGCGCAGCATAGATCACGACCAGCTCGGCCGCGCACAGCCGCAACGACCGGCGCAAGGTATAAAGCGCCCCGCCAATGCCCATGACCGCCAAAATCACACCCACCGCACTGTTGGGCGGCGAGTTTTCGGCCAGCGGCCCCCCGTAGGCGTTGTACAGCTCCTCGTACTCAATCCAGATGCCCATGAGCAGCAGACTCACCAGGCAGACAACCAAAGAACGCCAAGTCAACCCGCGCGCCGGGGTGGAGGCGCCACTTCGGGTTTCCGATTTTGAGGATCCTGGTTCGACACGCATTCGCGTAACTCTACTAAACTGCCTATTCCCTGCGCAATTGGTATTAAGGGTTTTCGTAATGAGAATTGCTGGCTTGTACGTCCTATTCGTATCCGTTAAATCGGCATGGCTGGCGCGGTGTTGCCCAATCTTCCCGTTTTCCCTTCTTCCAATCTCCCGCAGAACGGGGGCCCCTTACTCGCCTTGCGCGGGCGGTTTCTCCGCCACGGGGGAAGGTTGCGGGCTGACAGCAGGGCCTGGGTGCCGCCTGGCTAAACCCCGCTGTTCGCGCGGCTTGGGCGAGGTGGCTCCGTTCTTCTTTTTCGGCACATAACTCGGCAATTCCAAAAACTGCATTGCCTGCAGGATCGCGATCTTGGCCTGCAAATCTTCCGTCTTCTCGGCTAAGGCTTTCAAGGCGGGCACGGCCACAGCAGGCTCGAGCTGTTTAATCTGTTCCAAGGCCAAGTCCCGCCGTTCCTGATCGCCGGTCTGCACATCAGCCAGAAGCATGTCCAGCGTAGGGCTGTCGTTTGACGGCGCGCGTGGCAGCACGGGCTGCGCCTTTGTAGCGGTAACGCTCCGCACGGCCAGATTGGTCAGCGTGTCCGCAGTGCGGTGCGTGTCCCCGGCGTCGAGCCTATGGCTCGCGACCAGCGTGCCATCGTTGGTGCCTCGCTTGCCGGGCATCGTTGTTGCGTCCGGCTGGGACGTCGGTGATAGGCTGACGGCACCCGGAACCGTGGCGCCGGCGGACAACGCATGCGTGGCAGCGGGTGCCATGCCCTGCGCGGTTGGCATCGACAGATGCTTCGCCTGGCGGTCACCATACCGCCAAACAAACAGTCCGCCAGCCAGCAAGACCATCGTCACAGCCGCCAGCCCGTACCCATATCGACTACGCATGACACCTCCTTGCTGCCGGATGCTCCGTGTGCCTTGTCGCCCCGCGCGTGCTTGGCTAACGTAGCCTTCGCAAGAAGGGGGCCTACCGGGCGCATCCCTGTTTCATTACAGAGTTGCGTTCAGTAGGCCGGAACCCCGGTTCCGGCCATGGAATGGGCCGCAACCGGAGTTGCGGCCTACAACACGACAACGCAAAGCAAGGGGAACAGGGATGCGCCCGGGCCTACCGCTGCTTAATTACCATCCGTGCGTTCTTTTACGGTCTTGATAGAATAACTAATGGTCCCCGTACAGGGGCAATCATCCAGGCTGCCGATGACCGTTACTTTACCGGTTTCTGTATAGCTCCACGTCCCGGTATGATCGCTACCTTCCGTCTTACCCGCTTTTTCCGTCTTGGTCTCGGCGCGGGTGTAGGCCGCGTTGCCGCGCCCGTTGAAGGCAGCCGTCTCAAACGTTACGCTGCAATCCACATTCCCGGCCCCGCTGTCCTTATAAGTCCAGGCATAAGGCTCCTCAACGGTTTTGCCTGAGGTCGACCAGCTCCCGGCCTCTACCAGCACCTCAACCGTTAGATCCACCTCCATCTGTCCATACGGATACCAAGCCTCATCAGCCTCATCATAATACTGATAGTCAATGTAGAAAGCTGGCACATCTTCGCTTTCATTTTTGTACGCCATGAGCTTGGCATTCCTATATGTCCCCACCTCATATCCATTAGCCTCCATCACCATGCCGATAATTTCCTTATTCGTGATCTTCGAGGTCTTGGTTTTGGCGATTTCAGTTATAGTCCCGTTTTTCTCGTCCGGGACAGGATCTAATTGCTCCGTGACGGTCAGCGTAATCGTTGCGGGCCCGATAAAACCATAATAATAGCCAAAATACTCATTCCCTTCCGGCAGCGCAAAGGCCGGCCCGCTTAAGCTGGCGCAGAGCATGGACAAGCAGGTAAGCGTCTTCAGATTCATGACGGTATTCGCTTCCTTGGTGTGGGGTGGTCGGTTGGGGTGGGTACGCAGAGGCGCGCACGCATCTCGTTTGTGTACGTCAAACAGAATACTATCCCCCCCCCGGGATATGCAACCCAATTTATTTCTTGTAGCGGTCGCCGGGCGCATCCCTGTTTATGTTGCGAGGGACGTTATGTTGCGTGGCGGGATGTCCATGCAATAAAGGGAGGCGTTTGGGGGGTGGACGGACCGATCACGCAACATAATGTTCCTTTTGAGAACAGGCGGTGAGGAACTTTAGAAGATCGGGTTGTT
>CAIOST010000309.1 GCA_903861045.1 uncultured bacterium | reverse complement strand
GGCGACGACTACGGATAACGAGGAGAATTCCGAATTCGTCCACCGTAGTCGTCGCCGTAGTCGTCCACCGACCTGTACCAAGAACATTCGTGTTAGGCGAAGCGTTTGGGGAGGTGCATCGGTGGCTTGACGAGTACGCCGCAACGCCCCTGGGTGCCCGCCACCGGCGCAGGCATCACCATCTGGCCGGCATCGAAGAGGTGCGACAACGCTGGGGCGACCGGGCCGCATAAGCCGCACGCCTGCACGTGATCTCGGACCTGAAAGGGGAAGGGTGGCAGCCAACATGCCGTATTCCGGCGGATGAACAGGATTATATCCGGATGGGGTTGTTTTGAAGTGGGCATAAATTCTTTTTAGCACGGACACGATTTGTCTGACCTCATGCGGTACAGTGATCGCATGCAGGCAGAACCGCATGACCGGGTTGGCGGCGTTACGGGACTGGGCGAAATAACTGATAGCGGAGGCTTATGAAAAGTGAGCAATCATGGCTGGCACGTCTATGCGCAGGCATGCGTAATCTGACACAAACTGCGGAGGAGCAATACTCCGAGGGTGTGCAGGCGCTGGAAGGTACGAAGACCGGGTGGCAGGATGCCGCGCGGGCATATCGTTTTTTCATGTATGCCGCTAGTCAGGGGCATTGGCTGGCCATCGTCAAGCTCGGCTTGTGCCATGAGTTTGGGATCGGCATCGAAAAAGATTGTGCCAGGGCGTTTCAATACTATCAACAGGCCGCTGATGGTAAATGTGCCGCAGGCCTGTGTCGCCTCGGGGATTGCTATCTCATAGGGATTGGAGTCGCGCAGGACGTAATGCAGGCGGTCCGTCTTTACCAAGCCGCAGCCGACATGCACGATCCGGAGGCGCAATACGGACTGGGTATATGCCATGAAAAGGGTATGGGCGTCGAAAAGTGTCCCGAGGAGGCATTTCGGTGGTATCAACGGGCCGCTAAAAATGGCAGTGCGGCAGGGCAGTATAACCTTGGGAAGTGTTACGGATTGGGTACAGGTGTGGCGGTGGATCCAGTTCAGGCGGTGCACTGGTTCCGGCAGGCCGCTGGCCAGGGCAAGGATGCCATTGACCACCTACTGCGCACGCAAACCCAGTGGCCTATTGCCGATGCCATGTGTCAACTGGGCGTTTGCTATGAAATGGGCCTTGGTGTGGAGAAGGATCCCAGCCATGCTGAGCGTTGGTATTGCGAAGCGGCTCACCGGCAACACCCCTATGCCTGTAGCAAATATGCCGGGTATTTGCTGGCCACGAGCCAGGAAGAGGGTGGTGGCTGCGAAAAGGCTGAGATCTGGGTGCAGTACGCCAAAAAGTTCGAGAAAATAAGCGCAGGGACAATGGATCGGCAACAGAGCACCCCCTCTGCGCCAAGGATCCAACAAAAACGGGGTAGGAGGCAGGTGTTATGACGGCAAAGAACTATCTCATCAGGATCAAGAACGGACAGGCGATCCAGTATGAGTCGAATGGACAATCTGTCCGGACGGTGGTTAGCAAAGATGCGCAAAGCGGCGTGGTTTCGGGTGGCGAGATCTTTATTACCATGAAGGACGGGAAGGTCAGGGTCTACCAGACCAATGGACAGCACATGCGCACGATTGGATGATCCGTCTGTGGAAAGGCGGGCGTTGTGGTAACGCGCCCGCCTTGTGGCTTGCGACAGTGAAGAACGTTTTACAACCACATGCTGACGCAAACGGAGTGGGTTATGATTGCTGAAATGCCTGTAATGGAGACACCCGCCTGGTTGGCGGAAATTGGGGGCGCCACCCCCCCCCATGCCTGTCCATTTCCGCTGGCTGATTTTCTCACGGACTCGCTCTACTATCCGGCCTGTGGCTTGAACGGAACGCCTGTAAAATATCTGGCTGGGAATATCCTGTCGTTCGTTTACGCCGACTATGGGGTCTCTCGCGCGGCATTCCTGGATAACTTGTGTGGTACAGGCGCAGCTTGTGGATTCAAGGGGTATCGCCCCGTGCTGCAGCGGGAAATCTTACGTAGTGAAGTCGTTCCTGATGGCTGGCGGCCAGCGCTCCAGCCGCAAGATGTGGATGCTGTTAGACGGCTGGCGGAGGTGGAGCGCGATTGTCAGCCATACGGCCACTGGAGTATCTGGCAGCGTACGGCGTCGGCGGACCCTGCGGCTGGCCCGGAGTTGTTCAGCTTCTTCTTCCTGTCGGGTGAGATTAGCGCCATCTATCAGGGGCTCTATACCCGGCTGGCCATTGCACCCAAGGTGCTCGCCATTATCCAGCCCGGCACGATGGGCGGGGAATGGGAGAACAGTTGCTCGGATCAGTCGTTCTTCAAGCAAGTGGTGCGGTCCCATACGGCCGGCCGGAGTATCTGCTACATGGCGGCACAGGGTGGGGGCGTGGCCACCCCAATCACGATCCGTATCCCGAACCCTGCTGGCGGGAATACCGCGGCTCACGGCTCTGCCAGTTGCCGGAACGGTATGCCGGGGTGTGGGCGCGGCGGCGGGGCTGAAGTCGTTTAGGCGAAAGTTTTGCAGCGAGCAAATAGTGGTTTACAAATGGTCTTCTAAGGGAGGAAGCCGACATGGACACACAAGTTACTGAGATTATTCAGACGATTCACTCGCTTATTGAGTATGCGGCGGAAATTGAGGCCCTGGTTCTGACACGTCACGGACTACCGTTGACCACGGAGCAGTTGGCAGACGCACGGCTTGTGGGCGTCCATGATCCTGACCGTATCCGACTCGCCAACTCCTTTGTTTTCGTTGCAGCGGATCCCCGATTTGCGGCGCTGCTCGACCTTGAACCGGCGCTAGCCGGCTTGACGGTCGGATACGCTATCATCCTGAACTCCAATCAGGCAGGAAAGCGGGATGTGTTCCTGCATGAGTGCGCACATGTGGCTCAATGCGAACGGCTTGGACTGCAAGGCTTTCTGAGGCAGTATTTTGCGGAGATCGCATTCTTTGGATACGGAGCGGCGCCGTTGGAACAGGAAGCTGTTGCCACGGTGCGCAAAATCAACAGGCGTTTCAGGCCTACCTGCGGGGAGGCACAATGAAGCGCTCCCTGCTCAAGATGCTTGCGTTCACCAGCCTTGCCGGCGTGATGCTATTTCTTGCTCTGGCGGTCTGGATTACCAGCGCGAGTATATCGCGGCTTAACCCGCCAACATGCGATGTGAACTGCACCCCAGTCACGCCGGGGACCAGCGTTACATTTCAAGTAGCGTCGCAGTCCATGACGATCTCGGTGCCTGCGGGCGAGGACGCTACGGGTGGATCCTATCATGCCACCGCCTTGACGATGGGCTATGACTCAGGTTCGCTGGAGCGCAACGGTTACCTAGAATCAGCCTGGATAGCCGATGTGAGCGGGGATGGCACCAATGATGTCATTGTAGTCACCCGCTGCGGCGGATCGGGGCTGTTCACTTCTATTACGGTGTTTGAAAGAAAAAATCCACTAGCATCCCATAGGCGAGCCGCGGACGGCATAGCACTACCGCATACCCCCAGATTTTAAGGGTATTTTGCATATCGATGGAGTCGTTGTGAAGGTGCGTGTGCTGGAATTTTAAGTATCGTTTTGCGAAAGGGACTGT
>CAIOST010000308.1 GCA_903861045.1 uncultured bacterium | reverse complement strand
GCTTTGCCGGACGGGTTGCGGCTTTCACCGTTCCCGCCGGGTCGTTCCGAATGGTTTCTATTCCGCTTTCACGTCGTTTCCTCCATTCACAGGCTTCGCCTGTCGCGAGTGATTTATGTGCCTTGTGTGGCCAACATGAATGGTCTGCACCGATCCTGCCCGTGTCCAAATCCTCTGCCAACCAACACCTCGCCATGCTAGCATACACAAAAGCGGCTTCTGCGGTTACCACAAAGCCCTTGCTACAGCCAGCCTGCGTTAGGTGGCGCTTCAGGAAAAGACCATGCGGCCCGCTGCCAAGGATTGGTTCCAGGCTTGCCAACGCGGTGATTTGAGATAGCATAGAACAGTGGCATGCAAATAGATGGCTTTTACGATACGATTGCAGCGATCGCTACGGCAGAGGGCCCGGCGGGCGTGGCGGTGGTGCGCCTGTCCGGCCCCACGGCGTGGCAGGTGGCCGCACAGGTCGTGCAGACCCGCGGGGCCGCGCTCACGGACCGGCCGGCGGGACATTTCTTTTACGCCCGCTTCCAGGCCCCCGCTACCGGGGAGCACCTGGATGAAGGGCTTGTCTTGCTATTCCGCGGACCCGCCAGTTTCACCGGGGAAGACGTGGTGGAATTACAGGGACATGGCAGCCCCGTGCTGGTGCGGGCGGTCCTGCGCGCCGTGCTCGCAGCGGGAGCACGCTTAGCCGGACCGGGTGAATTCACACGGCGCGCCTTTCTGCATGGCAAGATCGACCTGACCCAGGCGGAGGCCGTCATGGATCTGGTGCAGGCACAATCGGAGCGCGCCGCCCGTGCGGCCCAAGCTCAGTTGTGCGGACAATTGGGTGCGCAGGTGGCGGAATTTTACCGGGAGAGTACGGCGCTATGCGCCGAGGTGGCCGCGCAACTCGACTTTGAAGCCGAGGAATTACCGGCGTGGGTCGCCCACGCCGCCGCCCAGCGCGTGGCGCAGCTTCAGACCGACATCTCCCAACTCCTGCGGACCAGCCGGGAAGGACAGCTCTTGCGAGCAGGGGCGCTGGTGGTTATGGGGGGCTGCCCCAATGCCGGAAAATCGTCCCTCCTCAACCTCTTACTGGGATCCCGCCGGGCTATCGTTAGCCACGAGGCGGGCACGACGCGCGACACGCTCGAGGAGGGCATCGTCCTCGCCGGGATCCCGGTGCGCCTGGTGGACACCGCCGGCGTACGCGAGCCCACCTCCCCGATCGAACGCGAAGGGGTCACACGGGCGCACCAGGCTTTGCAACAAGCCGACCTGATTCTCTATTTGCTGGATGCCGCGCGACCGCTGGCGGCGCAACACCCCCACCTGATGCGGCAGGCTTTTGGGCCGACGCCGCCGCCGATCCTGCTGGTCTGGAACAAGTGCGATCTCGCTGCCCCCCCCCCTGCGACGAGGAACTGGCGCGCTGCGTGCCGCTGGCGCTGCGCCCTGACGCCGCGCGGAACCCGCTGCGGATCTCCGCGCAGACCGGTGCCGGCCTGGCCGAACTGCAGGCCGCGCTGGTGGCTTGCTTGGGGGTGGACCCGGCGGCCCCGGCCCGCGCCACCATCACCGAGCGCCACCGCCAGGAATTGGCGCAGACCGCCGAGGCGCTGGCGCAGGTGGGGGGCTTGTTAGACCGGGGTGAACTGGTGCTGGCGGCCGGAGAATTGCGCCGGGGGGCCGAGGCCCTCGGTCGCATCCTGGGGCGAACCTATAGTCAGGACTTGCTCGATGCGATTTTTGCGCGTTTTTGCGTGGGCAAATAGCCCTGTTCACGAGTTGTTGATAACCGGCCCGGAACCGCGCCCGCCACCCGCCGCACGCGGCCTCGCGCCGCACGGGCTTTATCCTAACTTGCTGGTGAGCAGCCAGTTGTAATAAGCTTGGGGTGGTCCGGTGTTGGGGCCGGCCACCGACGCAACCCTGTTGACCCAAGGAAAGCGACTCCCTATGTATGACGTCATTGTAATCGGAGCGGGCCATGCGGGCGTGGAGGCAGCCCTGGCGGCGGCGCGCCTTGGGTGCCAGACCCTGTTGCTGACGCAACAACCGCACGCGATGGCGTGCCTGCCCTGTAACCCATCCATTGGAGGCATTGCCAAGTCCCATTTGGTCTTCGAACTGGATGCCCTGGGCGGCGAAATGGCGCGTACCGCCGATGCCACGGGTCTGCAGTTCCGGGTGCTCAACGCCAGCCGCGGACCCGCCGTGCAAGCCAACCGGGTGCAGTGTGACAAAAGACACTACGCGGCCAGGATGCAGCAGGTCGTCCGCCAGACCCCGGGGCTGAGCGTCTGGACGGATGAGGTGGTGGGTATCTGGCTGGAGGGGCGGGATCAGCTGCGCGGGGTGCGCACCAGGGGCATGGGTGAGGTAGCCGGCCGCACGGTGGTCGTGGCCACCGGCACCGCCCTAACCGGGCGTATCCATGTCGGCACCGAGGTCATCAGCGGGGGGGGGGATGGCCGCCCGGCGGCCGAAGCGCTCGGCGCCAGCCTGCTGGTGGCAGGATTTGCCCTGAAGCGCTTCAAAACCGGCACCCCCGCCCGCCTGGATGGACGGACCATCGCCTGGGAGCGGACGCTCATACAGCCAGGGGATGTGCCTCCCCCGCTCTTCTCCTGGGAGTACCGCCGGCGACAGGCGGCCGGCACGTGGGAGGTCGGCGCCAGTATCCAGCGAATGTTCCACGTGGAACAGGTCACGACTGACCGGATCCCCCCCCTGCCGATGTTCCACGTGGAACATCGAGGTACCGCGGATCGTCAAATCCCGTGCTGGCTGACGCATACCACACCGGCTACCCACCAGTTAATCCGCGAAAACCTCCATCGCAGCGCCCTGTACGGCGGAGGGATCACAGGCACCGGCGCGCGTTACTGCCCCTCCGTCGAAGATAAGGTCGTTAAATTCCCGGATAAAGAGGCGCACCATGTCTTCCTGGAGCCGGAAGCTGTCGGCAGCCCCAGTATCTACCCCAATGGCATCTCCAACAGCCTGGAGCGCCATGTGCAGGAAGCCCTGGTCCACTCCATTCCCGGCCTCGAGCAGGCCACCCTGCTCGCTCATGCCTATGCCATCGAATACGACTGCATCGACACCCAGGAACTGCAGCTGACGCTGGAGTCGCGCCGTATCCCGGGACTCTATTTTGCCGGCCAGATCAACCGCACCACCGGGTATGAAGAGGCCGCCGCACAGGGGTTCCTCGCCGGCGCGAACGCGGCCCTCGCCGTACGCCAACGCGCCCCGCTGATCCTGAGCCGCCAGGAAGCCTACCTCGGGGTCCTGATCGACGATCTCGTCACGGTGGGCACCCAGGAACCGTACCGGATGTTTACCTCCCGGGCCGAGCGCCGCCTCCTCCTGCGGCAGGACAACGCCCGGTTCCGGCTGGCTGGCCAGGCCGCCAGCCTCGGCATTGCCGATCCCTCCTTCCTCGCCCAAACGCAGCACTATACGCAACTCCTTCACGACGAGCGGGCGCGACTCGCCACCACCCGCGTGGGCGGTCACACCCTGGATACGCTCCTGGCACGCCCTGGCGCCCGCTACCAGGATCTCCCCCAGGCCAACCGGACACTGCCGGCGGAGGTTCAGCTCCAACTGGAAATTCAACTGCGCTATCGGGGCTATATAGCCCAGGAAGAGCAGGCAGCCCAGCGCGCCCAGGCCGACGAGCAAATCCAGCTCCCCGGTTGGCTGGATTACTGGCGCATCCCGGCGCTCCGTTTCGAAGCCCGCGAAAAGTTGCAGACCCAGCGCCCCGTCAGCTTGGGACACGCCAGTCGCATACCCGGTGTCACCCCGGCGGACATCGCCGTGCTGACGATCGCCATCCGCCGGGGTCCCGCGACCTAGAAAGGGGCGGATGCCGCCGTGGCACCTCGTACCCGCGGTGGACGCCAACGCGCAAGGGTAGGGATAGGGTAGCGAAAGGGGCGGTTGGAAAGGGCAGAATCTTCGTCGAGCCAGCTCTTCCCTTCCAAACAAAACCAGGTTCTTCTGCCTGCCTGCCGTCCAGGCAGGTTCTTCCAGAATCTTGGAGATCCCTATATTTGACAGGATGAACAGGATTTCCTGCTAGCGCCATCCCGTAGTATTAAGCAAACCCGTTCAATCCCCAACCATCCTGCAAAATTCTGTTCATCCGGTCCAAACAAAGAATGCGTCCCCACTCCTCGTAACGTATTTTGCGCCAGGCGCGCCATTCGCCCCCGATACGAGCGCAGCATGGCGCATTTTCAAAAGGCCAATTTCCCTACACGATCACACCGCCGCGAGCCCCGTCGTCCACCTAGAGGGATCGCTTCAATACATAACTACTTGTGCTTTAAACACTTATATTATTTGCGTCTTCTTCGCCCTGCGCAGGTAGCGCTGCCGCTGTGGTCCGGGCCTCCCCATGGGGCATGCACCGAGGCTGCCCTTTGGTTGCGCCCCCTCTGCCTATCCGCAAAGAGCGGGGGGGCCGAACGATGCACCCTCAGGTTGCGACCCCGCCGCCGCTGCAACCCGGCCACGACCGACCGCGGCCGCGACGTCCTCACACCGCCAACCCGGCATTCATACTCCCCGTGCGATACCCCTCCAGGTCTACCGCCACATACAGATAGCCCAGCGCGCGAATTTTTGCCGCCAGTTCTGCGCCCCGCGCCACCACCCGCGGAATCTCGCTCGCCGGCACCTCAAGCCGCGCCACGGTACCATGATGCCGCACGCGAAAGCCGCTCAAGCCGGCCTCCCGCAAGATCTGCTCGGCCGCCCCGATCTGGTTCAATAACCCGGCGGTGATGGGCGTGCCATAGGGCACACGCGAAGCCAGACACGCCTCCGCCGGCCGCTGCGCCCCCGCGAGGCCAAATTGCCGTGACAGTGCACGCACATCTTCCTTCGTAAAGCCGGCTTCCGCCAACAGCGAGCGCACGCCCGCCTCCCGGGCCGCGCGACGCCCGGGCCGAAAATCCGCGGCATCGTCTACCTGATTTCCATCCGCCAGGACCGTCACCTTGCCAAAAAACGCCAGCGCTTCCCGTTGCAACGCCGCACATAACTCCCGTTTGCAATAATAACAACGGTTCGGGGGATTCTGCACAAACTCCGGTTGCTCCATCTCTGCCGTGTGCACCACGCGCACCCTCACACCCCAACTCCGGGCGGTCTCCACCGCCTCCGTCAAACTGGCCTGTGTCAGCGACTCCGACGCGCCGATCACCGCCACGACCTGCTGCGGTCCCAAGACTTCCACCGCCAGCCGCACCAGAAGAGAACTATCCACCCCTCCGGAGTAGGCGATGGCCACCTGCTGCGCCTCCCGCAGCAAATTCTCCAAAATTGTAGTCTTCTGTTGCAAGGTTTCCATGCGTACCTGCCTCGCTAGCTTGTGCGATCGGCCAAGGGCCGGCAGATCCAGCCGCCGCCCAGCACCGTATCCCCGTCATAAAAAACCGCCGCCTGGCCCGGCGCCACCGCAAACTGCGGTTCCGCAAAGCTCACCTGCCACCGGCCATCCGTCCGTGGCTCCAGCTGTGCCGCCACGCCCGGATGATGATACCGCGGCAAAACGCGGCAGGTGTACCCCGCCGCCGGCGGCACGCCGGCTATCCAATTCAGGTCCTCGACCCAACAAGTCGCCACGAACACTTCGTCGCGCGTCCCCATCACCACCGTATGGGTATCCGGGCACAATTCCTTGACATACAACCTGGCGCCGGCGGCGACCCCCAGACCCTGCCGTTGGCCCACCGTATAATGAATGATGCCGCGATGCCGTCCGATTTCTTGACCCGCCGTGTTGACGATCGGTCCGGCACGATTATCGGCCGGCTCAAAGAGCGGAGCATAACTATCGCTTTCGATAAAGTCCTGACTCTCCTCACGCTCCGCCACATCGCCGAAGCCCGCCTCCCGCGCCAGTTGCACGACCTCGTGCTTGCGCATGCCACCCAACGGAAACCAGACCTGCCGCACCTGGGCTTGCGTCAGCCGCGCCAGAAAGTACGATTGATCCTTCGCCGGATCGCAACCCCGCAGCAACCGACACGTTCCTGTCGCGTCGTCGCACGTCGTCCGCGCATAATGCCCGGTCGCAAAGCGGTCAAACGCAATCCCCAGGCGGCGCGTCTCCTCCCACAGCAAACCAAACTTCATGCGCTGGTTGCAAATCACGCACGGATTCGGTGTGCGACCGGCACGATAGGCCGCGCGAAACGGATCCAGCACACAGCGATTATACGCTTCTGCCAGCGGCACCGTGAGATGCCGGATGCCCAGCCGTTCCGCCACTTCACGGGCCAAGGCCAAGTCCCGGGCTTCCCCGGGTCCATAGCACCCCGAACGCCCCTCATCCGGCAGAGCGACGGCCCCATCCCAAATCTGCATGGTCACCCCCACGACCTCATACCCTTGGCGTAGGGCCAACCAAGCTGTCATCGTGGAATCTACCCCGCCGCTCATGCCAACCGCCACCGTCATCGCCGTGCTGCCTCCTTGCGCGTTGCGTTGCGCACCGATCCCTACTGCCAGCTCATAATCATACAACAACAAGCCGATCCAAACGCCAAAAAAAATCACTCGACAGGCACACAGCCGCCGGCTAATAATAAAACATGGTTGTGGTTGCTGCTCATGCTACCCAAGGATACTCTCATGCCAGACATCACCTTCGATTGCCCGGAATGTTCACACCCTTTGATTGTGGATGCCGAGGCCGTCGGCTTGGTAGTCCCCTGTCCGGATTGTGCCACGCAAATTCGTGTGCCGCTGCCGGAAGAAGCTGAGCCCCTGCGTTCATCCCCTGCGACCGATGAATCCCTGCCAATCCCGGAAAGTACCACGCCCGCACGCCTGGAATATCGCGTCCTGAGTTTACCCGCCGACGCCCCTACCGAGACGCCCCTCTCCGCAGAGACCGTGGCTGCTTGCCTGAACACCCTGTCCGACGAAGGGTGGCGCTTGCGTAGCACCGCTACCATACCCACCCGCACGACCAGCGGCACCCGGCAACAAGAACTGCTGCTGATTTTAGAACGGCCCGCACTGCCGCCCCGATGATTTCGCGGTTGTGCCATCGCCTGATCCAGGCGCCTGCCTGGCTTTCCCGTGGTCTCTATCTGGGCCGTTGCCCCACCGCCCCTGCGCGCATCGTGCCGCACACGCGCATCTCTACCTATTACCCTGGGAGCGTCATCCATGCCACCGCTTGGTTGCCCGACTAGGATTTGAACCTAGACAAACAGAGTCAGAGTCTGTTGTGCTACCGTTACACTATCGGGCAAGGGACGGCTATGCTCAAAAAACAGGCCCTATAATATCATTTTTTATTCATTAATAACAAGCTGGAAACATGGGTTTCTGCGCTCCGGCTTTGTTAGCCAATTCGCAACGGCATTAAAACGTACAAAAACGGCATGCCACTGCATTTAATCAAGGCAGGACTGTGTCCGTCGTTCATTTCAAACGTAATTTCATCGCTGTCAATGTTGCGTAAGGGATCCATGACATATTCCGGATTGAACGTCACCGTGATTTCCTTGCCGGCATATTTGATGGGCATGGTTTCCCGAGCTTCCCCAATATCCGGCGTATTGGTCAGGATCGTCAATTGATTGGCGGAAAACGTCAAGCGGGTCGAATTGGATTTGTCCGTGGTAACCAAAGAAACCCGCCGCAAGGCTGTTAACAACATCTCCCTTTCCAGCACCACGCGCTCATCACAGCCAGGTGGAATCACCTGCCGATAGTTGGGATAGACGCCATCGACCAGCTTGCTGCTCATCATAATATGACCAAACTCGAAGACTACCTGATTTTTATGCGCGTAGATCTTCAAATTTCCTTCATCCTTCAAAATATGCAACAGCTCATTCACCGATTTGGTCGGCAAAATCAGCTCCTGCTCGGCTTCCACGGGAAACTCCACTTCCTGTTCCACCAAGGCCAACCTTCTACCATCCGTAGCCACCATCGTTAATTTGGCATCCTTGAAGGCCAACAGCACCCCATTCAACACATGCCGGGTTTCATCCTGCGAAGCCGCATACGACGTTTTGCGCAGCATCTCGCGGAAGACGCCCTGATCCAGCAAATAACAAAATTTACCATCCGCCACCGGCACCGGCGGAAAATCGCGCATGGGCAAACCAATAATTTTGAAAAAAGACGCCCCGCACCGCACTTCCGCCACATCTTCATCCGACACATCCACCGTAATTTTACCTTCCGGCAACTCTCTAACAATACCAGCCAAGCGCCGAATCGGCATGGTCGTTCCGCCTGGTTCTTCCCCTTCGGCTTCGACCGAACACTTTACCGTGATGTCTAAATCCGTGGTGGTTAGATGCAACCGGTCTCCTTCCACCTTGATCATGGCATTGGCCAGAATCTGCAACGTGCTTTTCGCGGAGACAACATTTTGAACCGTCTGTAAGGCATCCAACAGCTTGGACCGAATAATCGAGAATTTCATCGCAGGTACTTCCAATCTGGTTACGTGTGTTTGGGTATCTTATAATGGTAGTTTAAATTAAGTCAACAGTAGCACCACTATATGAAAGTAAAAAGAATGCTTCTGCATGTAAAGTGTTTGCTAGGAACAACATACAACTGATTTTTGCTGAGCATAGGGTGTGGATAACCGTGTACAGGAGGTTCATAAAAGGGGCGGCCTTGGGGGGCGTTGTGCATAAGGGAACTCTTTCTGACAGGTTATAAAAAACAATCACAAGCCAATCAACAGCATAATGGGGGACGGTTACAGGTGAAAGGTGATAGGATCCTGGCCGAGTTTTCGAGCAATGACGCGCATGCTCTCCTTCAATTTTTCGTCCACGTCCAACCGGTCATGCACAATATTGCAGGCATGGACAACGGTGGCGTGCGTTTTGCCAAAGGCATTGGCAATTTCAGGCAGGGATGACTTGGTGAGGCGACGGCAAAGGTACATGGCGATCTGCCGAGGCTGCGCCACCGAGCGCGGGCGACGCTTGCTAGACATATCCGTTAACCGTAAATCGTAATGGTCCGCCACGGCGCGTTGAATCTCCTCAAAACTCAAATCCTTTTTATTTTCCTTATCCAGCAAATCCTTTAACAGATAGCGTATGGATTCCATGGTGAGGGGCTGGCTATGCAAGGAGGTGTACGAGAGCGCCCGCAATAAGGCCCCTTCCAAACTGCGCACATTGGATTTGACATTTTCAGCCATGAAATGAAGTAAGGGGTCGGGTAAATGAACTTTGGCATGCGTCTGTTTATAGCGCAGAATGGCCAGGCGCGTTTCAAAATCAGGTTTTTCCAACTCGGTGACCAACCCCCATTCAAACCGGGAGACCAGTCGCTTTTCCAGGCCGTTAATTTCGTTCGCCGGGCGATCGCTGGTCATGATGATCTGTTTGCGCGCGTCATAGAGGGCATTGAAGGTATGAAAAAATTCATCCTGCAAGCGCTCCTTGCCGGCCAGAAAATGAATATCGTCCACCAATAAGACATCGACGCTGCGGTATTTATTGCGGAATTCCATGGTGGTGCGTCCCTGGATGGACTCCACATATTCATTGAGCAGGGTTTCGGAGGTGACGTAGGCGACCGAGGTTGCCGTGGAGGCTTGCATGGCGCGATGACCCACCGCCTGCATCAAATGGGTTTTCCCTAAGCCGGTCTGTCCATAGATGAAAAGAGGATTATAGGCCCGTCCCGGGGCCTGGGCTACGGCCAAGGCAGCGGCATGCGCAAAACTGTTGGAGGGCCCCATCACAAACTCTTCAAACGTGAATTTGGCATTCAGCGTGGCGTTGAGCGAGGGGCTTTTGGTGGGGCGACGCACGCGCGTGGGCGGGGCGAGCGTGGCCGCGGGCAACGGGATGGCGGCATGGGCCTCTGCGGCCGTGGCGGCATGCACCTCAAAACGAACATGCAACTGTTCCTTGGCACCGGCGGAGCGCAGCGCGGTCACAATTAATTGCAGGTAATTATCCTCGAGCCACGTTTGATAAAAATCATTATCCACACCCAGGACTAAGGAATCGCCTTGTATGGCAATCGGATGAATAATGGCAATCCACCGCGTAAAAACATCCGGATGCAAGACCGCTTTCAGATGATCGCAGGCCAGAGTCCATAATGCGTGTGCGTCCATCAAATTCATTCCTTGTAAGCCCATGCGTACGGGAGCACGGCGGTGAGGCGGCCCCGCCAGGCACGCTACGCGAGCAAGCCCAAGATGACGGATGACCGTCTGCGACAATGTCACCAACCCGGCAGCGGAACAAGGCAAAAGAGTCGTAAATGTTCGAACAGGTTATGAACAGGCTGGGGAAGGGTAAAGATCGAGGATTTATGCGCGATTTTATGCAAAAACCAACGCCCGGGAAAAACGCGCCAGAACCAAGAAGACCAAGCGGTTATAAACAGGTAAAAAACACGGCTCGGCACGGCACCACGCGACTGTAGTGTTTGGCGACACAAAATTCTAGTTGTGTAATCTATTTACCATTAATGAGTTACGACATGACATCGCATAAACCAGAGGTTTATTGATATAACCGAGGCTACCGCCTTTCCGCTGGTGCAAATTCCGTTTCGCACCCCCACGGACTGCTGCTTCGGAGAAAGCACGCGGAGAAAGGGGGAGCATGCATAAGTCGCGGGGTACTAAATAAATAAACAGAATTAGCAACAGGCAGCTGGCTCGGAAAAAAAGGCCGGCCACTGACCATAAAATTAGTCTGGGTCACGGTGCCATCGTTCAGGTGGCCAGGGTACCGGGTGCGGGGTTCCGCCGTAATTCTTTTTGAGGGGGGGATAACGGAAATAAATCCGCGAAATTGTACTGGCAGGATGCCCGAGAAAACCGCATAGTTCTGGTGGATGCGTGATCATGCCCCTGAGAGCATGGCGGTGATCGCGCGCTCCAAGGAGGTCCACCATGGGCGACAAGAAAAGCAAGAAGGACAAAGCCAAAGGGCAGAAGCAGCATGACGCCAAACAGGCTAATGCCGCCAAAGATAAGCAAGCCCGGCTGCAGCAAACCAAGACCAAGTAGCCTGCCGCCTTCACCCACCGGTGGCTCGTTTTGCGCACCCCCCTAGTGGTATGTCCCCGAAATGACTAGACCGTTGATGGGCATCCGCGTTTCGTTTGCCCCGCTTTGATTCACCACCCGCTACGCTGGAGACACGGAGGCACGGAGCTGGCGTAGCGTTTCCGTGCCCTCTTCCGGAGGACTGTTGCGCGGATTTGCT
>CAIOST010000307.1 GCA_903861045.1 uncultured bacterium | reverse complement strand
CGTAGGCAGGTGCGGGGCAGCGAGCCGCTCGCGCCAACTGGCGAGGCGCGGCAGCACCTGCCCCAGGAGCGTGAAGTCGGCATGGCGGTCCGTGGTGCCGCGGGGGTTGTGCGCAAAGGGGCGCAGCAGATCCGGCAGCCCCAGTGGCAGGTGGCGATTCTGGAAGGTGTCGAGTTGCGTCAGGAGGGCGGCAGCCGTGGCAGGTGGCGCGCCGTGCGACAGGGCGGCCAGCACATCCGGGTGACGCAGCAGGTCCGCGATGGTGCGATACGGCACGGCGCGGCGCAGCTCCAGCAAGAGCTGGATGAGTTCGCACAACGGCTGCTCGCGCAGCGGATGCTCCTGCGGATCAAAGGCGCGTACGCCGCTGGCGTCCAGGTGTTGCAGCAGAAAGGGAATCGTGGCGCGGTCCGGCACGCCGATGGCCGTGTCAGCCACGCTATAGCGCCCCGCCTCCTGGTGCAAGATGGCCACGATGCGGCTGGCCTGGTCGGCGGGATCGGCAGCCGGGAGGAGATTCTGCGCTTCGTCGGGAATCGGGATCTGGCGCGTTTGCCAGACTTCCGGCAGGGGGCGCCCCCAGGGATCGAAGGCCGCCGCTTCGGCAGGCGGGGCCTGCACGAGCACCGTGATGGCCACCTGCCCGGCGAGGCGTTGCAGCGCGTGGATCAGCAGCAGCGACGGGTCAGGGACGCAAGCCACGATGACGCGCTGCACTTCAGGCGCGAGTTGCGGCTGGGTGGCCCAGGCGATCTCAGCCGCGCACGGGTCGCGCAGACCGAGCTCCGCCAGGCGCGCCAAATAGGCGGCTTCGAGTTGCGCCAAGGCCTGCCAGCGCTCCGGCTCCATGTCGGCGGCCGCTGCGGCCGCAGCCGCACCGGCGCAGGAACAGGCCCCTTCCGCCAGGGTGCGACGCACTTGCTGCAGGCGCTCCGCCAGCGGGATAGTCACAGCCGGATCGCGCGAGCGACCGGAAGCACCAAAGGCGGTGATCAGCAGCGCTTCGTCCGCCGCGGCCAGGACCTCATGCCAGGCGGTCAGCACTTCCGCGCCGCTGGCCAAGTCCTGACGCAGCATGGTATCGGCCGCCAGTTGCGTGGGGGTGATGACGCGCTGGGAGAGGACGGCCGCGCCGGCCTCATGGCAGCGCAGCACCAGCGCATCCAGCAGATGCCGCCCTGCCTGCTGGGTGGGGACGACCAGCAGCGTGCCAGCCAGATCAAACGGCACACCGGCCCGCGCGTCGGCGAGCAGATAGTCGCAGACGCTGGTAGTGGCCGGCCGGTCCCAGCCGAGAAATTGGAGTGTGGGCGAAGTCATGTCAGGCGCTCGTACAAAAAGAACCCCAAGAACGTAGCAGGTCGGGCGGGAGAAGTCGTGCGGAAAAGGGGGCAGGGTTCAGCGAGAGGTGGTAGGTGTTAGGTGCGGGGTGGTGGGGCGGAGCCGCCGGACCCGCCGTCGCCCAAGGAGACCCTGATAGCAGCCATCCGGCCGGTCTTGACAAACGTACTGAATATTGTACGATATACAGGACAAGAGGAGCCCCCACATGACACGACTCAATCTAGACGAGGACGTCAAACCCCTGTCCCACTTCCGCTCGAATGTCACCGCCTGCATCCTTCAAGCCCGCCGGACCCACCGTCCGCTGGTGATTACGCAACACGGCAAATCCGCCGCCGTGCTACTTGGCGTTTTGGAATATGAAGGATTGATGCAGAAACTGGAACTTTTGGAAGACGTCCGATTGGCCGAGTCTCAGCTTGAACAGAACAAAGGCATAGGGCATGCGCAGGCGCTTAAACGTGTACTTGCCAAGGCGGCAAAATGAACTTGATCTGGGGAAACTATCGCATCATCTATCGCATCCGAGCGGATCAAATCGCCATTCTCACCGTCCGGCATACCAAACAAGTCTTGCCCCTCGAAGACTTGAAATAGGCCCAACCAATTCCAGGATGGACGGTTGTCTTTCATGCGGTCACGCTTGCCTTCGATGGTGATGGTTTCGTAGCCGGCCGCTGAGTTGGTCGATGCCCTGGGCAAGCGGTCGCTGGTGATCGTATCGTTCGATTTTAAGGGGCACGAGCAGCTCAAGGCCGCGGCGGCTCCGCCAATGTGGCCCTGAACCTGCGGGCCCTCGGCCTACACGTTGACCTGGTGGGTGTGGCCGGGCAGGACACGGACGGACGCGCCCTCGTTTCCGCATCCGTGGCGGGGGGCCGGCAACAATCATGGGCGTTCCCTTTTTTGCCACAGAGGGCACAGAGTGCTTTTGCGGAGGCCTTGCATCAAGAGTTTTACTCAGTGATCTCTGTGCCCTCTGTGGCAAACTCTTGAGCGTTTTTCAAGTTACCCCCTCGATCATTCGCGGCGCAGCCGCGCGGTGGGCTTGCCTGTAAATTCAGGCTGGCGACAGGACTGCTTGCTTCATAATCATAATCGTAATCTTAATCTTAATCGTAATCCTCTCCGTGATAGCAGATTACGATTAAGATTACGATTAAGATTAGGAACGCTTTGGGATGCATCTGCTGCGCCTCCGGGGCGCCGCCCCCATTGCCGCGCGACGGGCGTTGCCGTATAATGCCGCGCATGGATCTGGCATATGAGGCGCGGCCGCGGCAGAAACCGGGCGCGCGCGACCGATACGGAAGGCACGACCATGACTGAGCAGGCGGACGACCACAACCCCGGGACGCGCAAGGTCTTCTACGCCCTGATCGACAATTTCCCGGACATGATCCACTCCGTGGACGCGCAGGGGAACCTCGTCTACGTCAACCGCGCCGCCACGCTGCTGCTCGGCTATACGGAGGACGAGTTGCGCGGCATGAACATCCGCAGCCTCTATCCACCGGAGATCCTGGCGGCCGTCGAAAAGGGGTTCCGCGAGGTCAAGCAGAGCGGCGCGAAACAGGTCGAGAGCCTATTCGTGGCCAAGGACGGCACGCGGATCCCGGTGGAGTTGCGCACCCTCGTGCTGCGCGGCGAAGAGGGGTCCTTCACCAAGACCTTCACCGTGTCGCGCGACCTGCGCCGGATCAAGGAGATGCAGGAGAACCTCATCCACACGGGGCGCCTGGCCGCCATCGGCGAACTCGCCGCTGGCGTGGTCCACGACCTCAACAACCCGCTGACCGCCGTTATCCTCGCGACCACCATCCTCAAGCGGCTGGCCGACCGACCGGAAACGACGCCCGACCAACTGCGCGAGGAGACCCTCTCGCTCTGCGAGACCATCGCTGAATCCGCGGCCACCATGGAGAACCTCACAACCCGCCTGCGCGACTTCTCCCGCGGCGTGAAGGAGCAGCACGCGCCGGTGGACCTCTTCGACCCGATCAACGACGCGCTCTTCATCCTCGCCCACAAACTCCGGTACGGCAACATCAAGGTCTCCTGCCCGGTGCCTCTGGCCCACCACATCGTCCGGGGCGACCGCAACCAGATCCAGCAGGTCTTCCTCAACCTCTTTGCCAACGCCTGCGACGCCATGGCGCAGCGCCCGACGCGCGAACTGACCGTCTGGATCGACCCCGAGGACCGGGATGGCGCGGCTTTCTGGCGCTGCGCCGTCCAGGACTCCGGCGAGGGGATCCCCCCGGAGATCCAGGAGAAGGTCTTCGCGTCGTTCTTCACGACCAAGCCGCGCGGCAAGGGCACAGGGCTCGGCCTCAGCATCACGCGCTCGATCCTGGCCGAGCACAACGGCACCATCGCCCTCCAATCCCAGCCCGGCCAGGGCACGACCTTCTTCGTCTCCTTCCCGGCGACCCCCGCCTGACCCCATGCCACATGCGTACACTCCTGCATAACATGACACGCTGCCGGGTCCTGGTGATCGGCGATATCCTGCTCGACCGCTATCTCTGGGGCGATGCCGAGCGCCTTTCGCCCGAAGCGCCGGTGCCTGTGATGCGCGTGGCAAGCACCACCGCGGCCGCCGGCGGCGCCGCCAACGTGGCCCTGAACCTGCGGACCCTCGGCTTGCAGGTTGACCTGGTGGGTGTGGCCGGACAGGACGCGGACGGCCGCGCCCTTGCGGCCCTGTTGGCCGCGCAGCAGATCACGCTGGATCCGCGCCTCCTGCGCCGCGCCTGCACCACCATCGTGAAGACCCGCGTCATGTGCCGCCAGCAGCAACTCTGCCGCCTGGACGTCGAGCGCGAGGCCGAGGAATACACCCTGGCACCGGCCAAGTTCGCCCCCCTGCTCACCGCCAAGCTGGCGCAGGCGGATGCCATCATCCTCTCCGATTATGCCAAGGGCGTCATCTCCAGCGAGCTCATTAGTTGGGTGCAGTCGCATGCGCGCCCGCAAACGCTGCTGGCCCTGGCCCCCAAGCCGCGCCCCACGCTCGCCTTCCGCGACGTGCCGTTGGTAGTCCCCAACCGCACCGAGGCGCTCGCCCTAGCCGGCCTCCCCGGCGTTGCGGCACCCCACTTCCCGGCCGATGAAGTGGCCTCGCGCATTTTTGCCAGCCACCAGCCGCGCATGCTGGTAGTGACGCTCGGCGCCGCCGGGATGCTGGTCTGCCGTCAGGGGGCTGCCGCGCACCGCATCCCCACCGCGGCACGGGAAGTCTTCGATGTCTGCGGCGCCGGCGACACGGTGATTGCCATGCTGACCGCCGCGCTGGCCGCGGGTGCCACGCTCGACCAAGCCGCCACACTCGCCAACCTCGCCGCCGGTGTAGTGGTCGGCAAGGTGGGGGTAGCCACCGCCACGCCGGCCGAGATCCTGGCGCAACTGCACAGCGTGCAGGGGCACGTCGCCCCCGCGCACCGCGACAAACCGGGGCGCCCGTGAAGCAGCCGCCGCCACGCTGCGCCGCGCTCTTCCTGGATCGCGATGGCGTCATCATTCATGACGTCGGCTACCTCAGTGAACCGGCGGGCGTGAAGCTGCTCCCCGGCGCCCGCGCGGCCCTCGTCCGAGCCCTGAAAACCCACCGCCTCTTTGTGCTGACCAACCAGAGCGGCATTGGCCGCGGCTACTACACCCGGGAAGACGCCGAGGCCGTCAACGCCCGCATGCTGCACCTGCTGCACCTGCCACCGCCCGGCATCGAGCAGCTCGCCATGGCCCCCGAGCGCCCGGACGAGCCCCCCACCTACCGCAAACCGTCCCCCCGCTTCATCCTGGAAACGATCGCGCGGGCGCAGCTAGACCCCGAACAGTGCTGGATGGTGGGCGACCGCCTGTCGGATCTCCAAGCCGGCATCCGCGCCAGCATCCGCGCCGCCTTGTTGACCCCCGGCGCGATCACCCCCGATGCCACCACGCGCGCCTACTGCCGCCGCCACCAGATCCGTACGTACAACACCCTTTCCCAATTCATCCGACACCTACTGGAGTAACCCCATGAAGATCCGCAAAGGACAGAAACTCGTACTCATTGGTGTCAACGACGTCTGGCGCCAGTTCGATCTGCCGCGCATGCCCGAAACGCACGTCCCGCTGGACGAGTATGAACACACGCAAACCCTCGGATACAAGTGGTAATGGCGCTCCACCCCGACATGCGCTGGACGCCGGAGCTGGACACGGAACTGCGCCGCGTGATCGAGGCCTGCCCCGATCAGGAGCTGACCGCGCTCGCGCAGCAGGACCCCGCGTTCCAGTCCGGCGGCTTCCGCGCCGGCAATATCGTGGCCCTGCGCAGCCGTGCCGTACAACTGGTCACCGGCAGCCAGCCGGTCTCCGACGCGCTACGCCGCGTGCTGCGCACCCACTCGCTCCACCGCCCGGTGGTGGGGCTCCTCGCCGCCACCGTGCTGACCGACTTCCGCCACGAACTAGCCGCCTTGTTCGGGACGCCACGCCTGCTGCTGGCCATGCTGGCCGATGAGCGCACCGACGTGCGCGATTTGGCCGCACGCTGGCTGCGTCAGGAGACGCCCGGCCTGGCGCTGGCACCCGCCGAAGCCGCCACGCGCCTGCAAGCGCCCTTCGCCCGCCTGCTAGAAACCGTCGGCACCGGCGCGGCCACCGTCGCCACCATCCCCCTGACCCAGGAAGCCTGGCACGATGCCCGCCAGCAACTCGAGCAGCAGTTGCGCGACAGCCGGGCCGACCTGCGGCGCCTGAAGGGCGTGGATGACAAGTACGCGCGCCAGCGTGAGCGCCAGACGTCGCTGGAGCACGACCTCGCTGCCGCCCAGGCGCGCCTCAAGGAAGCCGAAGCGCAAACCCGCGCCGCCCAGCGCGAACGCGACGCGGCTAACACCGAACTGGCCCGTGAATTGCGCCACCGCGAAGAGCGCCTGCAAGCCGCCGTCGAAACCCGCCTGGCGATTGAGGCTTCCGCCTGGCTGACCCCGGCCCGCGCCGAATTGCAAACCATGCGCACCGCCGTGGAGCAGTTGACCTCGCTCGGCGCCTTCGATGCCGCGACCATGGCGCGGCTCGGCGCCACCCTCGCGCAACGCCTGCGCGAAGCCTATGCCAACCTGCTGCCGCCCGCCACGGCCGTGGATACCAACGACGACTCGCCCGCCGGGCTGCTGCGCCGCGCCCTGGATGGCCGTGATGCCGTGATCCTGTTGATTGACGGTCATAACGTGCTGTTCGGCCTACAGGGGCGTTACCTCCCGCCGCAAGGCGCGGCTGCTTACACCGCCGCCACGCGCACCCGGCTGGTGGATGACATCGTGCGCCTGGCGGCCCCCAGCCCGGCCTGTCGTGCCTGGGTGGTGTTCGACGGCCCTACGCGTACCGAGAGCACGCCGGCGCGCAATGTCCGCGTCACCTATTCCGGGGGCGAAGGGGAACACCGGGCGGATGCGGCGCTGATTGACAACATCCGTTTCTTCCGGGCGGGCGGCGACTTTCCCATTCTGCTGGTTACCAACGACAACGGCCTGGCCAGTGAAGCGCGCCGCTTAGGCGCCCGCACCCTCTCCGCGCGGGAATTCGGCTCTTTCCTGTAAGCCGCGGTGCGCAGGAAGGCGATGGAAAAGGTGGTAGGTGCTAGGTGTATGGTATTGAACGCCATCCTACCGCTGAAGGCTCAATTCAACGATGCCGTTCACATGCGTCTGCCGCTCTTCATCCGCCCTTCCACGGTCACAGATTTCACTTGGAAAGGCTCTGCCGCCTGGCTTACAGTGTTCCCATGAAGCCGTTGACCACCAGTGCGTATACGTTTTCCGACTTGATTGCGGGCGGCTATTTGTATGTGGACAAGACGAGTCACATTTACGAACTCATCCGCGGATACAAGGGCCAGTACTTTCTCGCGCGCCCGCGGCGGTTCGGCAAGTCGCTGCTGGTGAGCACGCTCAAGGCGATCTTCCAAGACCGGCGCGAACTGTTCAAGGGGCTGTTCATTGATGGGACGGATTACGACTGGAAGACGTATCCGGTGATTCATCTGGATTTTGGCGATGTTGAAGCGGAGACCGAGTCCGCACTGAAAGCTTCATTGCTGCGGTTCGTTAATGAACAGGCGAAGGCGCTGGGTTTGACCCTTACGGCGGACACGCCACCGGCCGCACTTCGTGATCTCATTACGCAACTTGCCGGACGCAGCGGGAAAGTCGTCATTCTGGTAGACGAATACGACAAGCCTTTGCTGGGTCAACTTGGGCAACCCGGCGTACACGGCATCCAGTCCGCGCTCAAGACATTCTATGGCGTCATCAAAAAGACCGAGGCATTGCAGCGTTTTGTTCTCATCACAGGGGTGAGCAAGTTCTCCAAGGTTTCCATCTTCTCCGACCTGAACAACCTGACCGACCTGACCATGCAGCGCACCACCGCCACGTTGCTGGGCTACACACAGACGGAACTGGAAGCGAACTTCTCCGAGCATATCACCGCGCTCACCGCAGCGCTCGGCAAATCCCGTGAAGAGACGGTTGCCGAACTGCGCGACTGGTATAACGGCTATCGGTTCGAGGAGACGGCCGAGACGGTCTATAATCCCGTCTCTGTGATGAAGTGCTTCCATGAGCTGAAGTTCAAGAACTACTGGTTCGAGACCGGCACGCCGACATTTCTGGTGGACCTCTTGCGGCATACGCCACTTAATCTGGGCGATTTAACGATGTCCGAAGAGGTGTTTTCGGCTTACGATCCTGCGAACCTTCAGGTTTTGCCGCTGCTGGTACAAACCGGGTACCTGACGATTCGCGATGCCGCCCTCTGCGGTCGTTCGCGCCAGTATCGCCTGGGGTTCCCGAACTTCGAAATCGAAGAGTCCTTCAGCTACTGGCTGGCGCGCGCCTTCAGCGACCTGCCCGATCAGGATCTGAATAGCGCCCTGCAGCGCATGGTCGCCGCTCTGAACGAGGGGCGTGTGGACGAGATGCTCGAAACGCTGAAACTGTTTTTCGAGAAGATCCCCTGCGACATCGCGATCGCGAACGAGAAGTACTACCAGACAATCTTCTTCACGGTCTTCACTCTCATTGGCGCGCGAATCAAAGCCGAAGCGCGCACCAGCGTCGGCCGCATCGACGCCGTGGTCAAAACGAAGTCTGAGATCTTCGTTTTCGAGTTCAAGCTCACCGGAACGGCAAAAAAGGCCATGGCGCAAATTCGCGAGAAGCGCTACTTTGAGCGCTTCCTCGACGATGGCCGCCGCGTTACGCTCATCGGGGCGGCTTTCTCCAAGAAGACCCGCAATTTGGGCCGATGGCTCATCGAGCCGGTCTAGCAGCCTGTCGGACTTAGCCTTCTGGAGATGCAAACCGTCTGCCGACATGACTGCGGGTTTCCTGGGCGCAACTGTGCTTGGGCGCATCTTTCTCCGCTCTGTCGAATGCGCTGGCCATCAACGGGTTGCACCGTTTCTGGCGAAGCCTTGCCTTGTTGCAATCAACAAAGTTCACTTTTTTTGTAGGAAAACCGGTTTAGCGGTGGAATAACGATGACAGAGGATGTTCACATGGGCGATGAATCCAACACCAAGCGGACAGACGGGGCATTGCTGCGGGCTTTCCGGACCATGGGCGATGAGCAGGCGTTTGCCGACCTGATGCATCGGCATGGGCAAATGGTTCATAACACGGCGCGCGCCCTGGTCGGTAATGCCATGGAAGCGGAAGACATTGCGCAAGCGACATTTCTGGCCTTGGCCAGGAAGGGTAATATGCTGGAAGGAGCCGATTCCGTGTCGGGCTGGTTGTATCATGTTACGCTTTGTCTGGCGCGCAACGCCTATCGCGGGGTGATCCGCCGGAAAGCGCGGGAAGAGGAGGCAGCCATGCTTGCCGCGGAACCCGATCCAGGCCTGTTTGCGGAGGGCGTCATGGTAACGCTCTACGAGGAGTTGGGAAAGTTGGCCGAGAAGTATCGTCAACCGGTGATTCTGCACCATCTCGAAGGCCTGGATTATGAGACTGCGGCGCCAATGTGTGGCTGCAATGGGAAGACATTCAGTGTGCGCCTCACCCGTGGCCGGGAGCAGTTGCGCGAACGCATGGCCCGGCGCGGCGTGACGCTCGGCGCTGCGGCGCTGGTTGCCGGAATGAGCCAGAGCGCCGCCTCGGCGGCGGAGTTGCCGGCCGCACTGGTGGCTTCGACCTGCAAGGCCGCGACAGCCGTGGCAGCAGGCGGCAGCGTGGCAGGTGGTGGACTGGTCTCCGCCAAGGTTGCGGCTCTGACCGACAGTGCGCTGAGGTTGCTCTTCTGGGGACAGGTCAAGACCGTGGCAGCCGTGTGCGCGGGCATCGCGGTGCTCGGCGGCACCGGCGTGACGCTGGCCACCCTGCTTACCCACCCGCCACAACCGGAAGCACGGCAAGCTGCTGTGGGCGCGCCGACGAGCCTGGCGCCTGTCGCGCAGGTCTCATCGGGGCGCGTCAATCGGGTGGGCGTAAACATCAGTGAGTGGGGTGGCGCGGGGAAGGACTACGTGGCAGAGAAGATCTGGGCCGATGCCATGCGGAGTCACCGGCAATGGGGGCAGCCGAACGCCTCTGACAAGCCGGTCGAACTGGATGCGAATGGCTGGCCGACGGCGGACGCCTCCTGCCTGGTCTACCACGGGCTGCTGACCGGGAACAACCACGGCACCTACCGCCTCTCGTTCGACTGTGCGAATCCCTCTGGTGTCGCGGTAGCCGAGGACTTTGGGGGCGGCGTCATTCAAAACCGGAGCCTCGCGGGAAGCCGCGTGAGCTGCGAGCTGGTGATTGCCGACACCAACAACTCGCAGTGCCTGTTACGCTTCACCAACACACGCGGCGGTGTGCGGAACGTCAAGCTCATGCGGCCGACATCCAGCGGTTGTGCGCTCTCGTATGCGCCGGACAAGATCTTTACGGATCCGCTGCTGACCGCCGTCGCGCCCTTTGAGGTGCTGCGGTACATGCACTGGATGAATATTGACGCCCCGCTTCGTGACATGGAATGGGCCGGGCGCACACGGTGGAACTACGCGACGCAGCGTGGCGTCAACACGTATGGCTGGGGTGCTCCCGGCCCCTCGTGGGAGAGCGTGATCAAGTTTGCCAACGCGGCCGGGAAAGACGCCTGGATTTGCCTGCCGGTGCGGGCCAACGACGATTACATCCGGAGCCTGGCCATCCTGATTCGCGACGGAAGTGCGGAGTGCGAGCCGTTGCGGCCGGATCTCAAGCTGTACTTGGAATATGGAAACGACGTCTGGAACCCCACCACCTATGCCCAGCAGTGGGCCTGGGTGACAAATGCCGCCGCGTCAGCGTCGTTGCTCAGGTTTGATGGGGCGGCCGATCCGGTGACGCTGGTGTCCCGGTTCCAGGCCATGCGCACCGTGCAGATCAGCGACGCCTTCCGGGCGGTGTTCGGCCACGATGCGATGCGGACGCGCATACGTCCCGTCCTTTGTCAGCCGCAGGGCAACGCGGATCTCTGCAATCGCGCTGTGAGTTTCATGGATCGCTACTATGCGGGGCGCGACAGTCGTTCTGACTGGAGCGACCCGCACCCGGTCGGTTACTACCTGTACGGGCTGGCGTGCAGTACATGGTTCAAGCCGGATGTTGCGCCACCATCGCTGACGCTGGAGAATATCTGGACCTCAGGCGGATTTTTGGCCTCTAATCACTTCGCGTCACTGCAATTCTCCGCTGCGATTGCCCGGATGTACGGGCTCGCTTTCCTGTCTTATGAGGGCGGGCCGCATCCAAACTACAACGGGGATCAGGTTGTTACCCGGCAGGCGGCCATGGATCCGCGCATGCGGGCCAAACAACTCGAAATGCAGAAGGTGTTCAACCAGCTGGACGGCGAGTTGAACGTCCTCTTCCATCTCATCGACAAGAACCCCGCGTCGCCACCCAGGGATGTGGAAGGCCATTTTGGCATGCTTCGCGGGGGGATCGAGAAGCTGGATGGGCCGCGCTACCAGGCGGTCCTGGACATCAATGCCGTGACGCCTGAACCCGTTGCGCTTGGTGTCATGGCTCCGTTTGCAAGGGCGGGGGCGGATTATGACGTGGAGACCAGCGGGGGGCGGGCTCCGGCGCTGTCCGGTTCGATAACCCTTGCCGCCGGGAGCGCCGCATATGCTTCGGCCTACTGTTTCCGTGTTCCCCGGAATGGCCAATATGCCGTGCGGGTGGAGTACAGTGTTGATTCGCCATCGACGATGCTGTTTGAACAGGATGGTCGCATCGCTGGCTCGTCTGTTCTGGAGAGCACAAGAGGTGTCGCAGTTGTCAGTGCTCCGATGGCGGTTACCTGCGTTGCTGGCCGCCTGCATGCAATCAAGTTGAGCGCGCTGTCGGGGCGTGTCACCGTACACACCGTCCGTGTTGAGGAGTCCAGTCCGTAGTCGGGGCTGGCGCGACAGGTCGATCCGCCACAGGAGGTTGTCCCATGAGACGTTGCGCAGGTCTGCTGGTGTTGCTGGTTCTGGGGGAATGCTGCTTCATGGCGCGTGCGCAGTCGACCCGTGTCAACAGCGTGGGCGTGAACATCAGCGAATGGGGCGGCGTCGGGACAGACTATGTTGGAGAGAAGGTTTGGGCCGATGCCATGCGGAGCCACCGGCAGTGGGGGCAGCCGTACACATGGAACGCCGCGGTGACGCTTGATACCAATGGCTGGCCAACAGCAGATGCCTCCTGCCTTGTCTACCACGGCTTAACGACAGGTAACAACCATGGTACCTATCGACTGTCCTTCGATTGTGGGAATCCTTCGGGCGTGACGATTGCGGAAGACTGGGGCGGCGGTGTCGTTCAGAACAAGAGTGTTTCCGGGAGCCGGGTTTCGTATGACTTGATGGTCTCGGATACAAACAACTCGCAACTGCATCTGGTGTTCACCTCGACAGGGGGCGGCGTTCGGAACGTCAAGCTCATGCGTCCCGTAGCCCGGGGCAGCACGACCTCCTATGCCACAAATCAGGTCTTTACGGCGCCCCTGCTTGCTGCGGTTGCCCCGTTCTCCGTACTGCGCTACATGCACTGGATGAACCTCGATGCCCCGCTCTGCGATATGGAGTGGCCCAATCGCACCCGTTGGAGCTACGCGACGCAGCGCGGCGTCAACCCATACGGGTGGGGCACCGCCGGACCCTCGTGGGAGAGCGTGATCAAGTTCGCCAATGCTGCAGGCAAGGATGCCTGGATCGGTCTGCCGATTCGTGCCGACGATAACTACATCCGGAACCTGGCCCTCTTGATACGAGACGGCAACGATGTGTGTGCATCGCTGCGCCCGGATCTCAAGCTGTACCTGGAATACGGGAATGAGATCTGGAATTCCGGCACCTACTATCAGCAATGGGGCTGGGTCACAAACGCCGCCTTCTCCGTGCCCGCGCTCCGGTTCGACGGCACCACGGATCCCATCACCCTGGCCTATCGCTATCAGGCCATGCGCACGGTGCAGATCAGCGATATCTTCCGGTCGGTGTTCGGCAGCGACGCCATGATGACGCGTATCCGTCCGGTCGTCTGCCACCAGCAGAACTATATCGACATCTGCAACCGCACGATGACCTTCATTGACCGTTACTACGCGAAGCGTGATTCCCGGTCCAACTGGGGCGACCCGCATCCGGTCAACTATTACGTGTACGGGTTCAGCAGCAGCACCTACTTCTATCCAGGCTATGCACCGCCCACGCTGACGCTCGACAACATCTGGAATTCCGGAACGTTTGTGGCGGCAAATCACTACAACGCCCTCAAGTCCTCGGCAGCCATTGCTAAGATGTACGGGCTGGCCTACCTCGCCTACGAAGGCGGCCAGCATCCAAACTACAATGGAGATCAGACGATCACCCGCCAGGCCGCGATGGACGCGCGCATGCGCGCAAAGCAGGCTGAGGCGCAAGCGGTATTCAATCAGCTCGACGGGGAGCTGAACGTCCTGTTTCACCTGATCGACAAGAACCTTTCCTCAACCCCGCAGGATACCGACGGCCACTTCGGTATGCTTCGTGGCGACATTGCCGACACGAACCGGCCTCGCTACCAGGCCGTTCTGGATATCAACGCGACGAATACCGCCGCTATAACCTTCGGAACCCTGGCGCCGTTTACTCGTGCGGGTGCCAATCAGGACATGGAAACCAGTTGGGGTGTCGCTTCGCAGCCCGCTGGCAATTTCAGCATCACAGCGCAAGGCGCAACCTACGCCGCCGCGTTCTGCTTCCGGGTGCCGTCCACTGGAACTTATGCCCTACAGGTGGAATACAGCACTACCCAGGCGGCCACGCTGCTCGCGGAGTTCAAAGGTGACGTCTTGGGAAGCCTGAGCCTGGCCAACACGGGCGGCAGCCCGGTTTGGACGGCGGCGATGAATATGGCGTGTGAAAGCAATAAGTTGTACGCCATCAAATTAGCGGCTCTGACCGGAACTGTCACGCTGCGCAATGTGCAGGTCAGTGCCAACAATGCGGCACCCACGAACAAGACCTTGACGGTGGTTTCGGCGCTGGGCGGTGTGATGCCGGGCACGGTGACGACCAACCTCAACACGCCTCTTGCGCAGTACGTAACGAACTCTCCGGTTTCCATCGGCGCGACGCAGTACGTCTGCACGGGCGCCTCGGTGGCGGGTAACGCCTATGCGCAGGGCAGTCCCACCAACGTGACGCTGACACTGACGAACCACGCGACGCTGACCTGGAACTGGGGCACGTTCTACCAACTCACGCCGGTAGCGGCCCAGAACGGCTCTGTTGATAAGACGACGCAATGGGTGGGCGCGGGCTCGAATGTGACGATCACCGCCACAGCTAGCACCGGTTACACCTTCCTGAACTGGAGCGGCGCGACGAGCGGCTGTGGAATCGCGGGGAACGTGATCACTGCGCAGATGACCCAGGCACGGACGATCACGGCCAATTTCGTGGCGGCCATTCCCGTCGCGCCTACAGGACTGGTTGCCGTGGCGACGGCGACCAATGCGATAGCGCTGGCGTGGGTGGACAACGCCAGTAATGAAACCGGCTATGTGGTGGATCGATCGACCGACAGCAACGCCTGGGTTTTTGTCACGCTAGCCGCAGCGAACGTAACCAATCGCAATGACACAGGGGTGTCGACGAACACGCTCTACTACTACCGCGTGGCGGCCAGCAATGCCGGCGGGCTCTCGGGCTACGCCTACGCCTCGGCCAGGACGTGGACAGCGTACGAGGCGTGGCAGCACCATCATTTCGATCTCGCCAGTCTGAACAACCTCGCTGTCAGCGGGCCCGCCGCTGACCCGGACCATGACGGCTTGAGCAACGAGCAGGAGTATTGGGCCGGTACGGATCCGAAAAGCGCGGCGTCGTGCCTGGTCCTCTACGCTCTGACGAACAAACCTGCCGCACCCGGGACATATGTGGTGCGCTGGCAGAGCGCCACGGGGCGTATCTACACGGTGCAGGCGGCGACGAACCTGGTGGTTGGCTTCACCAACATGGAGCTCCATGTTCCTGCCACCCCTCCGGTCAATGTGCACACGGACAACGTCGGCAGCGCAGGACAGAAGTTCTACCGAATCCAAGTTGAGTAAGCAGGGCGCTTCACAGGGTATGCCAGGATCAGGGGGAGATATGCCAAGATTGAGCGCTGCGATGCAGATGCTGTGCCGGCCCGTGCGGTTGCAGAAAGCGCTGTGGTTTTGCGCGCTTGTTGCATCTGCTTTGTCAACGGTGAAGGGTGCTGAGGGCGGACTGCGACTTGCGGTGGTCGAGGATGCCGGGGTGGCGCGCCCCGGTGGTTGGGTGCGCAACGGGGTGCCGGTGGCGCGCGAATGGGGGTGGACGAATGCGGCATCGCTGTGCCTGCGGGATGCGGCGGGTGTTTTGGTTCCGGCGCAGTTCGAGGTGCTGGGCCGGTGGGCCGGGGGGGTGGCATCGGCGCAGCCTATCCAGTGGCTGCACCTCACGTTCCCCTCAGCGCCGGCGGCGGGCCAAACCCTGCGCTACGAGATTGTCGCGACGGCGGCGGTGGCGTGCGTCACCGGTGTGACCGCCCGCTTCGCGACCAATGGCGTGCTCGTCGATACCGGGGTGGTGAGCTTTTCGATCCCCACGAACCGCTTCTCCTTGTTTGATCGCGTGGTGCGACGCGATGCCAGCGGTGCAGATTACGCGCCCGTTGTGTCGGCGTCTGGAAACGGCGTCATCCGTTTCGAGAGCGGACTCGTGATCACGGCGGGTCCGCCGGAGAGCGTGGCCTTTGAGCACGTCGGCCCGCTGAGTGTCACGGTCAAGGTTGCCGGGCATTATCCCCGGACAACCGGACCGGCATTCCGGTATCTCCTACGCTACACATTCCAGGCAGGCTCGCCCGGCGTGGAAGTGGACTTTCACTTCGACTGTCCAACCGACGTCGGAGGCGGTCTCGGTTTCGAAGCGTGGACAACGAACAGCTGCTTTCCGCTGGCGGGCGTGTCCCTGTTCCAGCCGTTGGCGCAGGTTGCGCCTGTGCGCGCGTACGTTGCCGCAAGCACTAACTCGGCCCTGGAGGCCGCGATGTCGGGGAACGAGCGTGGCGTGGTTGAGCAACATCGGCGGGAGACACGGCTGCAACCGGCGCGGTATACGCTTTCGCTTGGTGGGACCACGGCGACGGGCGGGTTCGCCACCCGCCCGGCAGCGGCGGTGCGGGGGGCAAATGGCGGAATGGCGGCGGGGTTCGGCCTCATGCGTCTCAACGAGCCGCAGGCCATTGAAGTGGCAGCGACCGGCATCTGGTTGCGTGTTGTCTCCACCAATCAGCTCCTGGGGCCGCGACAGGGCGCAGCGTGTCGCGTGCGGTTGCGGGTACTGGCGCCGGACGAGTCCTTCCCGCTGGCGCGTGATGACGTGTGGGCCGCGCTGGACCATCCCCTGATCGCGTGGCCGGCACAGAAAGATGTTGCAGCGTCCCGTGCCATGGGCGAGTTGTGGGACGGGACCGCCGATTCCGCGGCGCAGCGCTGCACAACCGCGCTTGTGGCGGCCTGCACGAGTACCCTGGCCTATGTCGAAGCCCACGGCCTGCATGGGTTCATGACCCACGGCCTGCTTCCGCGCTATTATGCCAACAACTTGCTGAGCGATGAGGTGGGCGACGATACCACATGGTATAGCTACTTCTTCGGGGCCACCTTCTCGGACTACCATAACACCTTCCTGGGTGCCGGCCGGGCTTTTGCCATGACGGGAGAACGCCGCTTTCTGCACGAACTGAGTGTTCCGGCGGCCCGCCGTGTCCTGTCGACCCTGATCATCCAGGGGGAGCCGGGGGCCGACATTCGCACGGGATGGGGGACGGTTGGCTACGGCGGATTCCGCAAAGACAACAACAGCTCGCACTCCTATTTCCGCAATCTCTTCTTTTACTACTGGCTGACCGCTGACCGCCATGTGCTGGATCTGCTGGCGCAAGGCGCGGCCAGTCGCCGGTTCGGCTACAACCGGCGCGCCGACATGAGCCTGGTTCCGCCGGAGGACCCGCCGATCTCTGAATGGGAAGAGACTACGGGACGCATGGGGTCGCAGCGCGCCGAAATCAACTGGTTCCTCGGCCATGCGCTTGACGCGTCGTACCTCGACGACTTCAGCAACCAGATGGCGCGGATCGCGGCGCGGAACATCACGCTACTGCGCCATGCGACTGGCGAGGAGTGCTGCTTCCTGTTCGAAACCGACGTTCGCCACAACCCCGGCAGTGCCCCGATCCAGCAGCCGTGGATGTCCGCCTTGTATCCACTGCATAACCTCTGGGAACTTTACCGCGAGTACGGCGATTGCCGGCTGGGCGCGGATGCGATTCCCATCTCGCGCATCTTCGCCGGCTTTGAGCGGTTTGCGTGGACGGTTAATGCCCGCATTCCGCCGGGCGGCGACGGAACGGCCACGGGCGACATGGCCAACGCGTACGGGATATCCTGGACCGGGCCCCGCCTTGGCGGTGCCTATACCGGTCACAATTGGACCTATGTGGACAGCGATAGCCTGCTTTACCCCGAGCAGAAGGCGGCCATGTGCGGACCGTTGATGCGCGCGGCGGCTGTTCAGAACCTGAACGCCGCCGTACTGCGGCGCGCCGAAACGCTCGAGGCCTTTGCTCTCGATCATCCGCCCTACAGTCGCTGTCTGGACAAGATCACCGGCGAGTACTTCCAGAACCTGGTACTCGCCGTGGCCTACCGTTCGCCGCCGCTCTCCGGAAGGGTGAGTTACGACGGGTTCCAACCCGGCACGCTGCGCGTGCTGGCTGGTGCGTCCTCCAACGACTGGCAGACCCCGTTTGTCGTCGCCACGACGGGGATGGAGCCCTACACGTTTGAGGACCTGCCGTACCCTTCCAACTACTGGGCGCTTGCCTTTCTTGATGCCAATGGGAATGGGTCGCTTGATGCGTGGGAGGCCCGCGGCTTGTGGAGCGCCGTGCCGGTTTCACTGACCACGGCGGTCAATCAGGCGGACATCCGGTTGACGGATCCGGATGCGGATGCCGACGCTGTGCCGGACTGGTGGGAATGGCAGCATGGACTTAGCTTCAGCAATGCGGCTGATGCAACCTTGGACCCGGATGGCGACGGCATGGACAATCGAGCCGAATTCCTGGCGGACACCAACCCGACCAATTCTGATTCCGTGTTGCGCGTGACGAATCTGACCCACACACAAGGCTGGTTCCACATCGACTGGCGTGGAGGTTTATCGGCCTGGCAGGTTGTCGAGAGAAAGCAAGATCTGCTAAGCCCCGGACAGGACTGGCAGCCGGTCTATACAAACCCTCCGCCTACCGCATCGGCCGGATCTTGTCTGATCCAAGCAGAAGGCAATCGGACAGCCTTTTTCCGCATGAAAGCGATTCGATAATTTGCACTCCGAACGGATAGGACGTACAAACTGCACTCCGAGCGGGGGGCGGAACACCTCCGTGTCGACGGCGGTTATGTAAACTATTTAGGCGGGGGGGAGTGGCTCAGAGGGGGCGTCGAAGCTTGTTTTTGATGGCGTTGCTTTTCGACCCCCAAAAGTCGTACCATGCGGTAGGTTTTGAATCGGGAAGGAATAGCCGGGTGGCGGGGCGGGCTTGGATGAGCCTGCCCGCAGCACCGAGGGTCGCTGTGTACGCGAGGGCTATAACGTGCCGTCAGGCGTACGATTCCGAGTAGACACTCCATCCCTAGTCGGTGATCGACACCGGCGCGGCACCTGAACAGGTGTTCGGCTCGGCGGGAGCCTCGCCAGAGTCTGACGGCATGGTCCTCGACGTTGCCATGCGCACGGCGGGTCCGG